>DLGM01000356.1:6826-19114 GCA_002482705.1 Cyanobacteria bacterium UBA7694
AGACGGACAGTACATCGGTGCCATCGACCATTTTCCAACCGGCTTTGGGGCTGTCCACATACTGCACGCCTTCTAGGGGCAGATCCGGGTTAAAGCTCTGCACATACTGTAACAAGGCCGGGTCAGTCGGATAAGCGGCCATCGCCGATTTGCAGGCAATGCCCCAGGCACTTTGGCAGGGAGCGGCGGAGCCATCACGGTAGGGGGTATGAATCCCGGCCGCATTGTTGCTGATCAGCACCAGTACGGGCAATTCCTTAAGGGCCATTTCCTGGAGTAAAACCCAGAAATCGGCCTCAGCGCACATGGCGTCGCCCAAGTGAACCACGGTCAGGGCCGGTTCGGTGGCGAGCATTTTTTGTACCAACNNAGGCAGTGCCATACCCCTTGCCCGCTTCTGAGGTTACACACGAAGAGACGGGAATGACGTTGGTCTCCGGGTCAGAAAAATGGCTGACCATCTGACGTCCGGCAGAATAGGGATCCGTGGCGCGCATGGCGGCTTGGCGCATGGCATATTCGGGGGGATGGCCCATGCCCAGCACAATTGGCAGTGAGCGGTAATAGGCGGCCAATACGTCGTGGTTGATGCCTTGACCGACATTCATGAGCATGCCAATAATCACCAACGGCTCTTCAAAGGTCGAGCCAATATAAAAGGGGTTTCCCAAAATCCGGGTTTGCGCCAAAATTTCGTCCAGGGCGCGGGCCTGCACCATTTTCTCGTAAATGCGTACAAGTGTATCGGGCTGCATCAGGGGAATCCTCCAGAGGGGTGGTGACGGCATTATAACAAAGGCGTTAAGCGTAAGGCAGCGATAGAGATACGCGGTCTGAGGAAATCCAGGACTGGTCAATTCTATGCGAAGGCTTCACCGGAACGCGGTAGGGCTCTTCATTACCTTTCAATAGAGTGTAAATATAAGCTTTAGGCGTGATGCAGGTGCACAAAATTGTGTGCACCTACGTTGGAAATGTGCGAATTGATCGGCCCTGGGGGAAATCCTGTTGAATGCCGCGATGGGGGGCGAATCGGCTATACTGTTTCTCTTATGACACAACCTATTCTTGAAGTCGTTGATTTGGTCAAACAGTATCCGGGCCTGCGGGCGGTTGATGGGGTGAGTTTTGCAATTAGGCCGGGCATCTGTTTTGGCCTGCTCGGCCCCAATGGGGCGGGTAAAACCACCACGATTGAAATGATTGAAGACACGCTTGATAAAACCAGCGGCGAGGTCTTATACAAAGGGCAACCCCGCAGCCAGCGCTTCCGTGAAGAGGTTGGCATTCAGTTTCAGAGCACCCAATTGCTCCAGTACCTTACTGTGGAAGAGACCTTAAAAACCTTTCACCGTTTGTATACGCGTCAGGCCAATCTGGATGACATTATCAGTACCTGCCAATTACAAGACATCCTCAAACGAGATAACCGGAAAATCTCTGGCGGGCAAAAGCAGCGTCTTTTGCTGGCTTTGGCTTTACTTAACGAACCCGAGCTGATCTTTTTGGATGAGCCGACCACCGGGATGGATCCCCAAGCCCGGCGGAATTTATGGGATATTGTCGAGCGGATTAAAACCAAGGGCAAAACGGTGATTCTGACCACTCACTATATGGATGAAGCGCAAATTTTATGTGACGATATTGCCGTAATGGATCAGGGCAAAATTTTAACTACGGGCACTCCCCGCGAACTGATTCAGCGTTATTGCCCGCATATTACCCTCCAGTTGCCCTTAACACTTCCGGCTGAGGCCCTGACTGATTTGCCATGGCCTGTAGAAACCCGCCCCAGTGGGCACGAATTGCACGTCACTGATGCCAAAGAGGCCCTGAAAATGCTTTTGGCGCGGGACATTGACCTCTCAAATATCAGTATTCACTCGCCCAATTTAGAGGATGTATTTTTGGTACTGACCGGCAGGAGCCTGAGAGAATGAAAAAACGTTTAGAACGCTTTTGGAGCCTGTTTTACGCCCGCAATATGGAGTTTCTGCGGGATCGTAGCTCTTTGGCCTGGAGTATGCTCTTTCCTTTCTTTTTATTGGTAGGATTTAGCTTTACCTTTAGTCGTGACAAACCTCCAGAAGCTGTCACGATTGGCATTACCGGGCCCCAGATCCAAGTATGGCAACCGCGAATAGCTGCGCTGCCCCAGGTCAAAGTGGTTATTTTGAACGACGCTGACGAGGCTCGTGATAAATTGGCCCACCACAAGCTGGATTTATTGCTGATTACACAACCCCAGCCTCCGGCTTATTATGTCAGTGAAACGGCCCCCAAAGGTTATCAGGCCGAAGTGATGGTGATTCGCTTATTGGAAGCACAGCCTCAGCCGCCGCCCTCCCTGTTTGTGCGCAAGACCTTGCAGGGAACGGAAGTGCCCTATTTAGACTGGTTTTTTCCCGGCTTATTGGGCATGAACATTATGTTTGGCGCGGTGTTTGGCGTCAGTTATGTGATTGTGCGTTACCGTAAAAATGGAGTGCTTAAACGTTTGAGTGCAACCCCGCTGACGCCGTTTGAATATCTCAGTGCCCAGGTGGCTTCGCGGCTGTTTTTAACGGCGTTTACGACGCTCGTTATTTTTGGCGGTTCGATGGTGCTGTTTCAATTCCAAGTCCGGGGTTCCTGGCTGGCCCTGTTCCTGCTCTTTTTCTGGGGGGCTGCCAGTTTTAACAGCCTGGGGGTGATGGTGGCGGCGCGTACGGAAAGTGAAGAGCTGGTGGGCGGATTGCTCAATATGGCGACCTTTCCGATGATGTTTTTGTCTGAGGTCTGGTTTTCGCTGGAGGGGAGCCCGGTCTGGTTACAGAAGCTGGCGCTGATTTTTCCCCTGACGCATCTGATTACAGGGGCGCGCAAGGTCATGAATGATGGGGCGGGTTTGGCCGATGTCTGGGGGCATTTGCTGGTATTGATGACCTTGACCCTGGTATTTTTAACCGTGGGGGCCCGCCTGTTTCGCTGGACGCGCCGCTAGATGGGAGATAAGAGGCAAGCTGCCGGGTGCAAAGGGTTATAATAGCTGTACGCGAACAACACCGAGGTTCCCTATGAAACACCTAATGGCCTCCGCCACGCTGCTCCTGCTGGCAGCCTGCTCGACCACTCCCCCCGCTGTACCGGGTACGCCCGTTGCCACCCCTCCGACCACCTCCCCCTCGGTGACACCCGCCACTCAGTCTCCCAATCAGTTTGTTGCGACAGCACCCAGTACCTCTTCAGGCTTGCGTCCCGGTACGGCAACCCCCTCCACTGCTCCGGTCAGTCTGCCGCCTTCGAGTGCCCCACTGCCTGTTGCGCCAGCTAGTCCTGCGCCAGTGGCGACCACGCCCGTAACTCCCCCTGAAACCACTGCCCCCCGCACGGTCGTCACGACCAATTACAGCACCGAAACCGTCTTGGCTGGGCTTAAGTCTGAATCTGACTACGCCCAGGTGGCTGGCATTGCGACCAAATACAACCTGAAAGTGGATCGTTATTTGACCGGGATTCGCACGGTTATTTTTCTGACCCAAGGGCAACCCGTACCTGATTTGGTCAATCAATTGGCCCAAGAGCCGATTTTTGCCTATGTAGAAAGTGATCAGGTCAGTGCCCAAAAGCCCAACGAAGAGCGTCCAGCGGATGCTCCCAGTTTTTCGCTGTTTAACGTGCCGCTGGTTAATGACACCTTTTTCTCAACCCAGTATGGCTTAAAGGCGATCAAGGCCCCGGAAAGTTGGGCTTTGGCCAACGGAGAGGGCATTACCGTGGCGGTGATTGATTCAGGCGTGGCCTTTGGCCATAAAGACCTTAAAAATCAGGTACTGCCCGGTTATGATGCCTATCCCCGCAAAGCGGGTAACAAGGGAGGAGATGTCAGCAGCCTCAACTATCTGATGCCCACTTACAAACATGGTTCTCACGTGGCGGGGATTATTGCTGCCGCCACCGATAATAATGAGGGCATTGCCGGGGTTGCCCCCAAAGCCAAAATTTTGCCCGTCAATATTTTCCCAGGGGTGGGTGACATTATTAAGTCGGTGTTTGCCCCAGAAGAAAACACCAGCGAAACGCTAATTTCAATCATTGCCGATGGGGTGGTCTGGGCTGCCGATCATGGTGCGCACGTGATCAATATGAGCCTGGCTGTCACCGAGCCGAGCAATACCCTTGAGCGGGCAGTCCAATATGCGTTGGAGAAAAATATTACCGTGGTGGTCGCTGCAGGCAATGAACGCATGGCCAACAACGCGCGTAACTATCTGGCTGCCATCCCGGGTGTGATTGGGGTCGGTGCCACTGATCGCGATAACAATGTCACCGCTTTTTCCAACTCGGGCGATTATGTTTCGGTGGCGGCTCCCGGTTATATGATTACCTCGACCGTACCTTCATTCTTGCGTTTTAACCCCTACGTCGAAATGAGCGGCACTTCAATGGCTGCTCCCCATGTAGCGGGAGTAGCGGCGCTGATGCGTCAAAAGTTTGGGGCACAGGCCACCCCCGCTTGGATCAAACAACGCCTTGAAGAAACGGCCATTGATCGGGGCGAGCCGGGCCGTGACGACCTTTATGGCTACGGGTTGGTAGATACTTACCAAGCTTTGCAATAAGCCATTCCGAGCAGACTCAAAATAACCGTTGCCCATAAGCAGCGGTTATTTGTCTGATGGGGCCAGAAATATGTTCTGGGATGATGGGCTTGGGAATAGTTCAAAAGTTGCTTTTAAGCTATAAATCGAGGTTTATGTCGATTTATATCCTAATGGTTGTTCTGGTCGGATTGTGAATGAATATGCGCATCGATTAAAATCACAGGCTTTATGTGAGCGAGCAGGGGCTTAGAAGATCCTTTACAAATGTTAATATTCCTGTGTAAGCAGTTTGGTGCAATCGGTGCATCATGCTGCGATTAAAATGATTTTTGGGAGACCTTCATGTTTATTTCTCGCTCTGTTTTGGCTGCTGTGTGTGTATCGCTGTTAATGAGTTGTACCCCCTCTGGGGTTATTCCATCAGGTCCGAATCCAATGCCCTCTTCAAGTCCGAGTATTGTGCCTTCACCAGGGCCAGGTGTGTCTCCTTCGGGCTGTACAGTTGCCAGCACCTTTGATAGTGCGAATGATGGTTGGCAAGTCATTGGGGATGCAGAACGACAAACGGGAGTGCCTCAGTATATGGCGACGGGCGGCAATCCGGGGGGATATCTGAGTGCGGAAGATGACGTGGCTGGCGGAACTTGGTATTGGGCTGCTCCGGCCCAATATCTAGGTGAGCAGAATGCGGCTTATCAGGGCACCCTCAGTTTTCAACTCAAACAATCCCCCACCACTCAGCAGTTTGAAGAAGATGATGTGATCATTGAAGGGGCTGGGAAAACCCTGGTCATGACCTTACCCCAGTCACCGGGGGAAAACTGGACGGCTTATGCCCTGCAACTCAACGAGGATGCCGGTTGGAAACGAAATACCCGGGCCGGGGATGCCGCCACTGCGGCTGATTTGCAAGCCGTATTGGGAAATATCACCCGTATTTGGATTCGCGGGGAATATGTCGATGGCAGTGATACCGGGGGCCTTGACAATGTGCGCCTGCAAAAAAATTGTGGTAGCACCCTCCCGATTCGCAGCACCTTTGATGCCCATGATGACGATTGGCAGGTGGCCGGAGATGCCGAAGAAGGGCGTCAAACGCCCCAATACCTGACAACGGGTGGAAATCCGGGGGGGCACATTGCTGCCAATGATGATGTGACGGGGGGAACTTGGTACTGGGCTGCCCCGGAAAAGTTTTTAGGCAATCAAGGTGCCGCATACCAAAAACGTCTGTCTTTTGATCTCAAACAATCTAATCTGAATGAGCAATTTGATGAGGCTGATGTGATGCTCGTAGGCGCTGGACAAACCTTGGTTTTGGATTTGGCCAATAACCCCGGTACTGATTGGACCTCTTATAGCGTGATGCTGAGTGAAAGTGCCAATTGGAAACGGGGGAGTTTAGAGGGGGAGCCTGCGACTGCGGCTGATTTGCGTGCTGTCTTGGGCGATTTGACACAACTCTGGATTCGGGGCGAATATGTTACCGGCAGTGACACAGGCAGTCTGGATAACGTGATTTTCGGCGGTTAATCCTGCTCACAGCAAGGGGCTCCTTGGGTAGGAGCCCCTTATTCATGGCACTTGTTCTACGCTTTTGCTGGTAGCTTATTTACAGCGTGAGCAGGACGGAGACTGTTATACTGAAAATAGGCTGAAAAGCACATCTGATAACGCATTGCGTTATTTCATTCTGTCTCCCTTCTTTTTAAATGTGTGCCGTTCACCCCATAAAAATGGTTTCAGCCCTATCTTTAGGCTTGGATAAGCCTATGTGTATGAGGTACCTGATGCAAAAAGGACAAACAGTTTCAATTATTGGCGCCCCTCTCGATTTGGGGGCAGGTCACCGGGGCGTTGATGCGGGCCCTTCCGCCTTTCGTATTGCAGGCCTGATGGAGGCGATCTCGGCTTTGGGGCATGAGGTGGTTGATCGGGGCAATATCCCCGTTCCGATTCCCGAAAGCTGTTATTTAGGCGACAAACACAGCCGCTACTTAAAAGAAATTGCCGAGGCCTGCGAAGCCCAACGCATTAAAGTCTTGGAGGCTATGGATCAAGGACACTTTCCCTTGGTGCTAGGGGGTGACCACAGCATTGCGATTGGTACGATTGCGGCGATCAGCGAATTTTACCGCCGCAAAGATCAGGAAATTGGCGTGATCTGGATTGACGCTCACGCGGACATGAACACCCCAGACACTACTTCTACGGGCAATATTCACGGTATGCCCTTGTCTTCGAGCATGGGCTGGGGAGCCGTTGAGCTCACACACCTAGGCGGTTTTGCCCCCAAGATTAAGCCTGAACATGTGGCCTTGATTGGTCTGCGCGACGTAGATTTGGCTGAGAAAAAGCTGGTGCGTCAAAGTGGTGTCCATGCTTACACCATGACCGATATCGATGAACGGGGCATGTCGGCGATTATTCGCGAAGCGATTGATCGGGTGTCTTATGGTACAGCGGGCATCCACCTCTCGTTTGACTTTGATGGCCTGGACCCGGACATTGCACCGGGCGTGGGTACGGCTGTCAAAGGCGGGATTCGTTATCGGGAAGCCCACTTGATCATGGAAAAAATCGCCAGCACCGGCAAAATGATTGGTCTGGAAATGGTGGAATTGAACCCAATTCTCGATATTCGCAACCAAACGGCGGAGCTGGGGGTCGAATTGATCCAGTCGGCTTTTGGTAAACGCATTTTGTAAGCCCAGTGTAAGTCTGGCCCGTTAAGCTTGTTCAGGAATTCAAACTCATTTGTATTCCTAGACACCAAGCTGTTGATTGCATTCAGCTTGACTCACCGATTGCATGCTCTTCCCCCTTGGGAAGAGTTTCTTTTTTGTGCCACTGCGGTAGAATGGCAATAGTACAGCTTGAAGGGGAATACCGATGCAGATTGAGCTTTTAAAGGGCAGTCAGACCATTCCCTATGTGGTAGACCCCATCACTCTGACGCTGGATAAGGTTCCCGCGACCTATAACGAACCTCTATTGGGCATTGAGCGCACGGCCCTGTTGCGGCATGGCACCTATGTCAGTTGCCGTATCCTCAACCCTCACCAGCCTCAGGATGCCCACGATATCTCGTTTATTTATGTATTGCGCGACGACCGGGTGATCAATCTCCTGATTCCCAAAGGTTATCAGGTAGCCAGTTTTGTGAAGTTGAAGCTGGCCATCCGTCAGCGTTTAGAAGCGGCAGCCACTGCTAAAGGCGGCTGAGGGCGCTTTTGGCTTCACTGTGATCGGGTTTGAGGCGCAAGACCTTTTCCCATTGTGCTTTGGCCATAATGGTATCGCCACTTTGGGCATAGGCAATGCCCAAATTATAGTGGGCATTGATGTAGTCGGGCTGTAATATGGCCGCTTTTTGGAAGGCATCGATGGCTTCCCGCCATTGATTTTGATGCAGGTGCAAATAGCCCATATTGTAGTTGATTTGTGGATTATCCGGCGCCAGCTTGATCGCCTGTTGGTAATACTTTTGGGCCAGAGCATAATCTTTTTGCATCAGGGCAACTTGTCCCAGATCGTTCAAAATTAAGGCGTCCTGAGGTTTTTGCTGGTGTTTAAGCAGCAATTGAATTTCCCGCTCCATGAGCCGGTTGACTGGGCGCTCACGTTCTTCTGGTGCCAACTGCAGGTAGTTTTCAAACTCTTGCTGAGCCAAAGCATATTGTCCTTCGGTAATGGCTATACGGGCATTTAATCGCCGCGCACCGGGAGCCACCATGGGATGATTTCGCAGCGGTACCAGTAGGGCTCGGGCTTCTTTGCTCTGACCGGATTCAGCCAATAGGGCCGCTAAACTCAGTTCGATGATCTCTCGGCCAATGCCGTTGCTCATAGTGCTTTTCCAGTATTTGAGCGCTTGGCGATAGGCCAAAATGGCTTTGTCATTGCGCCCGGCTGATTGGTGCAGGGCGGCCAAGGAAAAATAGACATTGCAGTGTTCGGGCATACGCTTAGCGGCTTCACCAATCGCTTGCAAGGCTTCTGTCTCTTTGCCTTGGAACATGTATAAATCGGCTTGAAAGAGGTAACTAAAACCGTAGGCCGGATTCACCTGAATGGCACGTTTGATAAAGTATTCTGCACTGGTGAGGTCTCCCGCTTGTAAGCTTAAAGAACCACTCGAAGATAACAGCATAAAGTTGGCTGGGGCTAAACTGACGGCCTGTTTGGCAAACTTGACGGTGGCTTCGTTATTGCCTTCAAATAATTGTAGGGTGCCCAGCATCAGAGGGATATAGGGGTAATCCGGTAATGACGTTTGGGCTTTGCTCAAAAGCTCGATGGCCAGCTTACGTTCCTTGCTGGCATTGGGCATCATGGCGCGGTTCAGGTAGATTGCGGCGACGGAATACTGCATCCAAGGGTCTTCTAAGCTAATGCCTAAGTTGTTGAGCTCGTTCTGGAGTTGGTTGGGATTTAATTGATAGATGGCCTCGCCAGGGTATTTTGCCAATAACATCATGATGGCGGCTTCGCCATCACGGGGGTTTAAGAGATGGGCCTGTTGAGCGGCAGTTAATGATTCAGGGTATTTTTTCTGGGTATACAAGACTTGGGCCAAGGCGCGGTGGGCTTCTGCCAACTGGGGATTCAGGGCTATCGCTTTGCGGGCCGCTTCTTGGGCCTTTAACAGATCTGTGCTGGTACTTGAGGGAAAAAACTCAGCCGCTTGGGCGCGCATGGAGTAGGTTTCTGCTAATCCTGCATGGGCCCGGGCATAATTGGGATCGACCTGCAAGGCTTTTACAAACTCTCGAATGGCGGCTTGGGCATTCTCGTCGTCTCCAAGACGACGGAAGGTGGTGCCTTTAATATAGGCTTCATAAGCCACTTGGGATTGTGTCGCTTGCAGCGTTTGTTGCAGTTGCGCCATCTCTTCACGGGTAGTGGGAATGCGCATGCCCGTGATCAACTGTTGGGCCAATTGTTGTTGTAGGGTAAACAGTTCGCTAAATTTGCCTTCAATTTTGGCGACACTTTTGGCATCAACCTTTCCGGTGTCTACGTCAACAATGCGCACTTGCGCGACCAATTTGTCACCCAATTTTTGAAAGCTCCCCAAGACCATACGGTTGGCTCCTAGCAATTTTCCCACTTGGGGGACAAAGCGCTCGTCAGCCAAGGCACTTTGGCCAAAGGCCTGTTCCTGTAAAACCGAGCCAATTTGGCTGCGCTCGATCAGTTGCATGGATTGGACTTTTGCCAAACCATCGGACAGGCTTTCAGCAAAACTTTCGCTAATCCAGGCGTCATTGGGGTTGGCCGTGACATTTTTAAAAGGCAGGATCACAACCCGTGGCACTTTGACTTCTTCCACGGCTTTGGCTTGGGGGATACGATTATTGAGATCAGGACTGAAACCATGGGTGGGGTCGTGATGAGGTGCTGGTTGGGTCGGTTTTACTGGTGCGGTTGCTGGTGGTGCGGGTGTAGGTTGAGGGCGCGGAGTCGCCTGCGGTGTGGGCTGGGGTTTGGGCCGATCGGCCTCTTCTAAAAGTTTTTCAAGCTCTAATTGGGCCAAGGCTGGGGCAGATAAAAACAAGCTCACAGCCAACGTAAGAACTGAACGGCGCATCCACATAAGCAACCTCACAAAAATAACTATCTGTAAGTATAACGTCTCTGGCTGTGAGTCAGGCGTCTCTTTTTGTGTATACAAGCTTTGGCAATTGTGTTAGTATCTTTTTAAATGCCTTGCCGGTGTTTGGGATTACCGTGTTTTGAGCCTAACCTCTTATGAGCGTTGAGATTCGTTTCCGGTGTGGCCGTAGACCTCCACGACCGAGGGAACTTTAAACACAGGAGCGTTCTCTGTAAGTATTTTGGAGCACTCGCTTCAAAAACAGCGGGCCCAAGTATCGGCAGGGCGTTTTTCATGCGCATCTTCTTATAACTATGATCGAACTCAATCTCTATTTGCCAGACACTGCAGCGACATTGCGGCTGGGGTATTGTTTGGCACAATTGTCACCCCTGCCGTCTGTGATCGCTTTGGATGGCGATTTAGGGGCGGGTAAAACGCACCTCTCCCAGGGGCTTGCCGTTGCTTTGGGTATTGCGGAACGTTTGACGAGCCCCACTTTTACGTTGGTCAATGAATACGAAGTGCCTAGCGGTATCTCATTGTTTCACTTTGATTGGTACCGCCTCGGTAGCCTTGATGAATTGTATGATCTGGGTTGGGAAGATTACCTGGCGACGCCATCCCTGTGTTTGGTTGAGTGGGCCAGCCGTTTTCCTGACGCATTGCCTACAGATACTTTGCATATCCATTTGGCCCATCAGCGTCCGGGCCGCACTGCCCGTCTGCTGATTCCCGATGCTTATGTTATGCTGGGAGCACTAATTGCCCAGGAGTTCCCGTCGGATGGATGAGCGTCAGCCTGATGATGATTTACAAGAGCTCTTAAAGCGCAGTGCAACACTTTTGCCGGGGTTGATGTTTAATGCCTTTGAGGGGTATTCGACCCACCTGCACCAAATCGACAATACCGTGACCTTTATTCTGGATCACCGCGATGAAATTCCTTTACAGGTGCGCTGTGTTGAGGTGTTATATACCAACCGGGAAACGGGCAGCCGAGCCGAAGAACTCAAAGTATACTGTTTGGGAGAACTCGACAGCGTGCTTAAGTTGGCCAAAAAATTGCGTATGAAAATGCGCGACTTTGATCAGGTTTTTACCGTGATCTTAACGGCACGCCCGGAGTTTGTGGCTGAATATAGCGATGTGATTGCCAATATGTTTCATGTGCGGGCTTTTTTTGAAACCCTCGATGAAATGAAGCGCCCGGTCTTTAATAATCTCGATCATTACATTATCTCGCGGATTTCGAGCTAGTGAAACGCGCCGTTGCGACTGGATTCAAGCTTGGGGCGCTGTTGCTTGCGGCTGGCCTGGCAATAGCCTGGCAACCGGAAGTATGTGCGGCAGAGGGCAAAGCCGTGGAAGTTTTTGCTGAACAAGTAGATCTCGACTTGACGACCAAAACGACTCAATTTCGGCGCAATGTCCGCGTGCTCTTTGATCGCTACAAAGCCACTTGTGCCCAAGCAACGGTATACCTTGATCCCAAAACCCAGCGTTTACAGCGGATTGTCATGACTGGGGGAGTGGTCGTGGAGCGTGATGGCGCCACATTGCGTGGTCAGAAGGTGACGCTGGATGTGGCGCAAAACCGCTTGCAGGTCGAAGGGCAAGTGTACACACGCATTCCCTCGGCTTCAGTCCCGGAGGTTAAGGCGGAATTCAGATAGTTTTAATCGGATGATAAGCATGTTTTTGCAGCGGCATCCGATAAGATTAGGTGTAATGGTCTGAGAAAGGGTCTTCTCTATGACATCAACACATGGTTACCAGCCCACGGGGCCCAGCGCTTACAGCCCCTTTAACCGCTCTGCGGCAACTGCCCCAGCGGCTCCCCCTCAGTATGGGGCTTATTCGCCTGCGGGCGCTCCACCTTCTGCTCCGGCAATGGGCGTTGATAGCTATCTGCCGCCGAGTTCTCCCGAGGATATGGATCGCTTGTCGAGCAGCATTGACAGTAAAATTGCCCAAATTCGTCAAGCTTTTAGTCAACCCGGCCCGATGACCCCCGGCCCTCAGACTATGGCTCCTGCTGCCGCCCCTGCGGCTGTTTCTCAGGCTGATGTGCAGTGGGCTCTTGACCTGGAAAACAAAGTCAAA
>DLGM01000279.1 GCA_002482705.1 Cyanobacteria bacterium UBA7694
CTCGCGGTCGCGTCATCGACTTCAAGAACACGATCTTAATCATGACCAGCAATATTGGTGCCCGTGCAATTGAAAAAGGCAGCTCCCTTGGTTTTAACACTGGGGCGAGTGGTACTGATGGCCGCCATGGCAAGATGCGTGAAATGGTGATGGATGAGCTGAAGCAAAACTTCCGCCCGGAATTCCTAAACCGTTTGACCGAGATCATTGTCTTCCACCAGCTCACCCGCAGCGAAATCCACCAAATTGTCGATCTGATGCTCGAAGAGCTGACCGGTCGCCTCAAGGAAGCCAGCATTACCATGCGCTTCGATTCAAGCGTCAAAGATATGTTGGCCCGTGTTGGTTACGATGAAAAATCGGGAGCCCGCCCGCTGCGCCGTGCGATTGCCAAGCACATTGAAGATCCGCTCTCTGAAGATCTGCTGCTCGGCAAGATTCCTACGGATAAATCGCTGGTACTCAAAGCCCGCGAAGACAACACGATCTTCTACTTAGACGCCGCTGATGTGGTTGATGAGAGTGAAGAAAAGGCTCAACCGGAGCCGGTTGAAGCTACCTAGACCGAGCTTTTAAGCACAAGGGCACTTGTTCATAACAAGTGCCCTTGCTGTTTGTAGCGGTAGACGGTGAGGGTCGTATGCCAGCCCAGGCTAAACGCTTAGCCTGGGCTGGAGTCTGGGCGTATATGCAATACGTCCCTACAGGGCGCTGACCACTTCTAGGTAAGGGCTGCTCGGGGCATTGCCTGCGGTCAGATAGAGGGTACAACGGCGGCCGGTATATTGGCCATGTTCCTCCAATTGACGCAGTAGGGTCGGGGTGGGGTGGGCGCTAATGACGATTAACTTATCCGCTTCCCCTTGGCCTTGGAGGGCAAGGGGTAACCAGTTTTCTAAGGACTGTTCGCTGTCTGCTTCGAGGGTTGCCAGCCAAAAACTGGCTTCGCTCCAGCTTCCCACCAAGGGCATAATACGGGTGGGGGCCCAGCCCACTGCTTTTTCCCAGGTTCCAGACGCAGGCGGCTGGGCACTACACTGGAGGGTGTAGTCCTGGTGCAGATAGTCACGGATTAAGACGGCAGCCAGTATCTGGCTCTGGGCGATCAGGGCGGGAGTTTGATGCTGTGTGGTATCCATGACCAGATGGATTTTCCGCAGGGGTTCGCTGCGGGATTCGGCTACGGTTAACTGATTGCGGCGTGCGGTGTTTTTCCAATGGATCATGCGCCGGTTATCCCCCGGCTGGTAGTTGCGAAAGTGTGACACATTGAGCAGGTCCATTTGCTGGCGCTCTTGTTGCAACACTTCATGGGCTTCTTCTCCCTGGCGCAACAGTTGTTGCAAAGTGCCTTCCGGCTGAGTGGGACGGACGACCAGCGCTGTGCGGACGGTTTTGCGGCGGTAGATGCCAATCAGCCCCAAAGGCCCAAACGAGCCACTTTCGATGGCCTCAAAGCAATAGACACCCGCTTCGGGAACACTGAGCGGGTAGGTGTATGAAAAGGTTTCATTTGCTCGCAGGGAAACCACAAATCCTTTGGCATTTTCAGGCAGAACCAGCGTTTCTGCCGGACGAAAAAGCCGCTGTGGAGGGCAGTCCTGAATACTCAAAAAAGAGGTGGGCCATCGGCCTTGATGGCTGACTTCAAGGGTCAGAGGGATGTTTTGGTGGGTGTAAATTTCCCCTGGCAGACGGCGCTGGGCATTGAGGGTACGCAATTGTAAAAAAGGCACCGCTGCGGCAATCAGCACCAAACTCCATAAAAAGGCATCCACCAAATAGAGCCAACCGCCCTGAATATTGATAGCCGCCAAAAAGAGAAAGCTGGCGGTCAGGGCGATCACCAGAATCGGTAGGGTAAAGCGAATGCGCATAATGATAGAAATATAACATGGGCCCAAGGGGCTGGGGTTGCTGGCGCGTATGCACTCCGCCACCACCTTTGTGAAGAGATTAACCTCTGCTTAAAAATTGTTGTCAGCCATGCATAAGGTTGCTATGATAGATGCGGAATATTGAATATATTCCCACCCATTTGCATCCCTGAATATCCTTTTTACACAAGGGCACTCATTATGATTGAAGTCTCCCAAGTAACCAAATACTACGGGAATCATCAGAAAGCGGTGGATAATCTCACCTTCAGCGTGCCAAAAGGAACCATTCTTGGGTTCCTCGGCCCTAACGGTGCAGGTAAAACCACCACTATGCGGATGATCACCGGTTTTATGGCTCCCAGTGAGGGAAGTATCCAGGTCGCAGGTTTTGATACCACTTCCCAATCGATGGAAGCGCGTAAGCGCATTGGCTATCTGCCAGAAACCCCTCCTTTGTATGGGGAGTTAACGGTCGCCTCTTATCTCGACTTTGTCGCCCGGCTCAAGGGCCTTAAAGATCGACGTCAGCGCCAAGCGCGTATTGCTGAAGTGGCCGAATCCTGCTGGATTTCGGACGTAATGAAAAAAGCGACCAGTAAACTTTCCAAGGGTTACCGTCAGCGCGTCGGTTTGGCCCAGGCGATTATCCACAATCCCGACGTGATTGTGCTGGATGAACCGACCATTGGCCTTGACCCCCGTCAAATCCAAGAAACCCGCCGTTTGATCAAAAGCCTAGGGGGGCAGCATACAATTGTGCTGAGTACCCATATTTTGCCTGAAGTACAGATGACCTGTGACCGGGTCATCATTATCAACCGCGGCAAAATTCTCGCTGAGGACACCCCAGAAAACCTGATTACCCGCAGCACGGGTGTTCAGCGCATCAGCCTGCGTGTGCGTGGTCCAGAGGCCGAGATTCGCACCGCTTTGAGCGCGATTCCCGGTATTACGGGCTTGGTTTCTGAACCGGGCGAAGGAGCCCTGACCATTGTGCGCTTGGACAGTGCCACCCCCCATATTCAAGAACAACTGGCCAAAACGGTTGTGGATCAAGGCTGGGGCTTACAAGCCCTGCAAACTACTGAAGCCAATCTGGAAGACGTCTTTATCCAGTTGGTCACCAAAGAGCAAGGAGAATAACCCTATGTCACAAATTTGGGCCATTTCCCTCAAAGAGCTCAAAAGTTATTTTGTGTCTCCCATTGCCTATGTGGTGATGGCAATGTTCTTGTTAATTTCCGGGTATTTTTTCACCCTGATTCTCTTTTACACCAAAGATGCAGGCATGATGCGCTATTTATTTGGCAATATGGTCGTGATCCTGCTTTTGATCAGTCCGCTGTTATCAATGCGGTTGTTTGCTGAAGAGCAGCGCAATAAAACCCTCGAACTGTTATTAACTTCACCGGTCAGTGATGCAGGGATTGTGATGGGGAAGTTTATCGCTTCTGCCCTGTTTTTATTGCTGATGTTGGTGCTGACCTTTTATTTCCCAGTCATCTTGTTGGCCTTGGGCAAACCCGATCTGATGCCGATTTTAACCGGTTATCTGGGCATGTTTTTAATGGGGTGTGCCTTTTTAGCGATTGGCATGTTGACTTCCACCTGGACCCAGAACCAAATTGTGGCGGCCGTCTTGGCTTTTGCGATTTCGCTGCTGTTATGGTTTATTGGTGCCTCCAGCAGCGTGGTCGGCAATGAAATGGGGGCGGTGCTCAACTACCTGTCACTCAACAGCCATTTTGAAAGTTTTGCCAAAGGCCTGCTCACCAGCAGTGACCTGCTTTATTATTTCAGCGTGATCGGGGGGCTGTTATTCTTGACCACCCGTTCCCTTGAAACCCGGCGTTGGAGGTAAGTCCCATGAAAAAATCATCTCCTTCTCTCAAACGGTTAAGTGTGATTATTGGCGCCCTTGGGCTGGTGGCTTTAATTGCCGGGCTGGTTTCCGCTGGCCAGGCCAATTTAAAAGAGGTTGCCAGTCTCTTACAGGTGGCCGGAGCGATCATTTTGGGTATTGGCATTGTTGGGCTGATCATTGATGCCCGGCAGCAAATTCTCGGTTTTTCCCAAACCCGTCAAGCCCGTTATGGGGCCAATGCCGTGATCCTGACCCTTAGCTTTGTTGGGGTTGTGGTGTTACTCAACTATGTGGCCTATCGCCACCCCCTCCGGGCAGACCTGACGGCCAATAAGAATTTTTCCATTTCGGATCAGACCCGCAAAATTATCAGCGGCCTCAAAGACGACATTCAGATTACGGCCTTTTACAGCGCGACCAATCCGATGCGCCAAGAGGCCAGCGATTTACTCGACACCTATAAAGTCGAGGGTAAAGGCAAAATCAAAGTCGAAATTGTGGATCCGATCCGTGAACCTGCGCGGGCCCAACAAATGCAGATCACCAGTGATGGGACCACGATCTTTGCCCGGGGCGATCGCCAAAAAACGGTTTCCAATAACCAAGAACAAGACTTTACCAATGCCTTGTTGAGTCTGACACAAGAGACCCAGCCCAAGATCTATTTCCTCCAGGGCCATGGGGAACTTGACCCCGATAGCTTTGATCAGCGGTTGGGGCTGAGCAACCTCAAACAGATGATGACCCAGGAAAACTACGAGGTGGCCAAGCTGCAATTGCTGGAAAGTAAGCAGGTTCCAGCCGATGCCCGTGCGGTCGTGATCGCCGGGCCCGAAAAACCGCTTTTGCCAGAAGAACGTACGGCCCTCAAAGATTATTTGGATAAACGCAAAGGCCGCCTGTTGGTCATGCTGCGTGCCCAAACCCAAACGGGCTTAGAGTCGCTCTTGTCTGGTTATGGCCTAACGGTGGGCAACGACTTGGTTGTGGACCCCACCCGCCATTTCTGGAATGATGTGGCTGCTCCTGCCGTGACCGAGTACCGTTTCCACCCGATCACGGAAAAAATGAAGAGTGCCACCTTTTTCCCGGCGGTGCGCTCGGTGCGTTTTACCGCGAGCCCGCCAGAGGGGGTTTCCGGGGTTGAATTGGCCCAGTCATCTCCCCAGAGTTGGGCTGAGACCAATCTCAAAGAACTCACAAAGGTGCGCCAAGATGCGCAGGACAGCCCAGGGCCGGTATCCTTGGCAGTGGCTGTGACGATCACCCACAAAGACGCCGCCAACAAAGATAAAGCGGCTGAAGGCGCGGATAAAAAAGCTCCTGAAAGCCGTTTGGTGGTAGTGGGGAACCATCTCTTTGCCAGCAATGCCTTTATTAAACTCGGCAATGGCGACTTTTTCCTGAACAGTTTGGCATGGCTGGCGGAAGAGGAAAATCTGATTTCGATTCGGGCCAAAACCCCGGAACAGAACCAGATTGAATTAACCAATCAACAGACTTCCCTGATTTATAACCTGACAGTGTATCTGGTACCGCTCCTGATGCTGCTGCTGGGCGCTTTTGTCTGGTGGAAGCGGAGGTAAGCTCATGAAACCCAGTTATACATTTGCCATGGTGGCCATTTTGGTGGCCCTTGGGGTCTATGTCTTTGCCTTTGAGCGGGGCCCGGCTCCGCCTGCGGGCGATACCAAAGTACAGCCCAATGTGGTGAACTTTGAGGCCGCAGACCTCAAAACCTTGACCCTAGAACAGGGGGGCAAAAAGGTCGTATTAACCCAGGAAAAACCGGGCACTTGGAAAGTCCAGGATCCGCCTTTGGGCGCTGCGGATAGTTCACGCATTGATATTACCGTGAATATGGTGCGCACTTGGCAAGCCATGGAGACGGTCAATGAAACCTATGACGGCAAAGATCTGACGTCTTTTGGCCTGGATCAGCCCACCCTCAAGATGACCTTAGGGCTCACCCAGGGGGATCAAGAAGTGTGGGTAGGGGCCAAAACCCCCACCAATTCGGGCTATTATGTTTACGCCAAAGGGCAAAAGAAGCTCTATCTGACGTATGTGAATATCCCCGAAGATTTGGGCAAGCTGGTGCAGGAGCCGCCGCAAGCGACCCCCGCTCCGACCCCGATGCCCAGTGCGTCGGCCTCTTAGGGCATACGGACACTTTACATGGCCCCCCGCTGGACAGCGGGGGGCCATGTTTTTTGCTTCGCTTGTGCCATACTAAAGAAAATATCCACGGTTGGGAGGCTTTTGGGATGAAATTAGCACTGTGTGTATTGGGGCTGCTGTTATCTGGGGCACTGGCCGATGCACAGGAGAACCCCTCTGAAGTGATCGTTATGCCAACGCCTGTACCCACAGCGACTCCTGAGCCTCTGGAAGAGAGCGAAGATGCGTGGTTCAGTCGGCATTTGGAAGGCGATCTGCCGTTTACTTTTCATCTCTTGTTTAGCGGAGGGTATCAGCGTTTGGCTTTGGGCCCCCTGAATACCCGTTTACAGGCCCAAGGTTATGATGCGGCCCCCGAGGATTTTTTATCGTTTGGGGGCAGCCTTCAGTTTTCTGCCTGGGATGTGCTCACCGAATTTGAGGGCCATGTGGGTACCACGCTGCCAGTGGTGAACCAAGACTACTGGATGGCCATGAGTGCCAGCCAGGTGTTTTTTAATGTGGGTTATCAGTTGCGTCCGGTCAAACAATTGCGTATTTATCCCATTGCCGGATTGGGATTGGCAGTGATGGATCTCAACTTTACGCGTCGCACGGTGTTGCCTACATTTGATGAGTTTTTAACGGCTCCGACGCGGCGGGGGGGCTTGTCACATACGGCTTTTGCCCTGAACTTAGGTGTAGGCCTCGATTGGCACTGGGGGTGGCTGGGCAAAGTGGGGCTGCGCGCTGGCATGATCTGGACACCTTTTGCCGGGGCCTGGAGCACGTCTTCGACCCCGAATGATCAGATCAATAGCAATGCGCCCATTGCCAGTGGCCCCGACTTACGTCCCCAAGGCCCCTATTTGCGCCTCAATATTGGTTTCTAACTGGCGATTCACAGGGTTTCTTCGAGGCGTTCGCGAAGATGGCTGTAACGCTCTCGCAGGCGATGGTTTTTGACCGCGATGGCCAAGGCTTTTTTGCTGCCCACCCAAATGAGCAGTTTGCGGGCGCGGGTCATGCCTGTATAAAGGAGGTTGCGCTGTAACATCATATAGTGCTGGGTTGCCACGGGTAAAATGACCACCGGGTATTCACTGCCCTGTGACTTATGCACCGACAGGGCATAGGCCAAGGCCAGCTCATCTTGTTCGCTGAGGTCGTATACCACTTCTTGTTCCGGGTATTTGACCACAAAGGTCTGATCCTCCTGGTCAATGGCCTTGAGGATGCCCATATCCCCATTAAATACATCCCGATCATAGTTATTGCGCAATTGAATGACCCGGTCACCGACGCGCAATAAGCGGGCTCCACGCACCATTTCCGCTTGGCCACGCAAGGGGTTTAAAGCGGCTTGTAATTGCTGGTTGAGGTTTTGGCTGCCGACTAAACCCCGATTCATGGGGCATAATACCTGGATGTCTTCTGGGGTATGCCCCGCTTTGGGCAAACGGCGGGTGACCAGATCGAGAATGGTTTCGACCATGGCTTCAGGTTCTTCAAGGGGAATAAAAAAACAGTCCTGATCGCGGTGGGCAGGGGTGGGTGCCAGCAGTTCCGGGAAAATGCCCTGATTGAGGCGGTGGGCATTGCGAATAATCAAGCTGGCCTCGGCTTGGCGGAAAATCTGGCGCAGTTGTACAGACGGGATGCGTTCACTGGCCAAGAGGTGTTTTAAGACGGCTCCTGGCCCGACCGAGGGCAATTGATCACTGTCCCCAACCAGAATCAGGTGGGCCTGTTCGGGGATGGCTTTGAGCAATTGGTGGAACAGCACCAGATCAACCATGCTGACTTCGTCCAGCAGGACAACATCTGCTTCTAAGGGTTGGGTTTCATCGCGCTTAAAGCGCATTTTGCGCGGGTCAAATTCCAGCAGGCGGTGAATGGTTTTGGCGGGCTCGCCAGTGACTTCGCTGAGACGTTTGGCGGCCCGCCCGGTGGGTGATGCCAACAAGACGGTTTTGCCAATATGGGTGAACCAGGCAATGATGCTGCGGCTGACGGTGGTTTTGCCGGTGCCGGGACCGCCGGTTAAAATAAACACCTTGCGGCTTGTGGCCTGCCGTACCGCTTCTTCTTGCTCGGAGGACAGGGCCATACCCTGCTGCTGTTGATAGGTCGCTAACCACGGGCCTACCTGCGTTTTGTGGGGTTTTTGCACAGGTGTTTCAAGCAGGCGTTTGAGGCGCTGGACAATCCTTTTTTCTGATTGATGCAAGGCGACCAGAAAGACATCCGGGTTGTTGGGATCGGTTTCGAGGACGACCATATCATCCCGTCCGAGAGCCAGAATGGCCTCAGGCAGGAGGCCCGCGTCGACAGTCAGAATCTCGGTGGCACGCTGTATCAACTCATTTTGAGGCAAATAAACATGGCCCTCTTCGGTACTTTTTTGGAGGGTGTAGACCAACCCAGCCCGCAAACGGGAGGGGCTTTCGAGCGCGTGCCCAAGAGCCTGGGCCAAGCGATCGGCAGTTTTAAAACCAATGCCCCAAATGTCTTCGGCCAGGCGATAGGGATTGGCTTCTACCAAACGGATGGCGTCATTGCCATACCGTTTAAAAATTTTGACCGCAAAAGTGGTAGACACACCGTGGGCCTGTAAAAACATCATGACGTTCTGGATTTCTTTGTGTTCATTCCAGCTTTGGGTGATCAAGGCCTGCTTTTTGGCTCCGATCAGCGGAATTTCTTGCAAGCGCTCGGGCTCTTCTTCAATGATTTTGAGAATGTCGGTGCCAAAGGTTTTGACCATGCGTTTGGCGGTGATTGGGCCAACCCCTTTGATCAGTCCAGAGCCGAGGTATTTTTCCAGCCCAATGACTGTGGCGGGCAAGAGCTTTTGATAGCGCTGGACTTTAAATTGGTACCCATGTTTCGGGTGGTTGAGCCACAGGCCGCTGAGCTGGAGCGATTCGCCCACATACAAATCGGCCAGTTCGCCCACCACGGTGGTCAGCTCCGCCGCCCGGGGCACTTGCAGCTTAAAGACCGTGTAACCTGTTTCCGGCGACTGATAGGTAATGCGCTCAACGATGCCTTCGAGCACTTCATGCGGCTTGTCTGACATTCTCTTCATCCAGTATGCTGTTATGCAGCTCAAGGTTTACAGGCGGCAACCCATGGCGCGGCGCTACCCGATTCTATTGTATCTTATGCTTTTGACAGCCTGCCCGACCATTCAGGACGAGGAGACCGCTCCAGCAGCTTCTGCATCTCGGGGGCCTACCTCCCGGCAGGAACGTTTTCAGCCGACCGTAGGCCAATCTGGCGGCACACGGGTATTGGCGAATACTTCTTTGCCTACGGGGTTTAACCCTTATCTTTCCAGCGATTCGGCCTCCCAGGTGGTGCTCACTCAACTGTTTCGCGGCTTAACCGTCCTTAATGCCAGCACCTTGGCGGTTGAGCCTGCGCTGGCAGAAAGCTGGGAGGTGAGCCGAGATGGCCGTGTTTATACGGTCAAACTCAAGCCCAATCTCAAATGGTCGGATGGCATGCCACTGACGGCGGATGATGTGTTATTTACCTACCAAGAAATTTTGGCAAACCCCAAAATACCCAATAATTATTACGATTTTTGGAGCCAAGATGGTCAACTGCCAAAAATTGAGCGCTTAGATGGCCTGACGCTGCGTTTTACTTTGGTCAGGCCTTTTGCTCCTTTCCTCAATAATCTCGGGGCCCCCGTGCTACCACAGCATAAGCTGAGCAAAACCTTGCAACCGGATGCCGATGGAAAACTGCCATTTAGCCGCACTTGGAGTTTGGCTGAACCGGTCGAAAACATTGTTGGCAATGGTCCTTGGAAGTTGGTCGTGTACCGGCCGGGGGAACGGATTGAGATGGTTCCCAACCCCCACTATTTTGGCCGCGATGCGCAACAACATTCCCTGCCCTATATTTCGCGTTTTATATTGCTCGAAACCGGAGATATGAACACCAGTTTGATCAAGTTTCGCAATGGGGAGACCGATACCTATTTGCTGCGCCCGGAAGATTATACGGCCTTAGCCCCGGAGCAAAAAAGGGGCAATTTCACCATTTATAATTTAGGCCCCACGCCCAGCTCCCTGTTTATTATGTTCAATATGAGTTTGGCGACCGACCACAGTGGCAAACCGCTGGTCAATGCTGTGCGTTCGCGCTGGTTCCGTGATTTGCGCTTTCGCCGTGCCCTGGCCCATGCGCTCAATAAACCGGGCCTGATCGAAAGTGTGTATAAAGGACGTGCTGAAGCCCAGCATACCCACCTCAGCTCTCACAATCCTTTTTACAGCAGCGATGTGCGTACCTATCCTTATGATCTCAAACGGGCCGCTGAATTATTGACCCAGGCGGGTTTTGTCAAAAATGACAAAGGTGAGTTATACGATGATCACAATAACCGGGTCGAGTTTGATCTGGTTACCAATGCCGCCAATACCGAACGGGATGCTACCTGTGCGATTATTCGTCAGGACTGGGAAAAATTGGGGATGAAGGTGAACTACCGGCCGCAATTGCTCAATGGCATGGTCAAACAAATCCACGAAACCCACGCTTGGGAAGTGATGATGATTGGCTTGGCTGGCAGTGCTGTGGAGCCTCATTTTGCCAGTTCGCGCTGGAAAACAGATGGTCGCATGCATCTGTTTAATATGGGGCATCCCCGTCGTTGGAGTGGGAAACAACCCACCCGTTTTGAACCTTGGGAATATGAAATGGAAATGCTCTATCAGCAAGCGGCTGCGGAAATGAATATCTCGCGACGCAAACTTTTGTATCAACGCGCTCAGCGACTTGAAAGTGAACATTTGCCATTTTTATACACCATTAGTGAACTGTCGATGGTCGCCGTGCGCAATAACCTGCACAACGTTGCCCCCAGCGTTTATGGGGGCAGTGGCCTCAATCAGGTCAACTGGAATTCTGATGTCCATTACTTCCGGCCATAAGGCGCAAACGCTGATGACCACTAGCCTTGATTTGACGCAGCCTCGCATTCATGCTATACATGAACAGGATTTGGTCTCCGTGTGAAGACCTCCTTTCCCCCTACCATTTTCTGAAAGGATAACCCTCTGTGCAAACCGTACTGACCTGGCTGCAACTCTTTCTCTCTGTCACTTTGATTGCAGCCGTCTTGATTCACCCCGCCAAGGGTATGGGGCTGGGCAGCATGGGCAGTTCCGCTCAACTGTTTGGCAGCCAGAAAGGGGCCGAAACAGGCCTCAACCGTATTACTGGCGCGATTGCTATTTCTTGGGCTGTTGTGGCCATCGTCCTCTCGAGCCCCCTGATTAAATAACCCTGCGGGAGAAGTAAATGCTGAAGCGTGACCCTCGTCTTGCCCCCTCTCTTCCCTCTGTGCGTGCCCTGGCCTCCTTTTGCCTAGCAGCCTGCATGCTTATGACCGGTTGTAAGACCATTGAGGATGACCCCGGTGCCACCAACCAAGGCGGCGCGGCTGCCCTGGCCGCTGGTGTCGAGCGATCTAAAGAGTTTAAACCGGTTGTTGGCAAGCGCGGCGGCACGCGCGTTATTTCCAGCGTTTCCCTGCCCAAAACCTTTAACGCCTATTTGGCTGCTGAAACCTCCTCCACGGATGTGATTGGCCAAATGTATGTGGGTTTGGTCTCCACCGACCCGGTTACCACCGAGATTAAACCCGTCTTGGCTGAATCCTGGGAGTTGAGCCCCGACAAACGCAGTTACACCTTTAAGCTGCGTGAGGGCTTAAAGTGGTCTGATGGCCAGCCGATCACCGTTGATGACGTGGTCTTTACCTACAAAGAAATTGTTGATAACAAAGATATTCCCAACAACTACCGTGATGGTTTATTGGTGGAAGATCAGTTCCCCATTGTTGAGAAAGTGGATGATCGGCACGTGCGTTTTACCACCGTGAAGCCGTTTGTCCCCTTCCTGCGGGGTTTGAGCGATCCGATTATGCCCAAACATGCCTTTGAAGGCACGACCCGCCCTGACAAAGATGGGAAGGTTAAGTTCAACAGTTTATGGGGGCTGGATGTAGCGGCCAAAGATCCCAGTATCATTGTCTGTAATGGCCCTTGGAAACTGTCTCAGTATCGCCCCGGCCAACACGTTGTGCTGGAGCCGAACCCCCATTATTACCTCAAGGATGAACAGGGCAATAACCTGCCTTACCTCGATAAGTTTATTACCATCGAGGTACAAGACTTGAGTACCGAAATTATCAAATTCCAAGCCCGTGAAACAGACGCCTTGGCTCTGCGGGCGGAAGATTATGACATTCTCGAACCCCTGCGCGAGCGCTTGAATTTTGGCATTGATAACCTTGGGCCAGCAACTGGAACCCTGTTTGTCATGTTCAATATGAGTACGGCTAAAAGCCCGGATGGGAAGCCGGTGGTCAACCCGATCAAATCGGCTTGGTTCCGCAACCCCAAATTCCGTCAGGCCATGGCCCATGCGCTCAACACCCAGGGCATGATCGAAAGTATTTATAAAGGCCGTGCGATTCCTCAAACTTCGCACATTAGCCAACAAAATCCTTTTTATAAGCCAAATGTCAAAACCTATCCCTATGACATTGCCAAAGCTGCTGCTTTGCTTGAAGAGGCTGGTTTCCGCAAAAACGCCAATGGCGAACTCTTTGATGCCAAAGGCAACCGGGTCGAATTCGATTTGGTCACCAACTCGGGCAATACCCAGCGTGACGCGGCCTGCTCGATTATTCGCAAGGACTGGGATCGCCTCGGAATTAAAGTCAATTATCGCCCGATTCAGTTCAACGTCATGGTGCAGCAAATTGACCAGACTCTCGATTGGGATGCCATGATGATTGGCCTCACCGGGAGTGCCATTGAGCCTCACTTTGGCATCAATACCTGGAAACTCGACGGACGGATGCACATGTTTAATATGGGCCACTCCTCCCGTTGGAAGGGCCAGCCCACGACCTTTGATCCCTGGGAAAAAGAGATCCTTGACCTGTACGAAAAAGCGGCTGTTGAGTTTGACCCCGAAAAACGCAAACAGCTCTACTGGCGCAGCCAGGATCTGGTCTCTGAGTATCTGCCGTTCTTGTATACCACCAACCAATTGGCGATGGTGGCCGTTCGCAAGGATATTGGCAACGTCTTTCCCACCATTCACGGTGGGTCTGGCCTCAGTCAGATCAACTGGAACACTGACTACCACTTCCTGACCGACTAAGCACTGCCGATTAAACCACAGAGGGATACAGGATGCTCAGATATATTCTCAAACGCTTGTTACAGATGCTCCCCTTAATCTTCATCATCTCCTTTATCGCTTTTGGCATTATCGTCATGGCGGAAAAGTTGGCCGGGGCCGACCCCCTGGCGCAGCTGCGGATGAGCCCAACGGTCACCGAAGAAACCATTCAGCGTGAGGTGGCGCGCTTGGGGTTAGACAAACCCTTTTTACAGCGCTATTTTAACTGGATTGGCAACTTTGTCCGGGGCGATATGGGTGAGTCGTATACCTACAAAACCCCGGTTATGGGGCTGATTCTGAGCCGCTTGAACAATACCCTGATCCTAGGGTTAGCAACCCTGGTGGTCACGTGGTTGATCGCTATTCCGCTGGGAATCTGGCTCTCCGTGCGTCAGTATTCTTTGGCGGACCAGGTTTTCTCATCCATTTCGTATTTCTTTATGGGTTTTCCCGATTTCTTCTTGGCGATTATCCTGCTCCTGATTGCTGCGGGTACAGGCTGGTTCCCGATTGGGGGCATGACCAGCATTAGCGCCGAAGCTTCGGGCAACTTTGTGGTTCAGGCGCTGGATATTCTGCATCACTTGGTGATGCCAACTGTCACCCTGTCCCTGATCAGCATTGCCTCTCTGCAGCGTCGGATGCGCGCCAATATGCTCGATATTCTCAATGAAGAGTATATTAAAACGGCCCGTGCCAAAGGCCTGCCTGAAAACAAGGTCTTGTACAAACACGCTGTGCGCAACGCTCTGAACCCGATTGTGACCCTGCTCGGTTACGAAATTGCCCACCTGATCAGTGGTGCGGCCTTTGTCGAAATCATCTTTTCTTGGCCCGGTTTGGGGAACTTGATGTTGCAGGCTGTTTTGGGCACCGACCTGAATTTGGTCATGGCGGGCTTGGTGATTGGTTCCGGCATGTTATTGCTGGGCAACTTGATTGCCGACCTGCTCTTGGCTGTAGCCGATCCCCGAATCAAGCTGGAGGCTTAACCCATGGCATCTACCTCTCTTGATACTCAGTTTGATACCCAGGCCCATACGGGCAATTTGACCGGTGGTTTGCCTCCGATTACGTCGACCCGCCAGAAAATTCTCAAGCGCTTTTTAAAACACCGCTTGGCGATTCTGGGCATGGTGATTTTGTGCGTACTTTACGGTTCGGCGATCTTTGCTGATATCCTCAGCCCTTATGGGGTCAACTCTGGCGATATCAACCAGTCTCATTTCCCGCCCTCACAAATTCACATGTCTCACGATGGCCAGTTTGTAGGGCCGTTTATTTACCATCTGCGTACCCGCCAGTACATGGCTGATAACGGGATTCCGACCAACAAGCTGGTGCGCGATCGCAATGTTATTTACAAAATGCAGTTTTTCACTGCGGGTGAGCCTTATAAACTGTTTGGTCTGGTGCCCATGAATCTGCACCTGTTTGGGGTCAGTGGCCCGTTGGATGCAAAAACCATGCAGCCCGTGGCCTTGCCTGAAGGCGAAACTCCTAGCCGCATTTATGTTTGGGGGGCTGATATTCAAGGGCGCGACGTGTTTACCCGTTTGCTCTTTGGTGGCCGTATCTCGCTGACCGTTGGTTTGCTCGCCATTTGTATCTCATATCCCCTTGGCTTGATTATCGGGGGGATTGCCGGTTATTTTGGCGGCTGGGTAGACAC
>DLGM01000276.1 GCA_002482705.1 Cyanobacteria bacterium UBA7694
GAACATCTTGCATAACAGGCAACATGTACTGCACCATCGGACGCTCTAGTGCTCCAGCAATCTTATCCGCAAGCAAGTCCATCGTTTCAGACGACAGAATAATGCCTTCCGCCAAGTCTTCGGTAAATCGTTTGATTCCGCGAGTTTGCTCACTAGAATCACGCATGATGTTTTGCATAAACTGTGCGGGGTAAACGCGTTGACCTTGCTCGTTCTCAAAGGAGTAAAAGGAAGTGATTGGCTGCTCTAGGGCTCCAGCAACCTTATGCGAGATTGAGTCTATCGTTCCAGGCGAAATAATCACCCCCTCAGAAAACTCCTCGGCAAACTTTTTGATCTCATGGGTTTGCTCGCTAGAGTCACGCATGATGTTTTGCATAAACTGTGCGGGGTAAACACGTTGACCTTGCTCATTTTTAAAAGCATAGAACAAATCTAACTCTTTTTCAGCACCCATAAAAAATTTATGATCTAATTTATGACAAAATGAATCCAAATTACGACTTATGTCTTTAATCGAGTGCTTTTGTATAGCATTAGCAAGAAGCGAAGCACACATACCTGCTACAGAGGTGATGAATGCAGTCTTCATGCTTGGCACTAACGTTTGAATACTTCGCATAATTTGTTCATGCGTTGCCATATCAAAAGTCCAAAGACCCATCGTAAGGCCAACAAAGGTGCCTAAAATACCTAATCCCAACATAATATTGGCTGCTGTTTGCCATCTTTTCAGATTTTCCACGCCGAGAAGATGATTCACATTCAGATATTCACTGGCTAGACTCAATGTATGAAAGCTTGAGCTTTGGTCTTGGAAAATAGTTTTTAAATATTTATTAAATTCATTTTCTAATTTAGTCCCTTTGAACGAATCACGCAGTTCACTCAACTGCATGCTACTCTGGGGAAGTTTTTTTGTACTTTTGTCAACGCCAAAGAAGATAGGAAGAAAGTCACCAAGAAGCCACAAAAAAAAGTAGCTAAACGTAAATCCAACAAAAATGGCAGTAACAACATCACTGGGCGTTGAAAAAGTCATCTGGAGCATACCTTTGAGTCATTTTGTGAAGAATTATGAAGAACGGAAGTTTTCATCATAGAAAACTACACTTCATCATGATACGTCAACATTGTAATCAATGCGCCCCTGCATTTCGGCAAAGATGACTTTCAGCCGTTACTGAGGAGAAAACGGCTCCGGGGCCTTCTCACTTAACCCAAAATGGCAGCGCAGAGCCTGCACGATCCGATCCGCCGCTTTCCCATCGCCATAGGGGTTGATGGCGTGGCTCATGGCTGCATAAGCGTCCGCATCGGTCAGCAGCCGGGTCGCCTCTCCGACAATTGTGGCGATATCCGTGCCCACCAGCTTGGCGGTGCCCATATCGACCCCTTCCGGGCGCTCGGTGGTGGTGCGCATCACCAGCACGGGCTTGCCCAAAGACGGTGCTTCTTCCTGGATGCCACCGGAATCGGTCAGCACCAGCACACTGCGGCGAATGAGATCCATCAGCGGCACATAGTCCAAAGGTTCGACCAGATGGATGCGGGGATGATTTTCCAGCGCCGGGAAGACCGTTTCGCGCACCACCGGATTCTTGTGCACCGGGAAGACCATATGCACATCCGGGAAAGCTTCGCAGAGCTGTAACAACGCAGTACAAATGTCTTGCAGCGGCTGCCCCCAGTTTTCGCGGCGGTGGGCCGTGACCAACATGACGCGGGCATCGCTCGGGATATTCAGAGCTGCCAAGTGATTATAGTCGCTGTGGCGCTCATGCATGGTTAAAATGGCATCAATGACCGTATTACCCGTGCGGAAGATGCGATCAGCGGGAATGTTCTCCGCCAGCAAAGCCGCTTCGGACAGGGCCGTGGGGGCAAAATGCAGGGCCGCCAACTGGCCCACCACACGGCGGTTCATTTCTTCCGGGAAAGGATTATAAATTTGGTCGGTGCGCAGGCCCGCTTCCACGTGGCCGACGGGGATTTTCAGGTAAAAGGCCGCCAGGGCCGTGGCCATGACCGTGGTGGTATCGCCCTGAACCAGCACCATGTCGGGCTGTTCGGCTTCCAGCACGGGCGTGACGTGTTCAAGGATGCGGGCGGTGAGCCCAGCCAACGACTGGCGGGCCTGCATCAGGTCAAGGTCAATGTCGGGAATAATGCCAAAGGTCTGCTGGAACATGTCCAGCATTTCCCGGTGCTGGGCAGTGGTGAGCACGCGGCAATCAAACTCGCTGGCGCGTAAAGCTTCGATCACGGGAAACATTTTCACCAGTTCCGGGCGGGTTCCAAAAACAACCAAGATGCGTTTCATGGGTTACAACTGAGCCAACACTTTCTCGAAATGGCCGTCTACTTTGACGTTGCGAAATATTTTTTGAATCGTGCCCTCGGTATCAATCACAAAAGTGGTGCGGTTGACGCCTTTATTGGCAACCGGGTCTTTACTAACCCCATAAGCGCTAATCAGGGTGCGATCCACGTCCGCAATCAGGGGGAAGTTCAGGGCATGTTTGGCGCTGAACGCCTGGTGCGAGGCGAGACTGTCGGGGCTGACCCCAATCACGACCGCCCCCTGGGCCTGAATCTGGGCCAAGCCATCGCGAAAAGCCTGGGCCTGACGGGTACAGCCCGAGGTATTGTCCTTCGAATAAAAATAGAGCACCACCTTGGATTGGCCTTTAAAATCTGCCAGGGAGAGCGTCTGGTCAGGAGTGGCCGGGAGAGAGAAGCCGGGGGCCTGATCGCCTTCATAAAGCATGGGAACTATCCTCGAAATCATTCAGTAGTGGTACTATAGGACAATATGCAGATTACCATACCTATCGTCCTCAGCAATCGGATAGGTCTGCCTTGCCCAGTCGGGTCTCTGGCCCAATACCATAGAACACCATCAATCTTTTGGGATGTAATTACAATCGATGAGCCAAATGCAATTCAATCTTGAAGATCTTCACCAGCCAGCCCAAGCAGCGCGCGACTATATCTTTGAAAAATCGTCCGTGCGCCCGGATGCCGCCATCGTGTTGGGTTCCGGCATTGATATCTTCAATGAACTCGAAGACGTGTGCGTCATCCCCTTCGGTGAAATCCCCGGATTCCCCCACGCCACCGTCAAAGGCCACAAGGGCGAACTGACCCTAGGGCGTTACCAGGGCAAAAATTTAGCCATCTTCCGGGGCCGCATTCACCGCTACGAGGGGCATCCCTGGCGCAATGTGGTTTTCCCGGTCACCCTCATGCATGCCATGGGCATCAAAGACATTCTCATGACCAACGCCGCTGGGGGCATCCACCGCTTCTACACCCCCGGTGATCTGGTGCTGATCCGCGACCACTTCTACTGGCAGCCCCTCTCGGAAGAAGAGCGTTCTTTCCTGTATCAACAGGCAGGCAACCGCATTCACTTCCAATACAGCCCGGATCTGATCAGCAAAGCCCAGAAGGCCGCCGTGATCACCGACGTCCCCCTGCGCCAAG
>DLGM01000317.1 GCA_002482705.1 Cyanobacteria bacterium UBA7694
TAAAGGTATTCAGGTCGTGGTAAAAACGCCCGGCACGCAGAAGGTGTTCACCGAGATGGGCGCTGCCCGGATCGAGCTGTTTGCGTTCGATTTGGAGGTCGTTGCCCGCAAGCTGAATGTCGAGGTATTCATTGGGGATCTTGGCTCCGGGAGTGAGCCCACCACTGGAGCCTGCGACCAAATAACGCACCCCATCTTTGACAATTTCATCGGCTTCATGGGTGTGGCCCGACAAGACTGCTTTGACCTGATATTTGCTCATCAGGTCGGTAAACCGCTTGATTTGGGCCTCATCGGTCATTTGCGGGCTGGCAAAGTGCAGGGGTAGGTTTTTGAGCAGCTTGACGGTGGCCCGCTCTTTGGTAAACAGCGGGGGGACGTGCATAGAAACCACAGTGGGTTTGCCCTTATTGCTTTCTAAGTCGGCCTCCAACTGTTTCAACTGGGCATCGGTCAAGGTCTCATCATGATTATCAATCAGGATAAAATGTACGCCCTTGTGATCAAACGACTGAAAATCAGGGATGTGGGGGGCACCGTCAGGGGGAAAGGGGCCGCGCAGCTCGGCATCGTGGTTGCCAGTCACCATATGTACAGGCATGGGCAAGGCCGCACGTTGATCAAGGGCCCGCTTAAATTCAGGAGCGGTGCCGTCGTGTAAAAAATCGCCGCCGTCAATCACCAGATCTGGGCGCTCTTGGGTGGCTGCATCCAAAAATTTATTCAGGATGGGTTGATTGGAGTGGGCATCACTAAAGAAAAAGAAGCGCACGGAGGGCGCTTTGCCATCGGGGGTATTGATCTGGATCTGATCGCCTTGAGAGGGGGCTTGGGTTTGTGGAGGCGCTTGGGCTGCGACCACGCTGCTGCGCATGCCTGCTGCTGGCGGTAAATAGACGGCAGGAGTAATGGATACATCAGACATGCGCAATTCCTCATCAACGAAGTGGAGGTCATCGCCTCCCCTTTCACTATAGCCGAAATTGCAAAAAACCTGTGTGGCTTATTTGAGTTGGGGGAGAGTGGTTTCGCCCGGACGGGGTAAGCGTCTGAGAATGCGCTGCAAAATCCGGCTGGTGTGATTATCAGCGCTGTTGGCGTCTTCTTGGCTGACGGCAGCTTGGGCCATTTGAAAAGAGATGCCCTCTGGCAGGCTGCGGTCAGGAATGGGATTGGGGGGCAGATCCAAAGGGTTTTTGCGCTGTTTGCGCTCTCGCCAAAAGCGGTATTCCAGTGAACGCTTGGCTCGTTTTTGGACGCGCATTTCAATGATAATCGTGAGCAATTCCTCCATGTGAGCATGGGCTTGCTGCCGTGCTTCTTCGGGGCGATCGTGATTATGCTCGGGTTTGCTGCGCTCAGTGGGTGTGGCCGTTAAAGCGGGGTTTCGTTTGAGGAGAATGGCCAAGGCTTCGCTGATTTCTGATTTTGAAGTTTCTGCTAAAGACTTGGGAATAGAAAGCGTTCGTGGGTGAATGGTAGGGGCAACGGTGGTGGGATTGGAAATCAGGAAACCAAAGTTGGACGTGGGGAAAATTTGCATGTGAACACCTGAGGTCAGCAGAATTTTTATAATAATAATTTACCTTATATACCTCCCCAGGTCGGATATGTTGTATTTAACAGAAAAACAATAGTTCGTGAAATAAATTTAATAGACGTTTAAAATAAGCTGCGCTGAACCCTGCGCTTGCTGTTGATGAATCGGGAATGCCACAATGGAACACATCTGTTCACCATGAGGAATTCCATGACTTGGCATAAAGTTACTCGCTATACCACTTTGCAACGGGAGCAACGCTGTGTTTATCGCCATGAACGCCTCAAAATCTTGGTGATTGACCGGGGGCAAGAACAGGTACAGGCTTTGGAAAACCGCTGTCCCCATCAGGGCTATCCTCTTGAAGATGGCATGCTTGACCCGGAAAAAAACACCCTGACTTGTAATCACCATTTGTGGGCGTTTAATTTGGGGGATGGACAGTGTACGGCATCTCGCGCCAAATTGCTGATCTTCCCGGCTAAAGTTGAGGGCGGCGAGGTCTGGGTTGAAATTCCATGATAGAATACACATATCTCTGATACAAAAGGGCACCAGTACAGGTTATGGGACTGCTTGACTTTCTCTTTGGCAAGCCACAGCGTTACGACGCTCACTCATCGCTTCCTGCCTTGGCAGAAAGTCGTTTACCTAGCGTGGGCCCGAATGTGCTCAATCTCCGGGTGGGGGATGTCGTCGGTTATGATGGCGTTGACTACGTCATTCGCAATCGCCACGTGTATAACTCCCATGGTTTTAAGTGGTACTCTTACCATTTGGTTGATGTGGTCAGTGGACGCAAATTCTGGCTCGATGCGGAAGATGATGACGAACTGATCGTTGCGATCTGTGAACCCGTACAACTCGATCTCAATGGCCGTATTCCCCCCACATTGCACCACAACCGCGAAGCCTTTTATGAAGATGAACACGGATTTGCCAACGTACTGATTGAAAGTGAAGCCAGTGGCCCCAAGCATTCTAGCGTTGAGTACTGGGATTTTTACAATGAGGATGACAGCCGTTTTTTATCTGTAGAGCGTTGGGGTGGGGAAACGGAAGCCAGCATAGGGCGCTATATCCAGCCCTTTGAGTTGACTCTTTACGGTTCCGGAGCCTCCCATGCCTAGAATCGTCTACATTCTTATTTTTATTGCTGTAGCCATTCTGCCCTTTATATTTTTTGCAATGCTGAGCCGTACCCCTTCTTCTTATGGTGGAACCTATGGAGGGAGCCACTACCGCAGCGGCTCAAGTTTTTATTTTTTCAGTTTTGGTGATGGCAGCCGCAGTCGTGGCCGGGGTTTTTCCTCCGGTGGTTTTCAAGGCGGCGGCTCCCGTTTTGGCAAATAAACCGATCTTTCAGGAGGCTTCATCCCGTTATGGACGCACTTAAATTACTCAGCCCTGGGTTGTTATTGGCAACCGCCGTTTATTCTGTTTTGGGTATGATTATGCTCATGATTGCTTACAAAGTCTTTGACATTGTCAATGCCCTGGAGTTCACCAAAGAACTCGAAAAAAACAATCAAGCTCTTGGCACCGTGATCGCCGGATTTTTTATTGCGATCGGGATCATTGTTGCTGCTGCTATCCACGGTTAAACCCATGAAATATTTTTGTCAGGCCGCTTTGCTCAGCGGCCTTTTGCTCACTTTAGCCCTGCCCCCTGCTTTTGCCGATGAAACGACACGCAATTTCAGCCATCTCAACTACTTGCCTCTGCCTTCGGTGGCGCTGGTGGATGATACCACTGCATTGCCGATTAATCCCGGTGCTGCCGGTGCCCGTGACCTCTTTGAAGTCTTTGCCTCTAAATCGATTGATCCGACGGTGCGCGGCCAGTTCAGCCTTTTTGGGGGGTTGCCCAATTTTTCTTTGGGTTATCAGCAGTTTCAGGCCGGAGCGATTGGTGACCTGCGTAAATTTTATGTGGGTTATACCTACCCCATTCTCGATTTCTTAAGTGTCGGAGCCAACTACCACCTCACCCAAGAGGTGTTTGTGCAAAACTCGAATATCCATTCTTTTGACATTGGGGCCCTTGTGCGTCCAGCGCGCTTTCTGTCGTTTGGTTTCGCCGCACGCAACCTCAATGCGCCGATGCTCAATCAGGGGCAGGCCCGGCGCGCTTATGCTGTGGGGGTTGGTGTACGGCCCTTGGGAGAACGCCTGACCCTGACCGCTGATGCCCAATGGGATGAAGGCGATGAAGCCCGCAATATCACAGGCTTATTTGGTTTAGAAAGTGAGCCTTTTGACGGGATTTTATTGCGGGGCTCGATCGATTTACGGGGCCAGTTCATGTTCGGTTTGGGGCTTCAGTTTGACCGCATGGCAGCTGGGTATTTCCATTCCTTTAATGGCACCAGCAACCATGACGCGGTTCATGCCCAAATCACCAATGCCACTTTTGCCAGCGCCAGCCAGCAAATGGGCAATAGTTTTGCCTATGTCGATCTCAGCCGGGGCATTGCCCTCGACAACGGAGACGCCCAAACACCGGGACTGTTTAACAATAACCGGCAAGTTTCCCACTGGCAGTTGCTGCAAAAACTCCATTTGGTCAACACCCTGCCCCGTTATAAGGGCGTGATTCTCGAAGTGGGTTCGCTGGGTATTGGCATGGGAGCCATCGAGGAAATTCGCACAGCGCTCAAAACTTTACAGCAATCAGGCAAAAAGGTAATGGTTTACCTCAAAGACGCTGGCATGTCTGAATATTATCTGGCTGCCGGGGCTGATCAAATTTTAATGCATCCCTTGGGCAGTTTGCGTCTGCCTGGTTTTGCTTATGTACTGCCCCATTATCGCAAACTGCTCGATAAAGTGGGGGTGGAGGTTGAATTTGTCAAAGTGGGCCAGTATAAAACCGGTCTCGAAAGTTTTGTCCTGGAAGAAGCCTCCGCAGCCACTCAGGAAGAGTTAGCTGCCATTCAACAAGACGATTTCCAACGCTATACCGAAACCCTGATGCAACACCGGCGCCTCGAAAAAGCGACGGTGGATAAAATTCTCGCCAAAACCCTGTTTACCGCTGTTGAGGCCAAACAAACGGGTTTGGTCGACAATTACCTTTACCGCGACGAAATTCTTGAAACGGCTGCCAACTTGATTCATCAGCCCACCGCCGATGTCGAAAACCTCGAGTCTTTGCGCTTGCATGATCGCTCCTGGGAACCCAATGACAAAATTGCCGTGATCTATATTTCTGGCAATATTATTGAGGGCAGCAGTGGCCAAGACTTCTTATTTGGTGAGCAGTATGTTGGCAGCTTGTCAGTTATGCGCGACATTCAAAAAGCGCAGCGGGATCCTCAAGTGAAGGCTTTGGTGGTGCGCATTAATAGTCCCGGTGGTTCGCCTTTGGCTTCTGATGAAATCTTCCGCGCTCTGCAAAAGTACAAAGAAAACACCAAGAAACCGGTGATTGTCTCGATGGCGGATGTAGCAGCTTCTGGTGGCTATTGGATTGCTTTGGCCGGCGACAAACTTGTGGCCAACCCGAGCACAATTACTGGCAGCATTGGCATCTTTGCCAGTAAAACTCACTTTGAAAAGCTTTACCAGCAGGCGGGTGTGAATCATACGGTGGTGAAAACCAATGAGCGGGCTGACAGCAGTGGCAACCACCGGGCTTTTACACCGGAAGAGCGGCAGATTTTACAAAATAATCTGCGTGACTATTACCGCATCTTCTTAGAGCGGGTTTCAGAGAGCCGTAAGCTCGATATCAAGGAAGTCGAAGAAGTTGCCCAGGGGCGTATTTATACGGGTAAACAAGCCCTGGATCGCCGTTTGGTTGACCAACTGGGGGGCCTGGAAGATGCCATTGCCCTGGCACGCAAAATGGCGGTGCTGCGTACGGAAGATGTGGATATACTCCATTACCCAATGGCTCCCAGCCTGCTTGCCAGCGCCACAGACGCTATCAGCGCAACGACCAACGTGAGTGAGAGTGTGCGGGGCAGTTTGACCCGGCTATTTCCCCAAGGCATAGCTGTTCAGGCTTTATCACCTATTTCGGGCCGTCCTTAAACCACCACAGGGTTTAATTTTCAGCGAGGTCGGGAATAAATTCCGCATAGGGGTTTATTCCCGAAAGGATTCTGCTTATGACTTCCTCCACACAGATTCAAAGCTTGGAAATGCTGTTGGCGCAATCCCCGGTACCGGTACTCATTAGTTTCTGGGCCGAATGGGCGGCACCTTGTCAAACGATTGAACCGATGTTGTCTCAGTTGGTGCAGGATTTTGCCGGACGCATGAAGATCATAAAAATCAACGTAGAGCAAAAACCTTTATTGGCCGCACGTTACCGCGTCCAGGGGATTCCCCTGCTGCTTTTGCTTGATCGTGGCCAATCCTTGCTGCGTTTACCAGGTGTGCCTGACTATACACAACTCAAGCAGGAGCTAGAACGCAAATTACCCCTGTTGCCAGAGAGCTAGGGCTTGACGCACCTGTTTTAAACTGCGTTCCAATAGTGGCTGCTCTCCAGATGTGTTGGCAAGATGGGCTAAGCGCAGCTGTCTCCCCAAACTGAATACAGCCAGTTTGTGAATGGCTGGGGCTGGTCCCACCAAAACTTCAAAGCGTTCTGCTCCCAGTGCTTCGAAGATGTTGACCCATTCGTAATCCGGATCGCTGATTTGTACGGTGCCAAAGTCTAAAAGCCCTGTCCACTTCCCGTTATTGTCCATTAATAGGTGGCGGGGGTGTAAGTCACCATGTAAAAAGCAGGGGGTGTAATGTGACTGTTGAGAGTCAAGATAATGTTCAAAAGCCCGTTGGATACTGTTTATTTCATAGCGTTGTAGGGGTAGCCCCGCCCAAGGTCTGGCATTGATGATTGCCCTATGAAAAGTGGTTAGATTTCGTTCTGGAATATGAAAGCGTTTTAAGTCCTGAATCGGAATGGCTTGGAAGATGGCGAGCAGTTGTTTGATTTCGACGAGTAAGGCGGGTGACCATTGAGCTACTGGGAGAGGGTTTCCTGTTAAAAAGCGATAACGCACCCAAGCTAAACCCGTCATCGGATCAAGGCCTGTTTCTAAGGGGACAGGGATTGCCAAGGGGAGTTGGGGGGCTAGCCAGGGTAATAAACGCGATTCAACCCGTAGGCGTTGACTGGCCTGACTGTGTTTGGCGATGCGTAGAACATCGCTTCCGGAGCGATAGAGGTGGTTGTCAAAACCTTCACTGAAAAATTGCATGGTTTAAAATGACAACAGGCTCTGGAATTTCCAGAGCCTGTTTAAAAGAGTTGCTCGTACACACTGTTCATTTAGCCCATCTTAACCACTACGTAAGTTTGATTTGCGATTGCGACGGCGATCCATTTTCAGGTCGACTTCGCGGGCCAGGTCCATAAGTTCCTGTTGACGCTTGGTCTTCCATTCAACGTATTTTTGCTCTTTTTGCTCAATACGTTCTTTCATTTCGCGGATGATATCATCGTACATTGAGGTGGATTCTCCTTTCGTTAGGGTTCAGGTTTGTTGACGGGGGATGCAAATTTTTTGTTCCCACGGACCGACGAACCTAATTTGATTATAACACATGAAATGTATGTTGTACATTTCTTTTTTACCAAGCCTGAGATGCTTGCAGCACTTTGTTATATTCTTGCTGGTATGCGCGCGTGACGGCCGGGGCATTTTTGATCACCAAGAAGTTTTCATTGTTGCTGTTTTCGGCATTGGCTGAATAATTATAAGAACCGGTAATGACTGTGTTGTCGACCAAAATGACTTTATGGTGGAGCAACGCCTGGTTGCCATCTTTGCGGACAGCAATGCCAGATTCTTTCATGGGATTAAATAGGGAGTATTGACCCGCTCCGAGCCAGCGGTCAAATACGCCAGAAACTTTGATGCCCTGTTTTTGTTTGGCGGTAATGATTTGCCCGGCAGTGGGATCGGTCAGGGAAAAAGTCATAAACGAAATGCTTTGGCGGGCATTGCGCAACTCTTGTAAGAAGGCTTGCTGGCCACCGCCCTTGGGTGAAAAATAAGTTTCAATGGTCATATTCCCGGATTTGATCACGGGATAAGGGACCTGACGCGGGGGGTTGGGGCCAAAGATGCGATGGGTGAACAGACGCTCAAACTCAGACTGATAGTTGGCCGCCAGTTGCTGGGATTGAATGGTGAGAGCGTTGTTATTGTGCTGGTATAAGCTGGTAGTGGTGAGGTTGGTAGAACCCGTCCAAATGGTATGCCCATCAACAATTAAAAACTTATTGTGCATGATCCCTGAACGCTGATCATCGACCACGGGAATTTTGGCGTTTTTAAGGGCAACAATTGCCGGGCGGGCCGGGCCAGTGGGGCCAGACTCTTTAGTGGTCATATTATCGGTATCGGTCACAATCCGAACTTGAACGCCCCGTTGTTTAGCTTTGATCAGCGCATCCACAACTTCCGGTGCATCAATGTCATAAAAAGAGCCATCTAAACTCTGTTTGGCATTTTGAATCAGGCGCAACAGAGCGGCTGCAGGACCATTGGGGTCACGGCGGGCTGTTGCTTCATTGGCTTGTGCTGAACGCTGGTAAGCGCTGACAAAGTGCGTTTGAATGGTCACCTGGCTGTTGGTTTGGGCGTTAAGGGCTTGTAGGCGGTTGGGGGCTTGTCCCTGTACAGGGTAGTAGTTGTTAAGGGGGAGTGAAGTTTGTGCGCAAGCGGTCAGCAGTCCAGCAAAAGCTGCCAAGAGAGTGGGACGAAGCTGTAGGTTCATATGTAAATTACCTTCTACGCACATCTGTTATATTCTCTATGGGGTCACATGGCTTCTATCTTGTGGGATATAAGCGAAACTTTCCGTGATGTTAATCGCATCTTAATTTCATGTCGGGGCACAAGATTTTCATTGCCGTAAGGTGTGACCAAAAAACTTGACTTGCCCCCTTGGGCTTGGAATAATTCTCTAAAGTCTTGATACATTGCATATTCTTCCCGAAGTTGCTATAAGTAGTGTAAAGATATATTAAGTTGCCCCGCCCACTTTCCACGAACACCGGAGGACTGTACCCCTGATGAAATCTCTGAAGCCCCTTTCCCTATTCGGTCTGGCAGGCTTGGTCCTGGCTACGACCCTGTCGGTCAGCTGCCAATCGACAACGCCTGTTACGGGTACCGGTACCGGGCAAACAACGAATCAAACGACAAATCAAACAGCCTCAGTTTCCGAAGGTACTGCAGCTGTAACAGGTGTTCTTTATTCAGGGATAGCTGAAGATGGGCGTTTTGTCCCCCCGGCATCCCCTATTACGGTTCAAGTATTAGAGCGCGATAAAGTGATAGCTTCTATTAAAACGGACCTCATGGGTCGTTTTTACCTGAAAGACATTCCGGCTAGTGCTAAGGGCAAAAATTATACAATTAAAGCCGATAATTTTTACAACCAACCTCAGACCTTGTTTGCGGGGAGAGTTCTCAACCTTTCTGATATCCCTGCGATCAATACTTCTAATCAGCAACAAGTCCGTGTGATCAGCGCAACCTTGTTATCACCCACCCAAACTCCCCTTAACAATGTGGAGGTACGTGATAAATCAACGCCTTTCCGCAGTACCCGTACCGCTGCGGATGGCTCCTTTACACTTGAGGTGATTGGACCTGAATTAGAAGTTATCATTCCGGGGGCTAATCCCATTACCATTGCTGTTACAGCTTTGGAAGACGATCCAATTGCAACTCTTGATACAACCAACATTCGTACCGTTGAAGGTCTCATTAAGGATCAAACAAATTCGCAGGTGCCCCTACCCAATGTTCGGGTCCGGGTGCAAGGTAGCACAGTTTCTAGTTTGACAGGGGCCGATGGTAAGTATGTCCTTAATGGGGCACCTTCTGGTCCGTTTGTATTAGAGGTTGAGGCTCCAGAAGGTTATGCCAATTTTTCAACACAAGTACCCCCTGCTACTTTTGGTGAAGGTGGACGCCCTAACCCGATTACACAAAATATTAACTTACAGCCTGTTGGCTCGATTATGATCAACTTTACGGCTGAAAATGCCCCTGATTTTGATCGTCTTCCACCTGTTTTTAACTCTAGTTTAGGACGATTAGAATGTGGTTCTGTTCTCAATTGTTTTATGTTTGACTTTACTGCTGTTGATATTCCACGTCCAGAATATGATAATGGTTTAGCTGTACTTAATGAACTAAGTGCTTTTATCACCGTAGAAGGCACTAATATCACGCGGACGGTTCTCTATCCACCAGCTCCATTCCGTATTCTTTATGGGGTACGAAGAGATGTAACGG
>DLGM01000203.1:0-2275 GCA_002482705.1 Cyanobacteria bacterium UBA7694
AGATATCTCTGATCAGTTGAGACAGATCAAAATCGACTTCTTCGAGTTCGAGGCGACCGGAGTCGGCACGGTTAAAGTCGAGAATGTCATTGATGAGCTGCAACAGGTTTTCGGCTGAGAACTTGAGGGCGTGCAGGTTCTCCAGCTGATCGGGCCGGGGCCGATCCTGCATCAATAAATGGCTAAACCCAATCACCGCATTGAGGGGCGTGCGAATTTCGTGGCTCATGACCGATAAAAAATCCTGTTTGGCTTGGGCGGCGTGTTCGGCTTCTTCTTTGGCTTTGAGCAGCTCTTGATAGACTTGGTTTTGGCTGGTAATATCGCGGCAAAAGACGGTGGCTCCGCGGATGGTGGCATTTTTTTCGCGGATGGGAGCCACATTGAGTTGGTAAACCCGTTTGTTGGGGGCTTGCCACTCACAGTGGAAGGGGACGCCATTTAACGCTTGCTGATAGGCCATTTCGGAAAAAGTGCGCGTGGTTCGGTCCAGGATGGTGAGGGCCGAGTCTCCGGGCTCGATCTGCGCTGCAAAGGTTTGGGCAATAAACTGGCGGTAGGCCTGATTAATAATCACGTACTGATAATGGGTGTCAATCGACCAGATATAGTCGTCGGTATTGTCAATCAGGGTTTCGAGGTCGGTTTGGTTTTGCTGGAGCGTGGTTTCGGCCACCTGTTTGGCAGACACATCGCGGATTAACTGCAACATGCGCGGCGGATCTTGCGCATCTAAGATGCGTACAAAGCGCGTTTCAAACCATTTCCCAGGCAGGTGCTTGGGTAAATCAAACGTAACGCTGCTCGATGTGCCCCCGGCTTTGACGCGCTGAAAATCGGCTTGCAGGGCGTCGCGAATTGTGCTGGGAGCTTGTGTGTAAAACGATTGTCCGAGCAGTATTTCTGGGGCTAAGGGCAGACGCGAAGGGTTCCAGATGCGGGTATAGACCCCGTTGGCATCCAGCTCAAGGATGTGATCCTCAAGGCTGGCCAGCAGGGTATCTAAATCGGCTAATTTCTGTAAGAGGGTGGCATCTTGTTCTCCAGCGGCCACAGCCTGTGGCCGCCCAGCGCCCAAGGGCCTAAGCTGAAATGAGGGAACTTGCTCCATGGAGAGGCCTCTTGCTGATGATACGCAGATATCGCGGGACCCGTCCATATTATCAGGGGCCTCTCCGGTTGGTGCCTATGAGTTAGAAGATAAGTAACGCCTTATTTTACAGTGTTTTTACCAATCTGGTTCAGCTTCGTCCACCAATTCGGTACGTGTCAGGTTAATCGGCATACTGCCGTCGAGATTGAGCTGCATCAGATCATAGGCCGAGTCACCAGCTTTGGACGGGCGGCCAGCGTAAATAATCCGCTTGCCTTCCCAAGATATACTCGGCCCATATTTGGGGAGGCTGTCAGTGGTCAGGCGTTTGAGGCCCGTGCCGTCTCGTTGAATCATGTAAAGCTCATTTTCAACGCTGTCGCGGTTGGAGGCAAATGCAATGCTCTTGCTGTCGGGTGACCAGTTACCGCCGTAATCTTCGCGGGGGTGATTGGTCAAATTCATGGCATTGCTGCCGTCGGCATTCATGAGGTAGAGTTCGTTGTTTTCATCCCGGTCACTGACAAACAGAATTTGGGCTCCGTCTGGAGACCAGCGGGCGACGGCATCTCCGGCCGGGTGATTGGTCAAGTTGACCAAGTTGGTACCGTCGGCATCAATGCGGTAAACCTCTTCGTTGCCATCGCGGGTTGAGGTGAAAATGAGCTGTTTGCTATCCGGGGACCAGTCGGGATATTCGTCAGAGGCTTCGTGGTCGGTCAGACGGCGCTGCTCAGTGCCATCGGCGTTCATGATATAAATTTCCGGGTTGCCATCGCGGGTCGACACAAAGGCAATCTGTTTGTGGTCGGGTGACCAGCGGGGATGATAGTCGTCAGCCGGGTTTTGGGTTAAATTGACACCCCCTGTTCCGTCGGGGTTGATCAATTGAATGTCCAGGTTACCGGGCTCATCGGAGGTGTAAACAATTTTGCCACGATGGGGGCTGGCTTCTTCGGGTTTTTGCTGGGCGGCGCAACTGATCAGGAGCAGGCTGGCAAGTAAAGCGTAGAGCGTAGGTTTCACAGTGAGTCTCCTTTGTGTCAGGGAACAAATCGATCCTGTCCGATAATACCATGACTGGCCCAGCGGGCTAAAGGGATGCTGCGGCCGGACCGATTGAAACCATGCCAAAATGGGCAAAGTTGGGAGGGAATGTGCGCCCGGCGACACAGCGAATTT
>DLGM01000203.1:2322-6339 GCA_002482705.1 Cyanobacteria bacterium UBA7694
GATGGGGCAGCCAGTGGTTCATCAGCAACACGTCGCCAGGGTGAAAGACCGGATGCCAAAGCGACTCAGGGCCAAACTGGGCGATCACGGCGTCTGGGTCGAGGGCATATTCGGCATAGAGAGGGGCCCGTTCCGCGCGGTGGGGATCCAGCGGCAACATCTCGCGCAGGCCAATGGGCATGACTTCGAGCGAGGGGGCCAGGAGGCCACAGGCATTCAGGGGAATCCAGCAGTGGACCACGGGCCAGGCCGGATCGCCGAGCAATGGTCCATCTTGGTGGAGGGGAATAGACAGGTTTGCAGCCTGGGCACTTTGGCGGCGCAGGGCGCTGGCCGTCAGATTGACACTGGCTTCATTGGCTTTGAGGCAGTTGGCAATAACCGCTGGCAGAGGGCTGGTGGCGAGCAGCCGCAAAATCTGAAAGGGCTCTTCCTGAGGTTGGTCCAGTTCTCGAAGCCCGATAAACACCATTTGGCCATAATCGCGGTTTTTGGCGTATCCTTCTGGCAGGGGTTGCCCTGAGCGGTAATAGTTCTGCCAAAAGGCAAACGCAAATTCGGCCCGCTGTCGCAATTGGCTGATCCATGAAGCGGGAAACACGCCGCGTAACAGGGCGCAGCCGCTGTGTTCTAAAGAGGCTGCGACCGCCAGCGGGTCTGGACGCGTATGGATGAGATGTTGAAAGGGGCTTACCAGAAGAACCCTTTCTTTTCTTTTTCCGGTTTGTCGCTAAGGGCATCCTCTAGGGTATCGAGGGCTTGGTATCCGGCCTCAAAGCTTTTGGGCACGCGAATGCCGTTATATACAAACTTATCGAGTACGCTCGGGCGAATATCAGCCTGTTTAAAGCGCCCAATGACGTGGCCATTGCCATCGACGCTGAGCTGCTCAAATTTGAAGATCTCTTGGGTGGTGATAATATCCCCCTCCATGCCGTTGACTTCGACAATGTGGGTCACTTTGCGGGTGCCGTCGCGCAGGCGGGACTGGTGCACAATCAAATCGACGGCAGAAGCAATTTGTTCGCGAATGGCGCGCAGGGGCAGGTCAACTCCGGCCATTAAGACCATGGTTTCGAGACGGGCCAAGGCTTCGCGCGGGGCGTTGGCGTGGCAGGTGGTCAGTGAGCCCTCGTGGCCGGTATTCATGGCCTGCAACATATCCAGGGCTTCTCCGCCCCGGACTTCCCCGACCACAATCCGGTCCGGGCGCATCCGCAACGAGTTTTTCACCAGCTCACGAATGCTGACCTGCCCTTTGCCTTCGATATTGGGGGGGCGTGACTCCAGGCGAATGACGTGATCCTGGTGCAGTTGTAATTCAGCGGCATCCTCAATGGTGACAATCCGTGCACCGGGGGGAATAAATGACGACATAATATTGAGCAGGGTGGTTTTCCCGGAGCCCGTACCGCCGCAGATCAGGATGTTGAGACGGGCTTCAACGGCCCCTTTTAAAAACTCGGCCATTTCCTGAGTGACAGAGCCAAAATCGACCAAATGCTGGGCCTTGAGGCGTTCGCTGGGGAATTTACGGATCGAGAGGGTGGCCCCGTTTAAAGCCAGAGGGGGGATAATAATGTTGACCCGCGACCCGTCCGCGAGACGGGCGTCCACCATCGGTGAACTTTCATCAATGCGGCGGCCCAACGGGGCGACAATGCGATCAATCACCACGCGCAATTGTTTCTCGTCGAGGAATGTGCGGTGGGACAGTTCGAGTTTGCCTTTGCGCTCAATAAAGATATGGTTGGGGCCGTTGACCATGATTTCCGTGACCGATTCGTCGCGCAGCAGGGTTTCGAGGGGGCCAAGGCCCAGCGCTTCATCGATCAGTTCTTCGATGAGCATGGCCCGGTCTTTGCGCGAGGCGATTTCAATTTTGTCTTCGGTCATGATCTCTGAGAGTTTGTCGCGCAATTGTTGTTTGATGTGATCGCGCTTATCGGGGTTATCAAACTCCAGTTCATTGAGTCGCATTTCTTGGAGCATGCGCTTGTGCAACTGTTGTTTGGTGCTGCGGTACTGTTCGGGGCTCCAGCCTGCAATGGCTTGACTCACCTTGGTGAGGGCTTTGGTCGGCTGGGGAATTTCGCCGGGAACGCCCCCGGGCATCATCGGCTGAGGGAGCTGGGTTAGCACTTTCCCACTGCTGCTTGGGCTGCCGATTTCAGGCAGGGCCAAGGGCAAATCGCTGCGCAGGCTGATGTGTACTTCGGTCAGATTGAGCGGCTGGGCTTTTAATGCCGCTTTGACAATGCCAAGGTAACTATTGACCAGGTGTTCGGCCTTGTTGCGTTGCAGCAGGGGGATGCCCCGGTTGATCGATTTGATCACTGCAATCGGCTCAAAAGGGATCTGGTGTTCAAGGGGGCGCTTGAGTAAATCCTGGAAGTATAGGCCAATTTCCTCGGCGCTGAGGTCGGTAGACAAATTGGCCATGTTCAGCACCAACTGAAACTTATTCAAAGAAAACTGGGCCCGCTCAACCTGTTGCAAAAATTGTGAGGTGCTTTGCAGCGAGATAATATCGGGAATGACCACCGCAAAGGCCTGGGCCGAACAGTCGATACACACGCCCATTAGCTCATTGAGGCTGGGTTGTGATGTATCAATGACAATGTTTTTATACACCAGCGAGGCCATGAGCAAAATTTCGTACAGACGGCCTCCATCCAAGCGGGTGGGGGGCTCGACTGGGGGGGCTGCCAAGAGGTGGACGGGCACCTTGGGGTGCTGGAGGAAAAAGGGCTCCATCTCGCTCGGGGTCAGTGGCCCCCCATGGGCCAGACGCCCCAAATGGTGGTCGCCCACTTCCCGCTCCAGCGAGTACAGGCTGGCTTGGGCACCCCCCCGCAGCAGATCGAGATCAATCAGCAGGGTGGGGGTTTTGGCCGCAAGCCCCATGCCTAAGGCCAGGTTACTGGCAACAAAGCTGGCTCCTGCGCCGCCTTTGGGGGCACATACGGAAATAATGCGGGTGCGCGTCATGGGGCTGATGGCTCCTGTTGGATATGGTGTTGAAGTTCGGTGATATAGGCATTGAGCTGTTGTTCGTTCATGGCGGCAATTTCGTCACTGCCGATGGCCTGTAAATCGAGAGTCTGGTAAATGTTCTGCCATTCCCGTTCGATGGTTTCATCGTCAATGGGGGTACCGAGGCTTGGGTTGATTGCCACGGCCTGGTTGTGACACTCCATGGCGCGAATCAGTTCCCCCTCCTGTTGATAGAGCTGGCTCAGGCCCATCCAGGCTTCGGCCAACTGGGGGTGGGCGCTGACGCTTTGGGCATAACGGGTTTTGGCCCGTTCCCGGTCGCCGGTCTGAAGGTGGAGGCGGGCCAGGGCAAAGCTGGCTTGTGCAAAACGCGGGTTGAGATTGAGGGCTTTTTCATAAAAAAGCAGGGCGCGCTGGGTTTGCCCGGTTTCGGCAAAAATGCGCCCAAGCAGGGCGTAACTGCTGGGCATACGGTCGTCAAGCGCCAGCAATTGTTCAAGATAACTTTCGGCTTCTTTGTAGCGGCGCTCTTCGGTGAGGACGAGGCACAGGCCATAAAGGGCCCGCGTGTGGCGGGGATCGGCCTTGAGTACCTGTTGGTACAACTGACGGGCTTGAGACCAATGGCCCTTGATACAGGCACGATTGCCCTGTTGCAGAGTGCGTTGCGGAGAAAAGGGTGGTTTGCGCATAGGAAATTCAGCTCCATACTAGCATATTGCTGGATGAACTTCCCAGGGGGCAAAACCATGGTTTTGCCCCCGGAAGGCTTAGACGGACGCCTGTTGGACGCTATACATATCGTCGATCAGGTGGGCATAACGTTGATTGATGATTTTGCGCCGCAGGGAGAGCTTCGGCGTAATCTCATTGTTTTCAATCGTGAACTCGGTGGGCAGCAGGCGGAATTGTTTGATCCACTCAAACTGCGCCACTTTGCCTTCGCTGATGCGATCAATTTCCTGACGCATGAAGGCCGTGATTTTGGGGTCATTGAGCATTTTTTCGAGATCGGAAGAA
>DLGM01000203.1:6376-6536 GCA_002482705.1 Cyanobacteria bacterium UBA7694
GGAGCGCCTCGAAGGCCGGCACAATCAACGCCGAAATGTATTTGCGGTTGTCACCAATTAAGACAATCTGTTCGATGTACTTGCTGGTTTTGAGCAGGTTTTCGATCGGTTGGGGGGCCACATTTTTGCCGTTCGACATGACCAAAATTTCTTTTTTGCG
>DLGM01000203.1:6558-7501 GCA_002482705.1 Cyanobacteria bacterium UBA7694
TAATGCGCAAATAATTTTGGGCATCGAGTTCGCCAATGTCACCGGTGCGCAGCCAGCCGTCACTGTCAATCATTTCAGCGGTGGCCTCTGGGTTATTGTAGTACCCTTTCATAATGTTGGGGCCCCGGGCCAAAATTTCACCATCTTCGGCTATTTTGACATCAACGCCAGGAATGGGCGGGCCCACGGTACCAAATTTGACCTCGTTATGGCGACCGACACAAATGACGGGACTGGTCTCAGTGAGCCCGTACCCTTCCAAAATGGGTAAACCAATGTGGGCAAAGAATTCGGCCAGTTCTTTCATGAGGGGAGCGCCACCCGAGACCAGGGTAGCCAAGCGGCCTCCGGTGCGCGCCTTGATTTTGCTGAACACTAGGCGGTCTGCCAGTTTGTGTTTTAACTGCAGGCTGGCCGGGGCTGTTTTCCCCCCTTGGGTGGCTTCCCAGTGAGCGGCTCCCACTCCCAAGGCCCATTTGAACAGGGTCTGTTTCAGGGTCGAACCCTGTTGGACCCCATCCATGACGCGGGAGTAAATCTTTTCGTAGATGCGCGGCACGCTGGCTAAAATGGTGGGCTGCACTTCGAGCATGTTCTGGGAAATGGTGTCGATGCTTTCCGCATAGGCGACAGTGCCTCCGGTGACCACTACCAACACGTAGTTGACGACCCGCTCCAAGACGTGGGACAAGGGCAGGAACGAGAGTTCAAGCTTTTCTTGGCCCTCCATGCCGTTGAGCAAAATTTTGGCGCACTCGGTGGCGTTCGACATAAAGTTGCGGTGGCTGAGCATCACCCCTTTGGGGTTGCCCGTGGTACCAGAGGTGTAAATAATGCTGCATACCTGATCTTCTTGCAGGGCTGCAATGCGCCGGTCAATTTCGGCTTTTTGAGTGGCATGGGCCTCTTGCCCCTGTTTTAAAACTTCGGCAAAGGCAATCGT
>DLGM01000203.1:7515-8586 GCA_002482705.1 Cyanobacteria bacterium UBA7694
TCGTTTTGAGCTGACAATGGGCGTCCGGGGCAATGGGGTCCACGTAGATGACGAACTCCAGGGTCGGTACCTCGGCAGCAATTTTGGCCACTTTATTGTAGTGGGTTTGGTTGGAGACAATCATGCCCTTGGCTCCACAGTCATTGAGAATAAAAGCCAGTTGCTCATAGGTGAGGGTGGGGTAAACGGGCACGTTGAGGGCCCCGGCACTCATGAGGCCTAAGTCAGAAATGACCCACTCGGGGGAGTTCTCTGACATCAGGGCAATTTTATCATCGCTCTGAATGCCCCAGGCCAACATGGCGGCGGCCAAGTGATCCACGCGCCGGGCCAGTTCTTGGTAAGTAATATATTGATAACCGGTACTCGGGGAGGATTTTTTACCGAGTGCTCGTTGGGAAGCGCAACGCTGCGCTGTTTCACGGAATTGTGCAGGAATAATCAGTCGTGCCATGGCGTCCCTCGCATGCATGAATTAAGACATTTGTATTCTAAAGGGTTTTTGCCAAAAAACCCAGAGGGGCAGGGGCAAATTCCCTTGCTCCAAGGCTCATTTTGCCTGATGTTCAGCGCTCTTGGGCGCGCTCTCACTTTTCAGACTGTCCGCTTGTTAATAGGTGGGATATTGGATGCCCACTTGGTTTTGGCTCTGGGTCTGACTTTGGTAGTATTCACTTTTGTGGGTGCGATCGGTCACATCCCCAACGGCTTTTTCTAAGAACTCAGTGAGACTGAGACAGGCAGTGCCTTGGGCACCGAGCACATTGATGCTGACTTGACCATCGGGGGCAATGCGGATTTCCAGTTCGGATGGATTCATGGGCAACTCCTTATAAGGGGCTTACCTCCACTAAAGCATACAAGTTTGTTGTGTTTCAAGCGCTCTCTGCCTCTTCTTCTGCTTCCGCTTCTGGCTCTGGGCGCTTGCGCTGCTGTTGTTCCTGTTCGGGCGATTCTTCTTCGCCGTCGGGGTCTTCCTCTTCTTCGTCCTCCCCGGTCGCATCCAGCTCGCTGTCGGTTTCTGATTCGCTGTCTACTTCGCCTTCTGCCTCCGGGGCCTCATCCAGATCC
>DLGM01000057.1 GCA_002482705.1 Cyanobacteria bacterium UBA7694
AGAAGAGCAGCTAACCATTATTAAGGACAGCGACCATGACCGCATCTTAGTTGCTGCAGGCCCAGGCAGTGGTAAAACGCGTATTCTGGTACATAAGGTTGCAGCCCTGTTAATGCTGGAAGAAGTGAAGCCGGAACAGTTTTTGATGCTCACCTATTCACGGCCTGCAGCCCAAGAAATGCGTCAGCGTCTCAGTGAGTTACTGGGATATAAGCCTTATTATTTAGATATTGCGACCTTTCACTCTTATGCTTTTCAATTGCTGGAAGCCCAAGGGGATGTCAGTCAACTCGACAAAATTATTGAACAGGCCACACTAGCCATTTTAGATGACACGTTGCCCCACCGTGCCCGCTTAGAACAGAAAAGCGTCATTTTGGTAGACGAATACCAGGATATTTCTGAGCGTGAATACCGTTTCTTAAAAGCCATCTTAGAAGTTGCAGGAGAGGCCGGACAGCCCCGCGTGATTGTAGTTGGGGATGATGACCAAAATATCTATGACTTTCGTGGTTCATCTACCCGCTTTATGCGGGAATTTGCCAGTGATTTTGGTGCACATCGTTATTTTCTTTCCACCAATTATCGCAGTGCAGCCAATTTGGTTGATTTTAGCAATCAGTTCGTGCGGCGCTTTAAAGAGCGCATCAAAGAGGGGCACACACTGCTCCCTGTGCGTGCGGATATAGGTGAATTACAGTGTATCGGCTATGAAAATGGCCAGTTTTTTGAGCCGGTGATTCAACACATTCAAGCAACCCATGTCTCTGGATCAGCAGCAGTTTTGTGTGCCACCAATGAAGAGGCCCTGTTATTGACTACTTTACTTCAGCAGGCAGGGCTTCCAGCCCAGTTATTGATGGAGATGCCCCAGTTTAAGCTCTCAGCGCTTTTAGAACTACAGTTGTTCAGTTATTATCTGCGGCAACAGTTGCACCAAGAACATGGTTTGATTTCACCTGAACGCTGGCAGGAGTGCCGAAATAAGGTATTGTCACTGTGCCAACGTTCACAGTCGCTTCCGCTTTTTGAGCGGGTATTAAAGCTGTTCTTGGCCACTCAGGAACGTATTTTTTATGCAGACTGGCTGCATTGGCTGCATGAAATGCGCTGGGAAGACTGCTACCCCGAAGCTGAGACTGGACAGATTTTGGTTGCTACCATGCACAAAGCCAAAGGCAAAGAGTTTGATCATGTGTATGTCTACCTGGATCGGTTTAATCTTTCCGAACCAGGCAAAGAACGGGTATTATACGTGGCCATGACCCGTGCCCGTCACCGCTTATTCATCCATGGCCGCCAGGAGCTTATTCAGGCGATGGCTCCAGAATACCCATCACAAATGTATACCCATCCTTTTACCGCACCCCGGTCATTGGTGCTTCAATTGGGGCTGAAAGATATTTTTCTGGGTGCAGCCAAAACTCAGCAGCGGGCTTTTTTGCGTTTAGTAGCGGGCTGTAAACTGGAGATCGCTGCGGTAGGGCTCATGCGAGAACCTCGGACGGGAGCTGAGATTCGTTTATCCCGGCGCAGCCAAGAACATTGGCAAAAGTTAAGGAGCCAGGGATACCAGCCTGTGTCTGCACAGTTGGGCTTTATCGCTGTCTGGTGGGATGAACAAGAGCAAAAACAATATCGCATTCCCCTTCCAGAAATCCGATGGGAAAAGTAGTTGGAAATTAAAAGATAATGAATAAAATTGTAATGAGGAGACTATCATGACTGCCGTCATTCGTTTTGCTGGAATTTTTTTACTGTTTTACCTGGTGTTCAACCGCATGATGATTTGGATGCACGTGCGCATGAGCGGGTGGCAGTTTATTGTGTTTATGATTGTACTGGCCTTAATGGTTGAATATGCTGTTGAGAAAATGAACCGATAACCCGCCTAACGCCACTCCCACCCCCTCACAAACCCCATATTGGCAGCAATTTGCTCCAGGGGAGTGAGGGTGTCGCGCAGGTGCTGGGCAAACCGGGCCTCCGGCATCTGCACCAGCGTTGGCAGATCACAACGGAACAGCAAAATATAATCCTCCAGGTGTTTGGCCGGGTTCTTTTCAGCCTTCAAGACCTGCTGCACACCCTGATACTGCAAGCGAATCACGGCCTCCAGATAACGCTGCAAATTGGGCAGCGCATCCGATTTGGCCGAATTAACTGATTTAGGTACGGGCACCAAATTCCAAAGCTGGTCATGGCAGACAAAGCTCCAGGGAATGACGTGATCCAAAGAGAATTGCCCGGCATCCAGCGGCGTTTGTGAATAAGGGCAGTAGAAAGGCTGACGGTCGAGAATTTTCTGCCAGTATTTGCGGGGTTGGTTGAGTGTGCGCGTCTGCGGAGGAAAGAGCTTTTCGGGAATATTGGGTACGCTCGGATTGCGGGTATACAAATACTCGCTCAAATTCCACAGCACAAAGTCTCGCACCACCCGATAATTGGTGGTCAGATACACAATCCAATCGGGGTGTAACTCTAGCAGGGTATCTCCCTGTGGCCCAGGCACCAGGCGATACAGGGGGGTCTCAGGCAGCCCAAAAGCCTGATCTGCCAGTTCGACAATACGCTTGTCTTTGGCATAATCCGGCAAGCCACGCAGTTCGGCACTGAACCACGGGGTTAAAAAACGCTGGGGCACAAAGCGCTGCAACTGCTGAAAGCTGGATTGAAACTCGGCGTCGCGGTGCAAGAGTTGGATGGCCTCTTGCCACAGCACTTCGTGTTTGGGATGGGTGCCCAACTGCCGCTTGATTTTGAGCTGGTGGGCCAGTTGCCCCAGTTGGTCGATTGCCCCCAGATTCAGCTTGAACATATGTACCGGATACCACACCTGGGCAATCATCTCGGCGGTTAAAAAGTCGAGCGAAACGCGGTGCAAGTTGTTTTTGAGGGCTTCGAGAATGGCTAAAAACCAATAAAATTTATATGAATTGGTGGTATGGCGAAACACCGCCGCCAGTGAACGCACACCCAAGTCGGGCGATTCGGGCAGTTCCCAAAGTGATTTGTGAAAGGGGCTCAGTTGCACAGTAACCTCAACAACAAAGGCTTGGAATTCAGTATAACCGCATCTGTCATACACATCTAAAATAAGCTATATACAGCAATTGTCGTGGCTGAAAGAGCCTGTTATGATAGACAAAAACATCCAAAGGAACCCCCGCCCATGCCCTTGATCGCCCGCCTGACCGCTGCCCTGTGCGCCACCGCCCTGCTGAGTGCCCCCGCCTGGGCCTCTTCCATGCCCAAAGCCGATGCCAACCGCTCGTCCTTTGCCATTGGGGTCGGCCCCAGCGCCGCCCTCGATCTGGAGCTGTTTCCGCGCACCACCCTGGGCGTCTCCGCCGGGCTCCCCTTCCTCGTCAACGGCTGGACCGATCTCAGCAGCCGCTACGACCTGCGCCTCATGACCAACCTGTTTGCCACCCCGCGCCACTACAGCTACGAAGACCGCTTTTTCCTCAGCCTCGTGCTCGGCGTCTGGGGCGACACCAACTTCCGCGACCTGACCCTGTCACGCTGGCTCGGCATCGAAGTGGGCATTGCCATGGCCTTCCGCTTCAGCGACCAGTTCACGGCCCGGCTCAACATTGTGCCCGGCTACAACTTCTTCAACGGCAACATGAACCAGCTCGTCTTCCAAAACTTCTTCCCACCTGCGGCCGGGGCCGAACTCGCCTGGCACATCACCCCCAACCTCGAAGCCACCCTCGGCTACAACGGCCAGGGCGACATCCTGGGGTTCCGCTTCCGCATTTAAGGGCAGTGCCCCTTGTTCGCGCAGCGCTAAAAAAATTATAATCAGGGCAAGGAGGAGCCAATGGTAGACGCAAAGCATATTGCCACCGCTGTTCGCCTGGCCCAGCAGCATGGGGTCACCCGGCTGATCCTGTTTGGCAGCGCACTCAACAGCCCAGAATCGGCCCATGATCTTGATCTTGCCTGCGACGGTTTAACAGGCTGGGATTTTTTTACCTTCTCGGCTGAGATTGAAGAAGCCTTGGATATACCCGTAGACATGGTGCCTCTTTCCCCGGCTTCTCCGTTCACCGCTAAAATTGAGCGAGAAGGAGTTGTCATTTTATGACATCTCAGAGCGGCTGCTCTTCCCAGTTTTCATACCGCAGGGAAGGCACACGGCTGAATTCACGGATATTTGCGGTGACTAAGATGAGATCATGAGCGAGTGCAATGGATGCAATCATGAGGTCATTCGGGCCGATGATCGAGCCGATTGAGGCCAGCCGTGCCCGAATATTTCCGTAAACGATTGCAGCAGAATCATCAAAGGAAAATGAATGAAATGGGGCGAGAAATTGCTCTTGAACCAGACGACTTTGTTCAGGGTGTTTGCTCTTTGCCGCTCCATAAAATAATTCAGCCTTCACGACAGAACAAACGCTAATTTCTTCTGGGCGACAGTGCATCAGCCTTTTTGCAATACCCAAGGATTGCCGACGGAGAAAGCGAATACATACGTTAGTATCCAGTAAATACAACGGCTTTAGTTCCACTCTGATCTTACTTCAAACGGTAATTCTTCAGGCTCATCCCAAGTTTCATCGGACAAAGCACCATAGAATGTTTCGAAGTAACCGGGCGGCCAACCTTGATTGACAGGCGTTTGTAGCGGCAACTCTGGCTCAATCCAAACAAATACGCGAACCTCTCTTGGGGCCAAGCCGGTTTCCAAATGCAAATCGAGCGTTCCATCCGCTTGTACCTGTGCAGTTGTTTCGATACGCATAGGACACCTCGCTCACTATTTCAAAAGTACATGACTGTTTTTGATCTTAACATGCATACTATCTGCGCACCCGCTGCGCGCCATAGTTGTCTTCATCCTGATGGTTCTCGTAGCCTTGGCGGAAGGCCGTTTCGTAGATGTTTTGGCGGTCCTTGAAGGCCTCCATGGCGGCGCTGCCCGCCCCGCTGTTGGGTTCGCGCACCAGAAAAATTTGCTGCATCAGATCGCGGTAGCTGCTGGTAATGCCCTTTTCCCACTGATCCACCTGCTTGTACTCGCGCCCCTTCAGGAAATCGATGCCTTTTTTGCCGAGGCTGTCAATTTGCTTGACCCCGGATAACATAGAAACGCCCTTGGTAAAGACCCGGGCAATAAACGCCCCCTGATCAATTTTTTTCTTGGCCGCTTTGCCCAGGCCCGCCACCGCCTGTTCACTGGCCCGCAGCAGATAACCGACCTGATGGCTGAGTTTGCTGACGGTTTCCATATCCGGGGGCTCTGCCAGCGCAGCCTCGGCATACTCCCGCGCAGAAGTGCCCAGAATTGTGCCCAGGGCGTCAGCGGCCTCATCGGGTTTGTCGGCATAATGGTGCATCATTTTGCCGAGGGCCTTGTCCAAAATCTGGCGATCCTCGCGGCTGCGCTCGGACATGTATTCTAGTTCTTTGACCACCCCATTGGGGTCGCTGCGCAGCAGCTTTTCGGCCAGCACGCCCGGAATGGGGTCTTTGTACGTTTCCATCGCCAGCTTTAAGAAGTGGGCCTTGGCCACCCCTGAGCCGGGGCCACTTAACTCACTGACCGCCTCGCCCAGCTCAAGCCACGCAATCGTTTGGAATATTCCGTACGGGTTGGGATCTTCATGGCGCAGGGCTTGGCGCAAGCCTTCGTAAACGTGGGCTTCTAAAGCGCGGGCATTTTTGTGGGGGGATGCGGCCAGTAGGCGCAGGTCTTCGGCAATGTCTTTGAGTGCCGCTTCTTTGCCCACGCGCTGGGTTTGTTGCGCATTGGTGCCGCTGACCACGCGTTCGACCAGCTCTTTGGCAATATCGTGGGTGCTGAGTTTTTGGTAGTGGCGCTGGGCCCAGCCGCTGCTGCCGCGATCCTGTAAGGCCTGTAAACGGTTTCCCACCGATTCTAAAGCGACCAGCGTTTCACGGTCA
>DLGM01000256.1:0-186 GCA_002482705.1 Cyanobacteria bacterium UBA7694
CTCGTTGTTGGGTTTTCTTCAGGGCCTGTTCAGCAATTTCCGTCAGCTCCGCGGCCTGCTGATCGCTCATGCTGCCAAATCCAATACAGATCGGCGCAGGGCCCTCCGCTAAGAAGTGGGTTAAGTCAGCCGGTGGCTGCCAGTCCTGGGGCTGATCTAAGAACCAGAAACCCGTCACATGGGCCC
>DLGM01000256.1:213-3850 GCA_002482705.1 Cyanobacteria bacterium UBA7694
ATCTGGCCAGTCGTGGGGGCGGGGTACCAAATGACGGCTATAGCCATTCAGAATTGGGATGCGCTGGCGCTGGAGGGTGCTGAAGGGATGAAAGGCACTTTTGAGGCCTAGGCTGTTGCGTCGCCATGTATAGATAATGTCTTTAAAGGTGTGCCAAAAAAGCTGTTCCGCCAGCAAATGGGTCGCGCGATTGAGCAACCCCCCCAGAAAGACGTTGGGAAGCATGAAGGTTGGAAATGCACTGGNNCTAAAGGGTTGCAACCAAGCTGCCATTGAAGGAATGCCAAGCTGTTCGGAAATTTGCAGTCCTACGGGCATCACAAAAAATGAGTACAGGATTAAGTCGGAGCCCTGGCATGCATTCAGGCAGTCATCAAAGCCGTCCAGCATTGAGTCATAGGCTGCCTCACGAAAGGACTTAAGAAACTTGAGGATATCAGTGCCGGTACGCATCAGATTTTGCCCGGTGCTACTCTGTAAGACTTCGCGGGGGTTGCCTTTGACGGGGTAAAAATCGAGCCCATAACTGCGAATCAGCGTTTCAAACTCGGTATGTGTGCCTAAGCGGACCTGATGCCCGGCTTGCTGCAGCCCATAACCGAGGGCGAGATAAGGTTGGATGTCTCCGCGGGAACCAATGGTTAAGAGCGTAATCTTCATGGTTGGTCGCTCAGGTGAAAAGCGGGGATGAGGGCCGAGCAGAAGGGCATAAGCAATGTTCTTTCTTCAAGATGTGCCCCTCAGTATAGCGCAGGGCTGAACCGAGGCCCCAGAGGCTCATAAAAAATGTGGTAGAATGGGCGCAACATCACAGGGCTGTAAGGATTATGCCAAAAGATAAACGTCTGTACCTACTCTTATTGGGGATTCCTTTTGCAACACTTGTGGGGGGGATGTCTTTTGCGCGTGGTACGCCATCCAAGGCTCCTGTACCCTTGGCTTCACCGCTGTTGGCCCCTCCAGTGGCTCCTTTGCCGCTGCAAACGCCGGGCATTTTTCCCTTGCCCAGTCTTCAGCCCGTGATGGTACCTACCCCGCTAACGACCCCCACCGCGCCTGCAACCCCAAGCACCCGTCCGTCAGCCGCAACTTTGCCCACACCCGTGGGCAATTGGCTGAAGCCAGCTCCAGGGGCGGTCACCAACCCCTTTGGCAATGGTTATTGGTACTTTGGGGTCTATCGCGGGGGCCATACAGGCATTGATATTAAGGCGCCGACAGGTACACCCGTCAAGGCTCCCACAGCGGGCAAAGTGGTCTATATTCATCGTCTTGCCAATATGCGTTATGGGTTTTACGTTGTGATTGCCCACGCGCAGGGATATTACACCTTGCATGCTCACCTCAGTCGTATTCAGGTGCGTCTTGGGCAGCAATTGCAACAGGGGGATGTGATTGGCGCGGTCGGGACAAGTGGGGCTGCGGGTTATCCACACCTGCACTTTGAAGTGCTCAACCAAATCCCACAGCGGGATGGGGCTTGGGGTTATTCTTATATTTGTCCCCAGCGTCCCGGCGTGGAAGGCTTGCGCACCTATAATTTTGTTGGGCGTTCGGTGCAGACCATGGATCATATTGTGCGGATCCGCAATCAGCGTTGTACCCATGTGCCTTTGCGCCAAACCCTCAAGTATTATAATCCGGAGCAGTTTTACCCCGATCCCGAGCGCCAGAGCTGGGAACCAGAAAATCAGCCAGCCAATGAGGAGCGCAAGTACCAGCGCACTCAGGCCAAACCGGCTGCCCGTTAGGCGTTGCGTTCGCGCTCCTCATGCTTGGGCCTTGTGTCCCTTAAGGGTGCTATACTGATATTCAATTTGAATGACTGGGGAGTTTCAGATTGTCTATGCGCTTATTCAGCTTGATGTTTACTGCAGCTTGTACCTTGCTGCTCACGGCTTGCCCCTCTTCCTCCCCTGACGAAACAGCAGCTTCGCCGAGTGGCAACCCGAAGGTCCTTCGCGTTGGGTTTATTCCCTCTGAAAACATGGAAGAAATTCAGAAGAATGCCCAGCCGTTGGTCGATATGATGAGTAAAAAAATCGGCCTTGAAATTCAGCCGTTTGTGGCCACCGATTATACCGGGGTCGTCGAGGCTTTCCGGGCCAATAAGCTCGATGCCGCCTTTTTAACGCCGGCCTCTTATGTGATGGCCAACAGCGAAGCTGGTGTGAAAGTGATTCTCAAAGCCCAAAGGGGCGAAAATCCTTTCTATTATTCGATTGTCTTTACCCATAAAGACAGTGGCGTGAATACGCTCAGCGATTTTAAAGGCAAAACTTTTGCTTTTGGAGATACGCTCTCCACCGCTGGGTATATCTACCCCTTGACGCTCTTCCACAAACAGGGCATCAACCCCAACAGCGATTTTGACAATGTCATTTTCTCTGGGGGCCATGATGCAACCGTGCTGGCGGTGCTCAATAAAAAAGTCACGGGTGGGGCCACTTATGCCAACGACCCCCAGGGCAAAGATGCGGCTTGGAAACACCTTTTAAAACCGGAAGAAGCCAGCCAGCTCAAGGTGATTGCGGTCTCAGAGCCTATTCCTGCTGACAATATCTCGATTAGCAAAGATTTGTCCCCTGAGACCGCTGAAAAAGTCCAGCGCTTTTTCCTCGACATTAGCAAAGACCCGGCAGGGCAAGCTTTGATTCAAAAGCTCTATCGCATTGATGCGTTTGTTCCAGCTACAGATGATGATTATAAAGGCATTCGCGCTGCTTTCTCGACCTCCGGGATTGAGTTGCGCAAAGAGCTAGGAGCTCCCAAAGGTTAGGTTATGGCTAAAGACCTTTTGAAATTGGTAGATCTTAAAAAGCAGTACAGTGATGGCCGTCCGATTCTGCGTGGTATTAATCTGACCATTCCGGCAGGTCAGTTTGTTGGTTTGATTGGTCTCAGTGGTGCAGGTAAATCGACCCTGTTGCGCTGTATTAATCGCCTGGTTGACCCCAGTTCAGGGCAGATCTGGGTGCCTGGAGATGTGTTTCTTGACGGGCCGGAAGCTTCTGGAACTATTGATGTGGCCCAATTAAAGGGGCGACAACTGCGGCGTTGGCGACGTAAAACAGGCATGATTTTTCAGCAGTTTAATATTGTTAAGCGCCTGACGGTTATCGACAATGTGCTTTCGGGCAAGCTGGGTTACGTCAATACCCTGCAAAGCTCGCTGCGCATGTTCAGCAAAGAAGATCGTGAACTGGCCTTGATCAACTTGGAGCGAGTGGGGCTGCTTTCCCATGCTTATAAGCGGGCTTCTGCACTCAGTGGCGGTGAGCAGCAGCGGGTGGCGATTGCGCGTACGCTGATGCAAAAACCGCGCCTCATTTTGGCCGATGAACCCGTGGCCAGCTTAGATCCCAAATTGGCGGAAACGGTACTGGATATCCTTAAGCGCGTCAGCCAAGAAGATGGTTTGACCACGGTGGTCAGCCTACACACCCTCGAAATGACGCGGCGCTATTCCGATCGGGTGATTGGTTTGGCCCAAGGGGAAATTGCCTTTGACGACCTGCCCGCCCACCTCAGCGAAGATGTTGTTGCCAATATTTACCAGCGCTATACCCCCGATAAGGTCACTTTATGAGCGAATTATCCACTGAATTTAAACCCTGGAAATCGACCCAAGAGCTAC
>DLGM01000256.1:3893-5424 GCA_002482705.1 Cyanobacteria bacterium UBA7694
CTAGGTTGGAAGCGCTTCTTTCTGATGGCCTTGGGGGTTCTCTTGGTGCTGTGGTCTTTTGATGGCTCTAAATTCCGGGTCGATGAACTCTTTAAAGGCATGGAGCAAATCCCCAAAACGGTGAGCCGCATGCTGCCACCCGATTTTAGCAAAGTGCAGCAAATCGAGTCGTATTCACTCCCCGCTGAGCTGCAATTGGCCGAAGTGTTATTGCCCCTCAGCTTAACCCCCGAAAAGGCCGAACAAAAACGCCGCTGGTGGAATAACGTTTTCCCGAACACCATTGTGGGAGCAACGATCCAAACCATTCAGATGGCATTAACAGGCACGGTCATTGCCCTGGTGTTTTCTTTCCCCTTGNNCCCTTGGCTTTTTTGGCCGCTTCCAATACAAGCCCCCACCGGGTGGTGTATTCCACTACCCGTTTTATCATTAACCTGCTCAGAACCGTCCCCGATTTGGCCCTGGGGCTGATTTTTGTCTCGGCTGTAGGTCTGGGAGCCTTTGCGGGGACCCTGGCGCTGGCGGTGCATACAGTCACCGTTTTAACCAAGTTATTGTCAGAGTCGATTGAAAATATTGATGAGGGCGTGGTCGAAGCAATCCGTGCAACGGGAGCCAACTACCCACAAATTTTGTCGTTTGCGGTTGTGCCTCAAATGCTGCCCGATCTCATTTCGTTTACGCTTTACCGCTTTGAAACCAATATTCGTGCCGCCGCTGTTTTGGGGCTGATTGGGGCTGGAGGCATTGGCTATTTGCTCAATACCGCTTTCCGCACCTTCCAGTTTCAGGAGGCTGCAGCGATTATTTTGATTCTGATTATTCTGGTTATGCTGGTAGACAACTTGAGTGCCCGTTTGCGTAAGCTGGTCATTTAAAAGCCGTGCAAAGCCACGCAACCCCTGTCAAAAGCAGAATTTCAAGGTATGCTATAATGGCATGAACGTGTCTGCCATTGTCGTGCTTTACTCGCCAAGATTTGAACAAGAAAAAGGAGCGATGCAATGCAGAGAGGGGATAGACCTCGCATTCACACAAACCATTGGGTGGTAGGCATTTGCCTGCTGCTATTCCCGTTAATTAAAGGACAAGCAGAGAGTGCCGCCCCAGTCGCTGAACAGGCTGCTGGTGGCCCGCCCGCTATTCTCATCGTTGGAGGCATTATTGCCGCTATTTCCGTCATTGGGGCTATGTTTATTCTGAAAGGTAAAAATGCCGAGCCCCGTCAACGTTCGCGCACTGGCGCAGCCAGCTCGGCTGGTGCGGCTAAAAAGCCCGTTGGCCCGGCAATTGCGCGCAAGCCGCTGACGCCCCCACCCTCTTCTTTTGCCCCTCCTGAGCCCATGGCTCCTGCTGCTCCCGTGATAACCCCCTCGGCTCCTGTCGCTCCGCCGCCTGCGCCTATGGCACCCGTTATTCCGGTTGCTCCTCCTGCTCCCAGCTTTGATAGTTCGAGCCTTGACAGTGCGCTTGGGGCATTGCTTGATGAGCCTGTGGCTCCTCCGGCCCCCCCGGTTGCGGCGCCCCC
>DLGM01000256.1:5527-16361 GCA_002482705.1 Cyanobacteria bacterium UBA7694
GTTTGGGGATGAGCCTGCCGCTCCCCCCGCACCTCCGGCTGCGGCTCCGCCAGCGGCTGGTGGTTTGTTTGATGCCAGTGGCTTAGACAGTGCCCTCGACTCTCTGTTTGGGGATGAGCCTGCCGCTCCTGCTCCGGCAGCAGCCCCTCCGGCTGCGCCTGCTGGTGGGGGGTTGTTTGACTCCAGCGGTTTGGACAGTGCCCTCGATTCCCTGTTTGGGGAAGAGCCTGCGGCTCCTGCACCTGCCGCTCCCGCTGGCGGTGGCATGTTTGACTCCAGCGGTTTAGACAATGCGCTCGACTCGCTCTTTGGCGATGCTCCCGCTGCGGCTCCTGCGTCGCCCCCTCCGTCCGGCGGTGGGATGTTTGACTCCAGCGGTTTAGACAGTGCTCTTGATTCTCTCTTTGATGATGGGCCTGCGGTACCGGCTGCTCCGGCTCCGGTTGCTCCCCCGGCTTCCAGTGGTTTGTTTGATGTCAACGGTCTGGATAGTGCCTTGGATGATCTGTTCAGCAACGGGGCTGCATCGCCTCCGCCTGCGGCTCCGGCTCCGGTGGCCTCTCCCATTGATGATGCCTTGGGAATGGGCCTGAACAATCTCAACTTTGATGATTTAGCCCCTGCGGCTCCGGTTGCTCCCCCGCCCCAGGCGACCTTTTCGGCGGACAATATTGGGGCCGACTTTATGGCTTCTTTCAAAATAGACGACTCCAAATCTTCGATTCCGGATGTCAACTATAAGCCTTCAGCTCCTGGTTCAAAGCCGCAAAAAGATGGCTTGGCACCGATGGGCAAAATGCTGGTGGACCAAAGCACGCTCGAAGACATTATTCGTCGTGCTGAAAAGCTTGGGGCCAAAGGTTTGACCACAACACAGGTGATTTTAGCCGCTCAAGGTCAGACCTTTGACGAGTTGTTAAAAGAAATCAACGAAGTTCCGGGCGTATTGGGCACCTTGATTGTGGGCAATGATGGTCTGGTTATTGCCAATACCATGCCCAACGAAATTGACAAAGAAATTGTCGGTGCCTTGACCTCTTCGATCTATCTCAATCTGGATGTGCAAATTAAGCGCATGCAGCGTGGCGGGCTGAAGCGTTTGGTTATTGAGACAGATATCGGCCTGACGGTGTTGTCCACGCTTGAAATGGGGACGTTGGTGGCCTTCAGCCAAAACACCCCTGACTTTAGCCTGGCCAAACTGTTAGCTGCTGTCATCGCCATGACGGGAAGACAATAAGGAGTCATTATGAACCATCAAGAAATTGTCAATCAAACTTCCCAGTTTGCTGGGGTCACCCACAGCTTTGTGGTCAATGTACAGGGGCAGGTGAGCGCTACCAGTGCTCCCCTTTCTGACCCGGAAATGGGTGCGGTGGTGTCTTCGATGTACTCGAACATTGCCGTACAAATCAAGCGGATGCAGCGAGGCACCTTGAAACGCCTTGTAGTTGAAACTGAGGTCGGGATTACATTATTATCAGGATTAGCGGGTGGAGGAGACATTATGGTCATTTTTGCCGAAGTTACCAATGACTTTAACCTCAGCAAACTGATGGAAGCTGTCTCGCGCTATTAATGTCCTGAACGTCACTGACTTTAGCAGCCTAGCGCTGCTAAAGTCAAACATAGAATCAAGAAGAGGGTAAGCGTTTACTGGAATGGCTCTTGTAAGAAAGCGACTGGGTGAAATTTTACTCGAAGCTGGGATGATATCTGAAGAACAGCTTCAAGATGCCCTGGCACAACAGAAGGACACGAATAAGTCCCTTGGGCAGATTTTGATCGAGTCGAAGTATGTGACCGAGAGCAATATCAAGGACGCCCTTGAACTGCAGTTTGGGATCAGCTACGTCAATGTCAAAAGCATTAAGCTGACCCCAGAGCTGCTGCACCTGATTCCTGATAACCTCATCCGTCAGCGTCAGATTATCCCGATTAACTTTGTAAACAACAATCTGACCATTGCTATGGTCAACCCCCAAGATCTCCCGGCGATTGATGATGTCCGTCTGTCGGTGAGCAAAAAAATTGGTAAGAGCATTACCGTACGTGCGGTAGTGATTACCGAAGACGACTTCTATGCGTTCATGAACGAACACATGAGCGGCCCCCGCAAAGAAGAGGCCGCCAAAAAACCCGCGGCGGTTGGCATCTCAGTTGATCAAGAACATGACACCTCTCAAATTGTTGATCAAATGGATGTGGAAGAGATCGATGATGATGAGCAGTTTGATGAAGGGGATGCTGATGCCGCTCCGATCATCCGATTGGCCAACGCCATCTTAGCCAATGCGATCAAGAAAAAGGCCAGTGACATTCACATTGAACCCCAAGAGTTCAACCTGGTGTTGCGTTACCGCATTGACGGTGTTCTCAACGTTGAGCCCCCGCTACCGAAAAAGATTGCCACCGCTCTGGCTTCTCGTTTCAAAATTATTACCAACCTCAATATTGCCGAAAAGCGCTTGCCGCAAGACGGTCGTCTGCGCCGTCGCATTGGGGGACGCAATATCGATTTCCGTGTTTCCACCCTCCCCTCTAAACACGGTGAAAAAATTGTTATGCGGATTTTGGATAACTCCAACACCCAACTGGGTCTTGAAAAACTCATGATTTACCCGGAAATGCTCAAGGGTATCCGTAACTTGGTGCAGCGCCCTTATGGGATTATCTTTGTATGTGGTCCTACCGGTTCCGGGAAAACAACCTCCCTGTACTCGATTCTGGCCGAACGCAATAGCCCGGAAGTCAATATTTCAACTGCGGAAGACCCCATCGAGTACGACTTGGCGGGGATTACCCAAACCCAGGCACAGCCCGAAATCGGCCTGACCTTTGCCCGCATCCTCAAAGCATTTTTGCGCCAAGATCCCGATATCATGCTGATTGGGGAAACGCGCGATAAAGAACTGGCCCACATTGCGATTGAGTCGGCGTTGACGGGGCACTTGGTTTTCACGTCTTTGCACACCAACGACGCACCAGGGGCGATAACCCGCCTGCAAGAAATGGGCATTGATGGCTTCTTAATTTCCTCTTCCACGATCTGCGTCTTGGCTCAGCGTCTGGTGCGCCGCATCTGTGGTAAGTGCAAGGTGTTGTACCAACCGGATGAGGCCCTTCTCTATTATGTGGGTTATCCTTTCTGGACGCCTGGCAAGCCGATCCCTGAAGTGTACAAACACAATGAAGAAGGTTGTGAAGAGTGCAATAAGGGGTACAAAGGTCGTATGGGTGTTTATGAACTCATGACGATCAACGACGAATTGCGCGAATTGATCAACAAAGACGCCATCAAATCTGAAATTCGCCAAGGGGCCAAACGCGCTGGCATGGTACCCCTGAAAGAATACTCCCTGATGTTGGTGCGGGATGGCTACACCGACTTTGATGAAGTTCTGCGCGTCACGATGACCGATGAAGGCTCTGAAGATGCGGATGATCCCATTGCTTTCTTCCCACCCGCTGAGGTGCCTGAACCCCGCGAACCCATGATGATTATTCCACCCCGCAAGCCCGATTATCGCGCCGAACGGAAGAAGGAAAAAGCGGCGGCAGCGGCTCCTGCTTCAGAAACGTTGGATGGCCCTGGCCTTGTAACCGTTAATGATAAGTGTCCTTCCTGCTTAGCCACGACTGAACCTGATTGGGAAACCTGCCCCTATTGTTTCACTGCCCTCAGAAAAAGTACTGTGCCGCAACCGTAAAGCGAATAAGGAGATCCTAAAAAGCCTATGATATATATGGAAGAATTGCTCCAGCTGGTATTTGACCGGGATGGTAGCGATTTGCATATTGCTGCAGGTGTCCCCCCAATGATCCGCGCAAATGGTAAGCTGGCACCCACCGATTATGAACCTTTGACGGCTGAAGACACCCAGAAGCTGATTTTTAGCATTCTCACCAATGAACAGCGCAAGGTTTTAGAGCAAACCTGGGAACTTGACTGCTCTTATGGCGTAACAGGCTTGGGGCGCTTTCGCGTCAATGTCTACAAAGACAAAGGAGCCTATGCTGCTGCCCTGCGGACCATTGCCACCAAAATCCCCCGTTTTGAAGAGCTGGGATTGCCCCCGGTGGTCAAAGAAATTATTAAAAAACCGCGTGGGCTTGTCTTGGTCACGGGGCCAACGGGTTCTGGGAAATCGACCACCCTGGCCTCGATGATCGATTTGATCAACACGGAGCGGGCCGAGCATATTCTCACCATTGAAGATCCGATTGAGTATGTGCACGTTTCCAAAAAGAGCTTGGTGAACCAACGGGAGTTGGGCGAAGACACCCGCTCTTTTGACAATGCCCTGCGCGCAGCTCTGCGCGAAGATCCAGACGTCATTCTGGTGGGCGAAATGCGCGACCTTGAAACCATTCGTTTGGCGCTCACTGCTGCGGAAACTGGCCACTTGGTCTTTGGTACCCTTCACACCAGCTCGGCCAGCCAGACGATTGACCGGATTGTTGATGTGTTCCCGCCCCACCAACAAACTCAGATCCGTATTCAGCTTTCCAACGGTCTGGTGGGGGTTTTATCCCAAACGCTGATGTCCCGCGCTGCCGGGGGCGGTGACATGTTGAGCCGTGGCAAGGGCCGCGTGATGGCAATGGAAATTATGCTGGTCACCCCAGCAATTGCCAACCTGATCCGCGAAGGGAAAACGGCCCAAATTTACTCCTCGATTCAGACCGGGGGTAAATACGGCATGTTAACCTTGGAGATGGCGCTGCGGGAACTTTATCTCAGTCGCCAAATCACCTTCGAAGACGCCTTGGCTAAAACCAGCCGTCCCGATGATTTCCAAAAATTGATCAATGAGTCTGGGGGTGCTGTAGGCACCCGTGCCCGTTACTAGTACAGGAGGCGCTGATGGCAGTTTACGCATGCAAGGTCAGAGACGCCCGCGGACAGCAGCTGACCAAAAATATTGAGGCCGATAACTTGGCGCAAGCCCGCGCCAAGCTCCGTGAGCAAGGTTTATTCCCCATCGACATTACCGAGAAGCAGGGTGGGGACGACATTATGGCCCCGATCAACAACTTCTTGGCCAAAATGCAAAAAGTGAAACTCAAGGAGATGGTGATTTTTACCCGCCAGTTTGCCACCATGATTAACTCCGGGGTCGCACTCTTACGGGCGCTCAACATTATGACGGAGCAAGCCCAATCCAAGGTGTTTAAAGGGATTTTGACCAAAGTGCGCGATGGGGGGGAAGAGGGGCGCTCCCTTTCCGAAGCCATGAAGGATCACCCCAAAGTGTTTTCAAAGCTCTATGTCAGTATGGTGGCGGCCGGAGAGATGGGCGGGGTTTTAGACGAAGTTCTCGACCGCTTGGCCTCTTTCTTAGAAAACAATGCCCGCTTGATTGGGCAGCTGAAGTCAGCCATGACCTATCCGGCGGTGGTTACCGTGATCGCTTTGGGGATCGGGGCTTTCCTGCTGACCTTTGTTATTCCCATCTTTAAAGAGATGTTTGACTCCATGAAGGTACCTCTGCCTGCGTTTACCCAGGCCCTGATCAACATGAGTAATTTCCTGCGCCAGTTTTGGTACTTGGTTGTGCTCGGTGTGGGCGGTGGTGCTTATAGCTTTATGGCCTTTATCAAAACGCCCTTTGGCCGTTCATGGTTTGACAACGTCATGCTCAAGGCACCGATCTTTGGCGACATTATTCGCAAAGTGGCCGTGGCTCGCTTCACCCGGACCCTTGGGACGCTACTCCGCAGCGGTGTTCCCTTGATGAGTGCCCTTGAAATCACCCAAGACACGGCGGGCAATGTCCATATTGCCGCAGGGATTAACAAAGTCCGGGAAGCAGTCAGTGAAGGGGAAGGCATGACCAAACCTTTGGAGCAGACCAAGCTCTTCCCCCCGATGGTCACCCAGATGATTGCCATTGGCGAGGAGTCCGGGAACGTAGACGCGATGTTGACAAAAGTTGCCGAATTCTATGATGAAGAAGTTGAGCAAGCGGTCAACGCGCTCACGTCTCTGCTTGAACCGCTGATGATGGTCGGTATTGGCGGCATGGTCGGGAGCCTGATTATCGGGATGTACCTGCCCATGTTCAGCGTTATTGGCGCCATTCAGTAAGCGTGAAAGCACCGGGTGCCACAGTGATACCCCAGGATTCCAAAGCGGAAGTCCTGCGGCAGAACATGGATCTGGTCCATAAAATAGCCCGTAACTATAGCCAGATCGTCCAGAGCCACTATGACGATCTGGTGCAAGTGGGCTCGATTGGCTTGCTCAATGCGATTGACCGTTATGACCCCAAACACAAGGCCCAGTTTCGGACCTATGCCTCCCATCTGATTGCCAGCGAAATTAAGCACTATCTGCGCGATCAGATTCCGATTGTGCGTCCGCCGCGCGAACTACAAGAGCTACTGCCCAAAATGCGCAATACCGAATCGCGCTTATTGCATACCTTAGGCCGTGAACCCACGGACGAGGAAGTGGCCAGTAGCCTGGAAATTTCTTCCGAAAAGCTGCAAGAAGTTCGCCATCTCGAAAAAAATCCAATTCCGCTCTCGCTAGACCAGGAGCTCCACAGTGATGGCGAGTCACGCACCTCGGTGCTTGATCAGCTAGAGGATAAAAAGCATCGCAGCTTCCAGTTGGCCCAAGAAGATCGCATCCTGTTGCAGGATGGCATGCACAAAATCAAAGGGCAGTCGCGGCAAATCATTGAGTTTACCTTTTACCAAGACCTGACCCAAACAGAAATTGCCAAGCAACTGGGCATTTCACAGATGCAGGTCTCCCGGCGCTTGCGCAAGGCGTTGAGCGAGTTATGGGATACGCTCAACACCCGCATCACACCCTGGTAATTAAATCAGGAAGTTGCGCCCTTCTTTCATCAGTTGGGCACAACTGGTGAAGTTCTGGGTGGTATAAATGCGGCTCACGTCATAAATTTGTAAGGCCTTAAAGGTGGGCTTTTCGGCTATTTTTTCGACGTATAAATGCATCATTTCGAGTTTGGGGGCATTGGTGTCAAACTCAATTAGCTGGGTGCCGACCTGCATGATCAGCTCGCCGTTGGGTTTTTCAACCGCCACACCGACAATTTTGTCGTACATGGTGCGCAGATAGCGGAAGCGGTAGGTGCTCATGGGGTACCCTCTGCCGGGGTGGGTGCCGTTTCAGCCGCAGGTGCTTCAGCCTGGAGCTTGGCAATCAGGGCTTCCACATCTTGGCGATCGCTGGTGCGCAGTTTATCAGCGGGGATTTCCGCCAGATAGGTCTGAAACGCAGTGACGGCTGCGGTTGCATTGCCTTGTTCTTTAAAGACCATGCCCCGGACTTTGTGGGCCAAATACCCTTTGGGGTTCAGCTTAAGAGCGGTATCTAAGTGGCTGTGGGCTTTGTCAAATTGTTTGCGCTGGCCGTATAAAATGGCCAGTGAGACATGGGGTGCCGCATACTCAGGATCGGCGGCTGTGGCCTGTAAAAAATGCACCAAGGCTTTGTCGTAGTTTTTCTGACCGACATAAACCTGACCCTGTTGGAACAGGTTTTCGGCTTTGGTGGCCGCCAGGGCTGGTAGGGTGGCACTCACCAGTGCCAAACTTAACAGGAAACGTTTCATTGGGGTTTACCTCATTAGCCGCCCAGCAAAAAGAGCTGGGATAACAGCTGTAACTCATCTTTTTTAAAGGGCTCGGCATTGGTCGCTTCGGCCAGAACAAACTGTGAGCCGGTCGGGTCTTTTTTACGGAAAGACCCCAGGCTGCGGGCCATAGAGCGCACGCGTTCGCGCACCTCTTTGGGAAGCGATGCCTCAAGGGCAATCAGGCAGAGGCGATCACACAAGTCTAGGTGGGTGTGCATAAAGTGGGAGATCAGGTGGGTGAAGTGTTTATAAGCCTCGCGGGGATTGACGTGTAAATNNAACAGCGCGTGTTCTTCCGGGTCTTCACGTACCCGGTCGGCAAAGTAGTGATAGGCACTTTGATTGATTTCTTCGTAGAGATTGGGCTGCTCTTGTTTGAGGTAGCCCCGCAGGGTCTTCTTTACAAAATCGGGCATATCGCCAAAAGTGCTCACAAAGGGGTAACGTTTGGCCAATCCATCCAGCGTTTGTTTGACGTTTAAAATCCCTGCCAAGTGTTGGAAGAGGTGAACGTCAAAGGTGCGCATAATGGCGAGAATGCCAAGCAGGTTTTGATCGACCGGTGAAAGCTGGTCCATCATAATGTAGGCAATGTATTTGTGGATTTTGTCACCATAATCTTCATCGGGCAGGGCCAAGAAGTTCATGATGGCGCTAGGGGGCTTACCAGCCATGGCGTTAAAGGCTCCGGCAATCAGAGCCAAGCTGACGGGCGTACCTTCGGCTAAGCGGTGGGCTCCTACCATCAGCTTGGTGTCAATGGCTCGATTTTGTTGCTGGAAATAGGTTTCCGCATCAAAGACACTAAAGGGAGATAGGCGAATACAGGCTGCCACATTGCCTAAATCGGCGACGTATGCTTTGTGCAAGTCGTTTTCACCAGCGATTACGAACAGCACTTCACGCTGGAACAGCGGCAACAACTGCTGACGGAACCACAGATCATAGCGTTCAAAAACTTGGTAGTCATCAATAAAAAAGACCACCCGCTGGCTGCCGGAAATGGCATCTACGGCTTTGGCAAACAGCTTTTGCAGATCCTCGCGGTGATCGGCGGGTGGGGGCGCTGCCGATTGGGATGGCGGTTGAAATGACTGAATTTTACGGTCAATGTTTTTGGCCAGAGCTTTGACGTCCTGAGAGCCGTCAGCGCGTTTTTTGATTTCCAAGTTGGCCAGGGTGCCATAGGCTGCCCGCACTGGGTTTGGACGGTTGGGGGCTGCTGTGCGCAGAACGGTTGTGGTGGGCTGCGGAGCCGCTGGGGTCGGAGTGACAGTGGCCGCTGGTGCGGCTGTCAGGGGGGCCGCATCGGCATAACGCTGCCAGCATTGAAAAACGGGTTCGAGCACGTCATGTAAGCTTTCATCAGCCTCTAAAAGTGCGCGACTCAGTTCGATCAAAAAGCTTTCTTGGGCAATGGCTTCGGATTCGGCAATGCGATGGCAGCTGAGCCAAGCGCAGAGCGGGTAGAAACCGAGTTCGCCATGGTTACAATCCTGCTGGATTTGTTTGAGTAAAAAGGTTTTCCCGGCACCAGTTGAGCCATAAAAATAAAACAAATTGGGGTAATCTTTGACCTTTAGGCTGGCCGAAGCGCGGGCTTCCATTTGACGGAGGGCATATTTAACCGCCATAATCTCGGCACGGCGACCTACCAAGCCGGGAAACAGTTTCTGGGCGCTGATCTTTTTTCGTTCAATAAAACTCACGGCAGAGCCTCGAAGAAAGGGGATAAAGGGCAGAATACTCTCTCAATATACCACGCGTCTGCGGCATTTATGCGCAGGCTTTTGTTGGGGCCTCCAAAAGTCAGATTTCCCTAATAGACGCTATTATAAACCCAGGCATGGGCCAATACCTGTTTCACATAACGGCGGGTTTCTTCATAGGGGATTTGCTCTACAAAGGCCTCCCGCTCGAGGTTGCCAAACTGCTGGACCCAGCGGGCGACGGCGTTGGGGCCTGCGTTGTAAGAGGCAATCGTGGGAATCCAGGCTCCGTTCCAGCGATTGAGGTTTTCGCGCAGGTAATAGGTGCCCAGTCGCACATTCACTTCCGGCTGTGTGAGTTGGCTGAGCTGGAAGTTTTTGACTTCCGCTTTGCCCGCAATGCCTTGGGCGGTGGCGGGCATTAGCTGCATTAAGCCAGTGGCTCCGGCTGACGAGCGGATATCAGCTTTGTACATGCTCTCCTGCCAGGCCAGGCCGGCAACCAGGGCATGGGGCAGCTGATAGCGCTGGGCATTGGCTACGAGGGTGTCGTAGTAGTGCAGAGGGTACATCAAACGCAAAAACTCCGGGTCACGGGTTTTATACCGCCAAATGGTGCGGATCGAACGAAAATAATTGCCTTCGCGCAGATAGGCCAATGAGCGCAAGCGATCGGCTGTGGCCGGAGGCAGCTGTAAAAACGGGGCCAGGATGCGCAGCGCTTCAGGGCGGCCTTGGGTGGCCAAGGCTTTGACGGTTTCGGGGATGGGTAAGGTGTCTGCGGAAGGGGGCTGGGGTTGCAGCGTTTGCCGGGCAATCTGGAAACAATCCCGTTGGCTCAAACGGCAGTCGGCCAGATGGGTGTAATAGTCGTTGAGGGGGCCTTGGGCCAACTGTTCAAATTGTTGACGGGCTGCGGCGGCATGGCCAGACTTTTCGAGGGCACGGGCTCCCCAGTAACGCCCGGAAGTCGATTCTTCGTGGTCGGGGTGGCGCTCGTGGAGCCAGTTGCTTAAGGCGGTAATGTCGGCGGTGGCATTCTGTTTGACAGCCTGACGCAGCAGCGTACCAGCAGCTTCAGGAGCGCGCTTGTGGTTGGGGAAGCGTTGATACAGGCTCTGTAACAGCGGTCTGGCTTGGGCGTCGCGATTGCGTCGCAAGTGCAATTGGGCCTGCTGCCATAAAACTTCTGGGTAATATTCCGGGTCTTGGGGGGAGATGCTGGCCCATAGTTTGAGGGCGGCTCCATCTTGACCGAGGCGCACCTGGGCATACCCGGCCTCAATCAGGGCCGGTTTGCGCACCTGTGCTGCTTGGGCTGGCGGGGCCTGGAGCACCCGTTGAAAATCTTCATAAGCGGGTTTGTACTGGCGACGTTCTAGGCGCGAGAGGCCCCGGTAATAATATCCTTCTGCTGAGGCTATCGATTCGAGCAGACGGGGAGTGAGCCAAAAGAAGCGGTAGTCTTGTAAGACGCTGGCAATTTGTAGGCGGGCGGCTTCTGGCAGG
>DLGM01000391.1:0-2326 GCA_002482705.1 Cyanobacteria bacterium UBA7694
ATCGGTTTAGATTTTGGATAATCCGGCGCCCAATCCCAAAGCCAAGCCTGTTCCGATGCCAAGGGCCGACGGGCTGACGACCTTGCGTTCGGCAAGATGTTTAAGCGTTGCTTCGGCTGCAATGGTGGCACTGGTATAGATCAGCCCATCACCGGCGATGTGTTTAATGATGCTGCGGGGTGTTGAAAGGGTGAGTTGATCCGGTTTGGATGCCTGTTTAGGAGGTTGTTGTACCTGTGTCTTGACAATTTCTGTGGTGCTTTTGATGGTGGTTACCTGTAAAATTTGGCTATTCCCAACCGTTTGGATATTACCCATAAAAAGTGTTTCTCCTTGAATGTTTAAACTGAAGATGTGTTTAAATTATCGCGGGAGTGCCAAAAGTCTGAAGGTAAATCGATCGCGGATTTTAGGCCTACAATAGTTGTAAGCCTTGCCACCAGTGTGTTGTTGCCTCATCTGGTGGGATCTGTATCGGAAGTGTTTTGCTTTGGGAGTAGGTCGGAAGCGCACCGGTAATGGTGTTGATCAAGGTACTCAGGGTGGTTAAGTTCAGGGTGCGAGCACGTGTTGGGTTATTGTTCAACAGCGTGCGTATGGTTTTGTCCATGGCGGTGGTTTGGAAATTGATCGTGGTGGTCGCATTGGTGGTCTGGGTGTGCTTCAGGACTGCGGCCAGTTCGGCCTGGTTGATATCGATGAGATTGTCCTGAATGGTTAACTCGACAAATAACAGCGGGTCAGGCAAGACATGGTTAAAGGTCAGCTCAATGATTCCATTGCCAGGGTAAGGGACAATGGCCATTGCCATCGGCACCTACGGGGGTATAGATTTTGCCATGGGAGTCGCTGACGGTTGCCTGAATCGTATCGGCGTCATTCATATACAGGGCCTGAACCCAAAAAGGGCGGGGCGGGGGGAAGCTGTAGGCGCACGCGTATCTGGGTGCCGGTGAGCGTCGCTTGGCCTTGTACTTCGGGCTTGGATTGCATGGGGGCAGAAAGCGCAATGAGGGAAGCGGTCTGGGCTGCGGGCTGCTCAGCTACAACAGTTGGCATCTGCCCTTGGCAAGCACTCATGATCAACAAAGCGCTCACCCAATATGCATGCTGTTTCATAAGCTTAACCTTTGTATACAACAGAATCTCTGACTGTTTATCCTAACAAAGGCCATCGCTGGAATCGATTGATCGGCGCTAAAAAGCCAGAAAACATATATATTCTGATAATTATATGAGAATATATAGCGGGTATATCCAATCCATGACACTCAAAAGCCCCCTTCACGTGAAGGGGGCTTTTTGTAGTTGAGAAGGTTAATCTTGAGAGTTTAACAGGCCAATGCTGGCACCAATGGCAGCTCCGGCAATAATGCCTACAGCGGAGCCTCCTAACAGGCTTTCTGTGGCAATTGAGCGGACAATGGCTGAGCCCACACTCCCGACTGCGCCACCAATGAGGGCACCGGCGGCGGTGTTTTTGGCCATATCGAGGGTGGGGTCGCCCGTGTGGACATTGGCTAAACCAATGCCTGCACCAAAGGCTAAACCGGTGCCAATACCCAAAAGAGAGGGGCCTTTGAGCTGGTTGTAACCGATCGATTTGATGGCTGATTCACCCACCATGATAATACCGCTGCCCAATAGGCCGCCGCCTACGAGCTTTTTGGCTACGCCACGGGGGGTGGTAATGGCGACTTCATCACTGGCCATTTCTGGTTGTTTGGGCTCGGGCTGTTTGACCTCAGTATGCACAACCTCGGTGGTGCTGTGCTGTTTAATGGTGGTCACGTGTAAAACTTGGCTGTTGCCAACCGTTTGCAGATTGCCCATGGGGAAATATCCTTTAAAAATGTCTGATGCTACTCTCTTTAAGTATAGGCGACCCAGATAAAAATCTGAACTTCACAAATTTGAACGATTATTTGTCCAGTTCGGTTGTCATGCGGTTCAGGAGACAGTGGCTGAATTTTTGGAAATGTGGATGATTTTAGTGGTATAACCCACGACTTTTTCCGCCAGTTCTAAGGGGTCCTCTAGGTAAGGGCAGTGGGTAAAGTGTGCGGGTTCGTCCACTTCCGCATGGGCGGGCAGGTAGGCTTTAAAAAAGGGTAGCTGATCCGTGAGCAACTGGTCTTGTTGCCCCCAAATCACCAGCGTGGGCATGGCTAACTGCTGCACCTCTTCCGGGCGCAACAGATCCTGCGGGTGAATCTGGTCGATCAGGCTGCGTAAAGCGGGAGTATTAAAGCGATGGTGCACATACGGTGCTAATAAGGGCCCGTACCAGGGCACCTTGCGATACAACCGATTTAAAAAGTGGCGG
>DLGM01000391.1:2338-20809 GCA_002482705.1 Cyanobacteria bacterium UBA7694
GGCGGCCCCGCCTGGTGAAGACAAAATCAGGGCCTTGACGGTGTCCGGGTGCCGCCCGGCATAACGGATGGCGGCTAATCCCCCCAACGAATTGCCGAACATGACAAAGGGCTCCCGGCCAACAAAATGTTGTACAGCGGCACTAAAAAGGTCGATCAGCGGTTCAGGGCGCATCCCGGATTGGGGGGCTTCGCTCCAGCCATGGCCGGGCAAGTCAAGAGCAATGATCCGTTGAAAATGGGCCTTGAGGGGAATATACATGCGGGCCAACTCGGTGGCATTGGCGCTGATGCCGTGCACCACCACTAAGGTGGGCAGGCTACCGCTGCCTTTGCCTTCGATGGCATGGACCCAGTGACCGTCAATTTCGGCTCGGCGACGATAAAAACCATGGCGGCGCAAAATGCGCAGGACCTGTTGTTCTAGGAGTTCAAAAAGCGGTTGCATGGCCTCATTATACGGTTTTTTAGCGGGTGTTTGTGTTACCATTAGCGCTAGAATTTGCTTCAGATCGAGGAGCCTTATGCCGCAGTTAAGCAGTGTCAACAGTTTGGTGTTTCGTGATTTCCTGCTCCAAATTAAATATCACACCGGGCACAGTTTATTGGCGCGGACCGTGCTGACAGTGGCGCGGCGGTTGCCCGGTCTGAGCTTGCTGGCGCGGGGGCTCGGGCGCATTGGGCCGGTGATCAATTTGGCTCTGGCCGGAGCCGATCTGTGGATGGCGCTGGAAGATATTGTGGCGGCGCGCCGTGAACCGGCCCTCAATCGTATTTTCCGCGCTACCATGAGTTCCCTACTGGCCTGTTGTTCGATCATTTGTGCCCTCAATATTCCTCTGCTCAGTCAGGTGCTGGCGATTGTGGCGGTGGTGATCGATTTTCTTAAACAGATGGGGCTGGCTTTGATGGGGGAGGGTGGTTCATCGCCATCCACTCAGAATACGCCCTCAGAAGCTGTTTAGCTGGTTTTTTCCAGTGGGGCCGAGGCCAGATCGATATTCTTCATGCCTGCCGTTTGAAATTTAATGCGGGCCAGGGTGCGGATCACGCGTTCGACTTCACCGTCGCCAAACTGGGGGTGGTGGACCCGGTCGCCCGGTTGCAAAGTGAGGGTTTGGCCTGTTGAACGTACCGGTGGGGTGGGCAAGGGAGCACGCGGGGCGGTGATTGTTGTGGCGGAACCACCAGGGCGGGAGGTGTTCATGGTGGGGACAGGTGGGCCAGCCGTGGGCATTTTTAAGGCGATTGGCGCAGGGGTGTTGCCCGTGCCGGTTTTGCTGCGGCGCTGAAAGGCCTCTTCTTTGGCTTTTAAAAAGAGGTCGCCAGGAATGCGCAAATGGGCGGCAATTTCGAGCATAAAGCGCGAGAGCTTCGAGGTCATGTTTTTATATTTGCTGCGGCGATTGGCAGTATAAATGAGGTGTAGGCGACGTTTGGCGCGGGTGATGGCGACATACATCAGGCGACGCTCTTCTTCGACGGCGTGTTCTCCATCAATGACTGAGCGGGCGTGGGGGAAAAGCCCCTCTTCCATACCGGGCAAAAACACCACCGGGTATTCGAGCCCCTTGGCGCTGTGTACGGTCATGAGGGTGACCAGTTTGCCTTCATTCTTGAGGCGATCCGTGTCCGAAAACAGCGCCAATTGCTCCAAGAAGCCCGACAGATTCATGGGCGTTTTGCTGCTCTCTTCATACTCTACAGCGGCCTGGATCAGTGATTCGATGTTTTTAATACGATCTTCCCGTTTTTTTTCGTCGCTTTCCGCTTCAATTTCCGCTTTGTAACCGCTGTCGTTAAAGATGCGTTCGACAATGACTGAAACCGGCAGGTTGCAAACCGGGTGAATCTCTTTTAAAAGCTGCTGGGTGAAATAACGGAATTCTTGGATGGCCTCATTGGCCTTGGGGGGCAGCTGATCAATAATTGCCGATTCTTGCAAGGCCTGCCAGAGGGTGAGGCCGCGCCCTTCAAAATAGGCCCCCTTTTCGATAATGTCGATGGCCTTGGGGCCAATGCCGCGTTTGGGCACATTGACAATCCGTTGCAGGCTCAAACTGTCTTGGGGGTTGTGCAAGAAATTGAGGTAACTCATCATGTCTTTGATTTCTTTGCGGTCGTAAAACTTATAACCGCCCACCAAGTTATAGGGGATATTGCTGCGAATCAGGTATTGTTCAATCAAGCGCGACTGGGTATTGGTGCGGAACAAAATGCAAAAATCGCCAAATTCAAGGCTGTCGCGCTCGTGCTGCATGCGAATTTGCTGCACGATATAGGTGGCCTCTTCGTCTTCGTTTTGGGCGACGTGAAAATGCAGGGGTTCCCCCGCCACCTTGGTGCTGATCAAGGTTTTTTCAAAGCGTTCGCGGTTGTATTTGATCAGGGTATTGGCAGCATCGAGGATATTGCCGGTTGAGCGGTAGTTTTCTTCGAGCTTGATCAGCGTGGCATCCGGGTAGTCCTGCTGGAAGCGCAAAATAATGCGAAAGTTGGCGTGGCGGAACGAATAAATGCTTTGATCGACGTCACCGACCACAAAAATATTGCGGTGGACGGCGCCAAACTGGCGGATAAAGTCGAACTGCACATTGTTGGTGTCTTGGTATTCATCCACGAGCACATGCTCAAAGCGCTGTTGGTAGCGGGCGGCAATTTCCGGGTGTTCGTGCAGCAGCCGCAGGGTGAGCTGTAACAAGTCGTCAAAGTCGAGGGCATTGTTGGTGCTGAGATAGTTTTGATACCCGTCAAACACCCTTTTCATCAAGGGATCTTGGTGCTGGATAGTGTGTTTGGCCCCCACCATTTCACTGTTTTTAATACGGCTCACCTCTGAGAGCATGTCCGTCGCTTTATAAAACTCCGGGTCCATGTTCATGCGCCGCAGGGTAAAGTCCATGGCTTTTTCCTGGTCGCGGGGGTCATAAATGGCAAAGTTGGTCTGGTGCCCCGTACCCAGTTGAGCAATGTCCTGGCGCAGAATGCGGCAGCAAATCGAGTGGAATGTGCCCGCCCAAATTTCTTTGACCACTTCTTTGCCCAGTAGTTTGGCCAGGCGCTCTTTCATTTCTTTGGCGGCCTTATTGGTAAAGGTCACCACCAGAATGCGACTCGGGAGAATGCCGCGTTTGCTGACGAGATGGGCAATGCGCTGGGTTAACACGCTGGTTTTGCCTGCTCCGGCTCCGGCCAGTACGAGCATGGGCCCCCCGGGATGCGTGACCGCTTGTTGCTGACTGGGGTTGAGCGCCATGGGTTAAATCTCCTTCAAAACACCCTCCAGTTTAGCACGCTGGTTGTGGCATTCAGGCAAGTTAGGATCATTTCTGGGCTGGGAAAAAATCGATGCGGAACTCGCTCCCTGAGCCTGGGGTGCTGTGGGCCAAAGAGAGGTTAAATCCCATCAATTGGCTTAACTCCCGTGAAATCGCGAGCCCCAATCCTGAACCGCCATAACGGCGACTGGTGGCGTTGTCTTCCTGTTCAAAGGGTTTAAAGATTTCCTGTTGGCGTTCAGGGACAATGCCAATGCCACTGTCTGTTACGCTTAAGCTTTCAGGGAGATTCCCCTTCGCGGTGACCCGCACCGAAATTTCACCCCCGACGGGCGTGAACTTGATGGCATTCGAGAGTAAATTGGCCAGAACTTGACGCAGACGATGGGGGTCAGCTTGCAAGGGGCTGAGTTTGGAGGGGCATTCCACAAAGAGGATGAGTTGGTGTTGCTGGACCAAAATCTCTAACTCGCGGGTAGTGGTCTGAATCAGTTGGGAGAGATCCACTGGCTCTGGGTGTAACTCTAGGCGATGGGCTTCAATGCGGGCAATATCGAGAATGTCGTTGATCAAATTGAGGAGATGGGCTCCATTGGTTTGAATCCGTTCCAGGTAGAGCTGTTGGCGTTCATCGAACTGAGTAGATTGTTTTTTCAGTTGCCGGGCAAACCCCAAAATGGCGTTCAGGGGAGTGCGCAGTTCATGGCTCATTTTGGCCAAGAAATCGCTTTTGGATTGGTTGGCAAGCATCAACGAGCGGGTGGTTTGTTGCTGTTCGTAAAGGGTGGCTGCCAGCAGCAGAGACAAGACACTCATGACGCCCACAAAGCCCTGTAAGATCACCAGCCGTGCCGATGGTTCGACACTGGTAAAGATGCCTAAACCATGGGATGTGCCATAAATGGCAGCCAGAGAAAGCATTAAATTGCAGAACACCACACCCCGGTAGCTGAGGATAAATGCGGCCCAGACCTGAATGGAATACAAGATCCAAAGCAAAGGGTATTGAGAGGTCAAGGGATTGAGAAAAATCATGTACAGGGCAGTGGGTAAGGAAAAGAAAAACAAGATACGCAGCCACTGAGGATGTTCTGGGTGTTCGGGGCGAGGTTGGTGCCAAGCCATTAAAACGGGAGTGAACAGCAAAATCCCCAGGGTGTCTCCGACCCACCAGGTCAACCAGACCAAAGAGATATGACCGCCTAAGGCAACCCCCATGAGCGACAGAGCCGTCACGCCAAGGGTTGGGGCAATCAGGGCGGTGAGGAGAGCAATGCTGGTAAAAATACCCACTTCACGGGTGGCCAACACAGGACGCAATTGGGGTAAAAATCGCTGAACTGCCCAAGTTCCCACCAGCGCTTGAACGGTGGCTCCCGTACTCGAAAGAATAATCGCACTTAAATAAGGCACTTCAAGGGATTGTTGATACCACAGGTTGGCGGCCACATATCCCAGGGGAACGCCGAGCCAGAGCTGTCGTCCTTCCAATAACAGGACCGCGAGGGCAATGCCTGAGGGCGGCCAAAAGACGGTAATACTGCCAGGTTTCAAGGCAAAAACAAACCCGACCATGGCAGTTAAACCATACACCAGCGCCAATAAGCAGACCTTGAGCCAAACGGGGGCTTCAGCCAATTGCTTCCACATAGGGGTCCTTCATACAGCCAAATATAAACGCAGTAGCCTAATCATACCTTAAAAAACACCTTGTCTCTGTAAAATCTTAGAGGGAGGGAATACATGTAAAAAAGGAGCCCGATATCGGGCTCCCAGAGGTTACGAACTCGCAATTAGAGCTTCAGTTTATTACGCAGCTCAGGGCTGAGACGGTCGGAGCCCTCAGCCCCAATGACGACCAATTGTCCGTGGTGGATAAACTCAATCTGTTCACCCAAAGCCAGGATCTCTTGGAGTTCCGGTTGGCGACTCAGGGCAAAATAGGTTTCCCCAAAGAGCTTGACGGTGATCCGAGGGAGTTTGGCGACTTCTTCCCCTTCTTGCCACACGCCTGCTTTTTGATAAAAGGCCCGTTGGGCGACAAAACGCACATTGCTGACCGTTTGTTTTTGGCCGTCCTGATCAAAATAGGCGTTTCCGGCGGCAGGGGCATTGCTCTGCATTTGCTGGATATTGCGGCTTTGGCTAATTGCCCATGAGCCTTTAGATGCTTTTTTGCTCTCGCTCAAATAGTCTTCGGCTTCCCGCATCAGGGTTGGAGCTGCGGCGGATGTGCGCACATCCACGTCTTCCCGCACCAAGAAGGAGGTGTACTCAGTAATAATCCCGTAACGCTTGCTCAAACGAATCACTTCTGCCACCAACTCTTGATTTTGATTGCCCTTGAGACGAATTTCATCCAGTAACCAGGCAATTTTGCGACTGGCCCACAGACGCGGTAAAAAGCTGTACTCGGTTTTCCCACTGGCAAACTGCTGGCCAGGGAGGTTAAAGGTACGCATTTGTCCTTGTAAATTGCCTTGCAAGCTGACGGTTGCGCCGCCAGGATTGCGGTAGCGTCCAGCTAAGATCAGCTGGCTGCCGTGAAACAGATCGGGCAATTGGCGGGGTAATACGTCATAGGTTTGGGCACTGCCAAAGTTGAGTTTTAAATCTGACAAGGCCGGGCTGCTGATCTGTTTGGCCAGATTCGAGACTTTGACTTCAATGTCTTCTTCTGGACGCACATATTCGCTCACACCCCGGTTCTTTTGCGACAGTTTGTCTAAAAAGGGGATATTGACGTCAAAACCGACCCCAAATACAAAGGTTCGCACCGCATGTTTATTGGCATTTTCAATGTTTTTGAGGATGCGTTCAAAATTGGTTTCACCGACGGTGGGGTCGCCATCGGTCAAAAACAGCAGCATGGGTAAATAGCGGTCATCGGGCTTTTGTTCCAGTGCGCTCAACAGGGCACTGTTAATATCTGTCCCGCCATTGGCCTCTAGACTTTTAACATGGGCCAAGGCTTTGCGAATATTTTCGGCACTGGCGGAAATTGGGCTGGGGGAAAAGGGTTCCACCCCATCACTGAAGCTGATCAAATGAAAGCGGTCTTCCGGGCGCAACTGATTCAGGTTAAAGGCCACGGCCCGCTTGGCCTGATCAATTTTGTCACCGGACATGCTGCCAGAGGTATCAAGGACCAAGGTCATGTGTTTGGGTTGACGCTTCTGTTCAGAGGCTTCCGCTTGGGGCGCTGCCAGCAACATAAAATAACCATCCTCTTTGCCTTCGCGGTAGGTCATCAGGGTCAGGCCCACCGGGTCGGGAGTGGTGCTGTAATACAAGACAAAGTCTGTATCGGGTCGGGCATTGTTTTCTTCATAACTGACCAGGGCTTCGCGATCGTTGAGGCGGCGCACACTCACGCTATGGGTCGGGGAATACACGTTGCGCAGCGGGGTTTTGCTTTTCAGTCGCACTGTGACGCTGACCTTTTGCAGGGGCTGGGCGGAAAACTTTTCGGTGCTGAGGGTATAACGGTACTCATGCAATCCGGCGCGTGCTGTTAAAACTTGGTTGTAACGCAGGCCAATGCGTTTGTCACCTTTGGCCGGGATGGGGAAAATACGGGCGCGGTAGAGATTGTGTCCGGCATATTCGACCAGGGCTGGGTCAATGCGACGGCGGACAATCTCTTCATAAATCTGGCGGGCGCGTTCTGCTTCAAGCAGTTCGGCGGACTGCATTTTGCCATCAATATCGAGGCGGAAATCGCTTAAAACGGCTCCCGTGGGGATGGGAAACAAATAAGTGCCTTCGAGGTCACGGTTGTGGGGGTTACTGAACACCTGATCCACTTCCGTGGTGGCCACTTGCTGGTCGATGTGAACTTTAACGTGGTGATGTTTAATCGACAGATTGGGCATTTCACGGATCGGGACAATTGGGCGATCGGGGGGATGGGGCAACAAAATCCCGTCAGCGGCAGCAGGCAGAATAGGCAAACAAAGAAGGGTGAGTGTGACCAGAAACAAACGGAACCACATAAGGCAAAACCCCCGGCGTGTGTTGTTTGATGATTCAGACTCAGCCGGGGGGTGATGTGTTCAATCCCTTACCAAAGAGACGGCTTTTTCTCTTTTTTGCGGGTGTTGGTCCAGACCACATAACCGACGGTGGCACCGACGGCAAAAGCACCTACGGTGATTAAAACGGCCTTGTGGCCGAGTACGCTGCGGGCCCCATGGGCAGTGAATCGCAGGGTTTGTCCAACTGTTTTTTGCAGCGGGGACAGATTTTTACGCGCGTCTTTGGAAATGACTTGCAAGGCATCGGCAAACGTTTCGCCAAGTTTGTGCAGTTCCGCTTCAAAGGCTTCCCGGTAAATCGGGTTGACGGAGAGGTTATCGCGTACGCTTTGTACCAGTACTTGGAGGGAGTTGTCAGCCATGGATGAAATTCCTTTCTCGTCGTGGCAATAGGCCTGTGCTTAGTATAACAGCTCTCTTTTTAGGGCGGGGTGATAAGGCCGTTTTCACGATCGGGCCTTTGGTGTCTGAATCCGATTGCGGGCAGGAAATTCCGGCGGTTTGTGAGTACGTTCGGGCTCTTGTCAAATGCCTTAGATCTGATACTGTGAAGGTGTACAGAGAGCGCTTGGTTTTGAGAGCCGCATTCGAGATATTTGGGGTTTGTGCTTTATTTGGATCTTGCAAATATCAGGAGTGTGAGCTGGCCAGCGAGTGGGTAAAGGTTTGTTGTTGAGTGTCGCTTGGCCCCCACTGCGGGGCATGGTTTCGGTTTTTGTGTGGGTACTTTTGCTGTGGTTGGCGACTTTTCCCGCTTGGGGTGAGGCCGATGTGCCGGTGCGCAAAGTTCAGGTGTCTGAGTTAAACCAGAAGCTATCCCTAAATGGGGCGTGGCAACTGCTTGGCCCAGAGCAACAAGTGTGGCAAACCCGTGTGCCCGGGGCTTGGGAGCAACACTATGCAAGTAAGCGAATTCCTCACTTTGGCTCCGGGAGTTATCGCCTGAAGGTACAATTTCCCCCTGCTGCGGTCGGGCAGTATTTTAAGATCTACACTTCCCTCGTGGGGGGCGAGTTTTTCCACTGTTATGCCAATGAGCAATTGGTGGGGCGCAATGGTTTTAAAGAAAACAGTACCTCCCGGGTGGTGCAGTTCTTTCCTTTCCGTCTTGATCAGACAGCGCTTTTGATTCGCTGTGAGGTCAGAAATACAAAGCTCCATACCAGTGGTCTCATTCGTTCTGTATCTTTGGGCCCGGCGGTGATGATTGACAATTTGCAGTTCAAGGAAAAAATGGGCTTCAATTTTGTGGTGGGTGTCTTCCTATTTTTAGGGCTGTTTCATCTGCTTTTATATGCGGGTTATCGTCAGGATAAGGCTTTACTCTGGTTTGCCTTTTTCTGTTTCTCGCTGGGCCTGTTTGGCGAATTTTACAACGCCCGCAGTTGGGAATTTTTGTTTGGGGAAATTCCGGTGGAGATATCTGCGCGGATCACTCGCATTGCGCTATATATGATCTTGCCGAGCTTTTTTGGGTATGCTTATTACACGGCGCCAAAATCTGAAAAAACCCCGTATATTTCGGCTTATTTTGTTAAGTTAATTACTTGGTTTAACCTGTTTTGCGTGGTCTCTGTGTTATTACCTATTCATCTTCACAGCCCATTTATGGCGCTGTGGTTGCTGCTGATGACAGGCTGCGTACTTTATAATATTTTCCTCTTAGTCGGCTTTGTGCGGGTGCCCAGTGCCTACCCATTTTTATTCAGCAGCTTGATCTTTTCTTTCTCCCTACTCAATGACTTCTTAAATGGTTTAGGCATTCTTTATAACGGCAATGTGTCCCGTTATGGTTTGTTGTTGTTTTGTTTGGTGCAGGCCATTTTTTTATCGTGGCGGATGCAGCATAACTACCAACAGGCTCTGTCTCTGCAAAACGAACTGACGGAAGTCAATGAAAATCTTGATAGCTTGGTCAGCGAACGTACCCAAGAGATACAGGCCAAAAATGAAGAACTGCACAAACTGGTGCGCTTTAAAGATGAAATGACCCAAATGATGGTGCATGATCTGAAAACGCCCTTAAGTACCCTGCTCAATTTGCCTTCTCAGCAAACCATTTTGTCTCCTGAGGCCCGTAACAGCTTTGAAGTGGCCAGTAAGCGCATGTTGACACTGATTGAAAACATGCTGAACCTTAAGCAGGCAGAGTCTTCAGAGTTGAATTTACAGCTCAAACCTCAACGGCTTTATACACTGACCAAACAGGTGTTTTTAACCGTGACGCCGTGGGCCACAAGTAAAAAAATCACCTTGCTCAACCAAGTCAACCCCCAACATCAGGTGCGGGTGGATGTCCTTTTATTTGAACGTGTGGTACTTAATCTCTTGGACAATGCGATTAAGCATACGCCGATCGGGGGGGAAGTCACTATCTCCAGTGAAATGGACGGACCTCTGATTTGTTATCGGATTGCGGATACGGGGGTGGGGATTCCCACCGATCTGTTATCCAAGGTATTTGACAAAAATCAAAGCTTTACCCAGGGGCAAACGCCACGCTCAAGTGGTCTGGGGTTACATTTTTGCCGTCAAATCATCGCCGCGCATCAAGGGCAGATCGCCATTGAAAGCTCTCCCACAGGGACACAGGTTATGCTCTCTTTGCCCGCTTGCCGAGAGCCGCTGCCCACAAACCCAGTGTGGTTACCCCAACAGTTGCAAGTGGTGAGAGTGATCGCCCAGCAGTTATCCGAATTGGAGGTCTTTGAGGTCAGTAAAATTCATGCGGCCCTGCATGAGCTAAAAACCAGCTCTGATCAAGGGGTGCTGGATTGGTTAAGCGCTCTAGAGGGAGCGGTGCGGGAAGTGAATGCAGCGGCTTTTGGTTGGCTCATCGCCCAGGTGATCGCCGATCCCCAAGCGTGATATCATCGGGGTTCTTAAATATCATTGAAATGTCTGAATTCAAATATTCATTATCCATTCATGCGCTTGATATTGCCGTGTTATGCCCGTTCCACCTACAGTTTCAAGGGCGGGCCAGATGGAGTCTTGGCACAAACCCCTTGGCACCTGACCGGTAATATCCTCTTGGAGTAAATCAAGCCATGTTGCAATTGCGCAAACCCTCCCATTTCTTGGTGGTGGAGGATGATCCTGAAAATCTCAGTCAAGTCTTGGCTTGGTTGGCACCTCGCCAAGCCAACTTGTTACAGGCGCGCAATGGCGAGCAGGCCCTGCACATTATCGAGAAACGCCCCGTTGATGTGGTGATTACCGACTGGCAGTTGCCCGGCATCTCTGGGCTTGCGCTGATTCAGGCTTTGCGAGCCAGTCAGTTTCAGGGGCCCTNNCTTACTTATTTGTACGGGTTTTATGCTCAGCGCGGAACACCTTGAGCAAGCACTTGTGGCCGGGGCCAATGATTATTTGCGCAAACCCCTGAATATGACCGAGTTTAATGCGCGTTTAGACAAAAGTTTACAGCTTTATGCACAACATCAAACACTGGAGCATCTCAACCGCAGCCAACATCACCTGTTGATCCTCTTACAAGATCAGATAGGCCATAACTTACAGCGCTTATTGCAGATGCAAGAGTTAGAGAACTTGGCCGTGCTCAAAGATCACACCCATCAAGAAGCGCGTCAACAGACCTTGCAGGCGATGGCCCATCACTTTCATAAATTGATGCAATGGTCGCGGTATCGATTTTCTCTGCGGGATCGTTCTCCGGTGCGTTTTGAGGTGCGCCAACTTTTTAGAAACAGTTTGCTTCCCTTCCCTGATCTGGGTGAACGTCTGCAAATCCAAGGGGGAACCGGGGTCTTTTTGGACAGTGATATCGAGTTACTTCAGCGCATTCTCTTGCAATTGCTGGATAATGCGCTGCGCTATACCTCAGGGGAAGTGACGCTGAAATGTACGGTGCAAGATCAGCGGGTACGGATTTCTGTCCTCGATCAGGGGTGTTTGAGTGAAGGACAGCTAGAGCGCTTTGCCCGAGCTGAAGAAGGGGGCTTGGGTTTAAAAATGGCCTTTGAGCTGCTGAGCATTTTGGGCTCTCAGTTGTGTTGCCAAAAGCGCCGCAGTTCCGAGGGCAGCCACTTTTATTTTGAGCTACCCAGCCGATGATGCCTGTCGTCCTCATTTGTGAAAGTGATAGTCTGCAAGCCCAGTACCTGCAGCAGTTGTATACTCAGGCTGGTTTTGTGGTGCAGGTATTTTCCTCCTATTTGCAGCTCAAGCGTGTGGCTGCTCAAACTCCAGAGCTTCCCCAGGCGATCTTGTTGAACTTGGTTCCGCCGCTGGAAAAAACCTTTGATCGCTGTCAACAGCTTCATCACACCCTGCCGTTTGCCAGTGTGTTGCTCTTATCCCACTACCAAGATCATGCCTATTGCCAAGCTGCTTTTGATGCAGGAGCCGATGATTATCTGCTCATGCCTTTCCAGCCTCAGGAATTAATCGCGCGTACGCGGGCCCACTTATTGCGGACCCACACGATTGTGAATGCCACTTTGCAGGGGAAGCCCGCGGAGGCGGCCATTCTGTCTTTTGGACATATCGAACTGTGGCCCGCTTTGCGGCAAGTGTGTTGGGATGGCAACCGGGTCAAGCTCACCGAGACCGAATTCAAGCTCTTACATTTTTTATGTCGTCATGCCAACCATGAAGTGACAAGAGCCCAACTGTATCAGTGGGTGTGGCAGGCCAAGGCCCCGGAAGGATCGCGACGCTTGGATAACTTTGTGTTGGGTCTGCGTAAAAAATTGCCCCCATCCCCTTTGTTGGAATTGGTGACCTGTTATGGGGGGGGATATCGTCTGCGGTTGGGGTGAGACGATGGATCTGGACTTGGTGACTTTTGAGCTTGTGTTGAGTGATGCTGCCCCATTTTCGGGCAATGTTTGTCAATTATCTGGGATCTGTTACTGTATAAGGGAAGTTTGCCTTGCTAGAAAAGAGCTCCCTGTGAAGCCCTCTGCTCAAAGCCTCAAACCCGCCTTGTGGATTAGCCTCATGTACCTGATCTTTGGGTGTTTTTGGATTGTGTTTAGTGATCAGCTATTGGCTGTGTTGGCCCCGGATCAGCGCTCTTTGCCCCAGACCTTAAAGGGGCTTTTTTATGTGGGCTTAACCAGTGTCTTGTTATGGGGGCTCGTGAATGCTTTTTGGCAACACATTCGCCAACAGGAAGCTTATTTCCGCCTCTTGTTTTCAGAGAATGCACTGGCGATGTGGGTGTGTGATGAAACCTTCCAGGTTCGCCATGTCAATCGTACCGCCTGTCAACTATTCAATATATCTGAGCCCGCCTGGATGGGGCAGACATTGACTGCGTTATTGCCCGATACTTCTGCGCAACTGTTTCAGCATTGGATTGATCAGGGAATGCCCGTCTCGGGGGTGACTTTTACCCTACTTCAGGGTGATAGCTTGCGTTATGTGCATATTGGACAGCAACCTTTACCCCTGTCTTTGGGACGGAGACATACACACCATTTGTTTCGGGCCGAAGATCTGACGGAGCGGATGCAAGCTGAGCATCACCAAGAACGTCTGACCCAGGAACTGCTTGAGCACAATGCCGATTTGATGGCATTTACGTCGCTTACCTCGCATTTATTGCGGGTTCCGGCTGCCAATATTCAGGGGTTGCTGGTGTTGTATGAGCAGGCTTCTGAAGGCGAAAAACAGGCAATTATCGCGCATCTACGCACTTCTTCTCAGGAGTTGGAGCAGGCCATTCAGCAGCTCAACCACATTGTCATGGCCCGTCACAGTGTTCAAACCGCGGTGGAGTGGGTGCATTTGGGAACTCTGTTTGCAGAGGTTCAGGGGCTTTTGGCTGAGCCCTTAGAGTCTTTGGTGCCTCAGATTTCTTTTGATTTGCAAGTGCCCCAAGTTCAAACGCTGAAGTCTTCACTGCGCACGATTTTTTATCATCTCTTCAGCAATACGCTGAAGTTTCGATGCCCTGAACGTCCGCTGACGGTGTGCATTTCTTCCCGGCAAACGCCCCAAGGGGTTGAGATTTCTTTTCAGGACAATGGTTTAGGTATTGACCTAGAACGCTACAGCAAACAGTTGTTTTTACCCTATAAGCGCTTTCATACTGCCAATTATGGCAAAGGATTGGGCTTATATTTGGTTGCGACGTTGAGTCGCTTTTTAGGGGGCGAAGTCACGGTCTCTAGCCAGCTTGGCAAAGGTACTATTTTTTCATTATTATTACCAGATCTACACAATCAACACATTCCCGAGGCTTCCCCAGCGACTGATAAAGTGTCAAAATAGAAGAACATCAAGGGTAGGGGATAAAATACATGGCAGAGTCACCGCTTGTATTGATTGTAGATGATGATCCGATCAATAATTTCATCTGCGAAAAAATGATTCTGCGCGCTTGGAAAGAAGCCCAGGTGAGCAGCTTCACCAATCCAATCCAAGCTTTAGAAAAACTTCAGACAATTCCTACTGCCAGCATCTTTCCGGCCTATATCTTTCTGGATATCAATATGCCGGAAATGGATGGTTGGGAATTTTTAGCCACCTATGCCCATATTCCTGAATCAGTGCGCCAAGGCTGTGCTATTTATATTCTCTCTTCAACCATTGATCCGGCTGATATTGACCGGGCCAACCACTACCCACTCGTCTCAGGCTTTGTTTCCAAACCCCTGACCGAAGACAAAATCGCCGCTTTACAAATCCCTGATTGCGCTTGACTTGCCCCTTGTGGATGGTATGATGTGGCTATTCTTTAGCTTCTCTGTGGAGTGTTCTTATGAATCCAACTCTTTCTTCCGCCCAGATTGAAGCCGCCATGGGGCCGCTGCGGGAATCGAATGCCCGTTTTGCGCGTACTTATCCCGGCGACACCTGGGAGCGCCAACCGGTGCAGACTGTTTATGGAGGAGCCCAACTCTTCCAGGCTGATACGACGGTGAAACTGGGGCAGTTGGCCTTAAAAGCGCTTGAAACTTATGCCCCCCACTTTGGCATTCTGGCGCGTGCTGTGGGTTTAACCGGGGCCGAAACCCTGCCCGAAAGCTGGCAAGAACTCGAACAACTGCGCCAGCAGCTCGAAGCTGATCCGCAAGGTACCAAGCGGATTATGCCCCATGCCTGGCGGGCTTGGACCGTGTATAATCGGGTGGTTGAAAAACTCCAGCGTGAGCCCGTTGAAGATTTCCGCATCGACTTTGAAGATGGTTATGGCAACCGCCCGGATGCCGAAGAAGACAAAGACGCTGTCCGCACGGCCCAAGAGGTGGCCAAAGGGGCCAAAGCGGGTACGCTGCCGCCTTTTATTGGCATTCGTGTCAAGCCCTTGACTGACCAGCTCTTTGCCCGCAGTGTGCGCACCCTTGATCTTTTCTTGAGTACCTTGGTGGCTGAAACGGGAGGGCAACTGCCCTCCCAGTTTATTGTCACTTTGCCCAAAGTGACTGCGCCCGAGCAGGTGACGGCGTTTGTGCAGTTGATTGCTGCGCTGGAAGAAAAATTGGGCTTGCCTGCCGGGGCCGTTCCGATCGAGCTAATGGTTGAAACCACCCAGTCGATCATGGACAGTGACGGTTTATTGATGTTGCCATTGCTGGTGAAAGCCTCAGCTGGCCGCTGTCGCGGAGCGCATTTTGGCACCTATGACTATACGGCCAGTTGTAATATTATTGCCCGTTATCAAAGTATGGTACATCCGGCCTGTGACTATGCCCGTAGTGCCATGCAGGTGGCTTTGGCCAGTACCGGCATTATGCTTTCAGATGGGGCCACCAATATTATGCCTGTGCCCGTTCATCGGGGCGAAGGGCTCAACCTGATTCAGCAACAGGAAAATCTCAAAGCCGTACATGCGGCTTGGCACTTGCATTTTGAGCATATTCAGCACTCCTTGTCCCATGCCCTGTATCAGGGGTGGGATTTGCACCCAGCACAGCTGATCACCCGATATGCGGCGGTCTTTGATTTCTTCCTGCGCGATTTAGATGCAGCGACCGTGCGTCTCAATAACTTTGTTGCCAAAGCGGCGCAGGCCACTCTGAGTGGTGATGTCTTTGATGATGCGGCAACCGGGCGGGGACTGCTCAATTATTTCCGTTTGGCCTATAATTGTAACGCCGTTACCGAAGCTGAAATTGAGGCTGCTGGCGTTTCTCGTTCCGATCTGCGTGGGGAAGGTTCTGGCACATCCCCTTGGCTGGATGTGCTTAACCGTTAAATAATAAAAAGCCTGGAAGCTTTTGCTTCCAGGCCTATGGGTTGGTCAGATGCCGTTAGGCTTCAATTGGGGATTCTTCAGTTTTGAGCAGAGCGGACACATTGTCGAATAAGGTGTGTAACTGTCCTTCGGTTAAACCGCCATCTTTGAGTTGGGCAATAGCGGTTTGTAACTCTTCCAGCGCTTTTTCAATCTCGGCCAGGGCTTGGAGATCCGTTTCCATCGCCTGTTGGGCTTTGAACATGGCTTCCAGCTCTTTGTAAGCTTTTTCCAGATCGTTTTTCTTGCGGGTCAGGAATTCCAGGAAGGCTTTTTTAAACACCTCGTCCGGGTGCTTGTCGAGAATGTCTTGGAAGTATTCTTTTTCATCGGCGCTCATACCGGCGGCTTTGGCTATCATACCATCAAGGGTTCCGCCAAAGGTAGCCCAAGCCTGCTGGATCATGCGATCGATGGCTTGGTTACTGTGGAATGCCGCCATGCGCTCTTCTTCATGTACAAGTTCGGCTGCATTTTCCGTGCTGTATTCCATCAGCTCTTTTTTATCTTTGAGGGCCTGTTCGTAACGGCTCCCGCTCAAAAACTGATCCATGCTTTTATAACCGCTTTTGCCGCTGGCTTCCGCAGCCGGAATGGCTCCTACGGCTTCACTGGACTGGGCCATGGGCGTTTGCACCACAGCTTCATGGCGCAGGGCAATCTTGATCACCGTGACGCTCATCTGCACGCTGCCATCCGCTTGGGTTTGGGGGGTATAAATTTCAATGCGGTGGGCGGCACCTTCCTGACCACTCCAGGTATAGGCCGTAACACCCTGCATATCCTTGGCGGCTTTTTCACTTAAGTTTTCACCCAAAATGCCCTGCTCAATGGAGAGATCGAGTTGGAGTGGTAGGCTTTGCAGGCTTGTTCCAGCGCTTGTGGCCTGCTGTACCGGGGCCTGTAAAAACTTGGCCACAAAGTCTTGAAAGGAGTACTGAATCAGGGTTTCGTCAGAATTCTTGGTGGGGATGCCCATCTGTTTACCATGTTGACGGACCTGTTCCAGAATCTGATTTTCTAAGTTTGAGAGGGTCATTTGTTGAATCGCCATGAGGGTTTTCCTTTTTGAGTAATTGAAAGTGTGGCTGAGGTGAGCACAGCTTATGCTGGATTGTTTAAATGATGAAGAAAATTCTTCAGAAGTTCAAGGGTCCGTCGCCGGGTTTTCTCGGCTTCTAGCGAAGACATATCAAACAGCATCGCCTTTTCGGTATTGAGAATGGCAGCTTGGGTTAACTCAATATAAGAAGCGTCAGCCGGAATGTATGCTGGGCCACCGACCCCTTTGGCAAATCTGAACTGGGTTTGCAGGAATGACACCTCTTTCCAATCAAGACCTTCGATGGTTGCTTCCCAAGCTTTTTTGACGTCTTGGGGAGCATGGGGGGGCGGAAAAGTGTGGATACGAGCGCTTCCCACTGAGATGGTGCCATCTTTGTTTAGGTCTTGGGCCGCATTGGGGGGGAGCAATAGGTTATAACAGCTCTCTTTGCTGAGTTGGCCGGGTGCAATCGGTTGAGCCAGATTGTGCATGGCTTGTAAGACTGCCAACTCTTTTTCTGATAGGGAGCGGACAAAGGCTTCGGGGTCGTGATACCCCCCATGGTCTGCCGCTTTATCAATCAGATCTTCAAAGGCGGCAATATTGTTCTCAATGCGTGCCTCTAGCTCTTCGCTTTTGTTCCGTTGATCGAATTTGGTTTTCCATTCCCGCAGGAGGGTTTTGATCGCTGTAGGATCAGAGAGGATGGGCTCTTCTTCTGATTCCGTGGCGGCGGAACCTGATGTCATGGTTTGTACCAATGGATTCCCCAACGGGCTGATGGGAGCACGCTGCTGTTCTTCGACTTTGAGCTGTGCTTGAAAGCTATTGGGGTTTTCTAACGGTTTTGAGTAAGCGGGTTGCGCTGCATAATAATTGAAACTGCCCGTGTTAATCTTCAAGGTTTGTTTGCCTCTTCCATGATTGATTAGATCGCAAAGGGGGTTATATTTTATTTTTGCTGTTGTTAAGTATATGTCTATAAGCCTTTTATGATCAAGTACAGTGTGCGTTTACGATCTGTAAACTCAATCTAGCATGTCGTTTTCTCAAAAAACAATCCCCGCTTTTTAGAGTTAATGACTTATTAACTGAAAACAAATACAATAGGCATTACTTAACTGTTTTTTAACAATAGAGACAATAGCAGATGCATGTCCTCGGTTGCTCTGTTATGATGTGCTCATACCACTGAACCCTATCAGGAGATGCTTATGGGCTTCCGACCGATTGTGCTCGCTTTAACTTTGTCAGGCCTGATGAGTGCCACTGCTTGGGCTGCTCCGGCTGTTTCATCTATTTGGAGTGGAAAAAGCTCCGGGGCAACGGTCACCTGGAGTGAGCAGGATCTCAAGGTGCAACTTGCTGAAGCATCGGCTCGTTCTCTTTTCCCCCCGTTGCAGGCCCACTTAGGGGCTCCCCTTGAGGAGCGCAATCTCTGTTACCAAGAGCGCTCGATCAAAGTTTTGTCAGTGGTGGGCCCTTACCTGAGCACTGAAGACGGGGGCTACTGGAATTGTTTGGGGACGGCCCATCCGGGATCTGTAACCCGGTTCACGTCCCATCATCTTTGGCGTCTGGGTCAACCGTTGCGTCTGAGCGATGTTTTCCCGGAAGCACAGGTACTCAAGGCACTGCTTGCCGAGCCGCTGATCCGCAAAACCCTGACAAAAGCAAAGATTAGCCCCTTGCCCTCGACTTTACCCGCTTTGGTCAAGCAGCTTACCGAGCTGAATGATGAGTGTGAGTATTATTTTGATGATGATTTGCTCGAACGTTTTGCTTTCCATCACGTTGAAAAAGGCCAGGTAGCCGTTCGTATTGGTTTATCCCATGGTTGTGAAGCGGCACGGGGGCGTCTCACCCAGTTAGGCATTCTGCTGCCAATCCCACCGGCTTTGCA
>DLGM01000235.1 GCA_002482705.1 Cyanobacteria bacterium UBA7694
AAGAACGTGTACCCACCAGCATTAAAGATGAACTGCGGATGCCTGACGATAAACAGACTTTTGCGGGCAATTCGGCCCTGTCGGTACAGGCTGAATACCAGCAATGGTTTGACAAGTTCGGTTTCCACATAGGTGTATCCAGCCTTGGGGGCCTAGGTACCTATGAAGATTCGGAAGTCACCGATTTGATCATGGCAACCGCTGGCGCTGATTACAAGCTGGTCAGTATGGGGCCTTTTGAGATGGCGGCAGGCCTTGAAGGCTTTTTCCGTTACACCGAAAGCAGCAATGATCCGCGCACCAACTATTTCCAGGCTGCCAAAACCTATATTGGGGCTGGAGCCCGTCTCCAGACGGCTTATCGTATCTGGGACCCGCTCACCTTTGAATTGAGTATTGCCCCTCACTATGTATTGCAGGACTTGGCCAATATTCAGCTCAGTTCTGTGCCGTTGAACCGCTTTGATGTGTGGATCAATGCCCTTTTCCATTGGGACCTCTTTAAAATAGGGGCCTCGGATGTGAGTCTCGATTTTGGGTATCAGGGTATGCTGTTATTTACGCTCGGTTCGGAAGCAAGTCAGGTGCACCATGCCCTCTTGGTTGGGGCCGGGTATCACTTTTGAGCCCTGAGGCCGTGTTATACTACCGCCAAAGGAAGCTGATATGTCCCACACTCATACCTTAAACCCTGAACAGTTGCAGCGTCTCATGGAGACCCTGCGTCAGGCTAAGCTCAAGATTACCCAGCCACGGATGGCGCTGCTCAGTATTCTGTTACAGGAGCATGGCCCGTTCACGATTGAAGAATTGGCTGTGCGCTTGGGCGATCGCTCCTGTGATCCGGCAACGATTTACCGCAATATGTCGGCCTTCCGGGATATTAATCTGGTACGTCACTGTGATTTTGGGGATGGCGTGGCTCGTTATGAGCTGGCTGGTGATGACCACGAGCATCACCACCATATTATCTGCCGCCGCTGCCACCGTCTTGAGCAAATTGACTACTGTTTTGTCAAAGAACTTGAAAAATTTGTGCGCGATAAGGGTTATGCCCAGGTTTCCCACAGCCTCGAATTTTACGGGATTTGTACCGTTTGCCAAAAGGCGGAAGGTATCACTGCTGAAGCCTAGTCTCGCTGCTTTGGTGACGGAATCTGTGAACGCACCTCAGGACAGGGACTGTTCTTCGGGTCTTTGCAGCAGGTGTCTTACCCATTGCCTCGGCTTGCCCCTGTGAGATACTAAAGATTATTGTCTAGGGCAGGTATCTTCCATGTCGCGCACAATGTATCGTCCCCTACCCGGTGCCCCGATGTCTGAAGCTGTGAGCCAGATTTTCGATTTTCGCCATGGCCCCCACCACTTTTTTGCCCGTATGGCCGCTACCTATGGGGATATTTGCCGCTGTTATTTTGGCCCACAACCGGTGGTATTGCTCAGTGACCCCGAATATATCCGCCGGGTGTTAACCGTCGATCACCGCCAATTTAAAAAAGGTCGCTTCTTAGAAATGGCCAAAGATTTGCTCGGTGAAGGCCTATTGACCAGCGAAGGAGAATTACATACTCAACAGCGTCGCCTGATTCAGCCCATGTTTCATCGGCAGATGATCCGCAGTTATGGGGATATGATGGTGCACGAAGGGGAGCGGGCACGGGCGCGTTGGCAGCCGGGCCAAGCGCTGGACATAGCCGAAGAGATGAGCCGTTAGACCTTGGCGATTGTCGGGCGCACCTTGTTTGATGCCGATGTGGAGGGGGAGGCTCAGGATATCGGGGAAGCTCTGACAACGGTGCTGGAAATGTTTAATCTGATTGGCCGTCCTTTGGCTTTGATTGCCCGTCAACTCAAGTTACCCACGGCTTCGCTGCGACGCTTTGAAGTGGCTAAAGGCCAGTTGGATGCCACCATTTACCAAATTATTGCCGACCATCGGGCGGGCAAAAACACGCGCCCGGATTTGATTGCCACCTTGTTGGCAGCCCGTGATGAAGACGGTGATAATGGCATGAGCGATCAACAAATTCGTGACGAAGCGTTGACGCTTTTTTTGGCCGGGCACGAAACTACTGCCAATGCCCTGGCCTGGACTTGGCATTTGCTCAGTCAGTCGCCCCGCGTTGAGGCGCAACTGCACCAAGAGCTAGAGCAGGTCTTGGCTGGTGGGCGGCTACCGACCGTCGATGATTTGCCGCAATTGGTCTATACGCGCCAGATCTTGACAGAGAGCATGCGTCTATTTCCTCCAGCTTGGGTCATTGGCCGTCGCGCTTTACACGACTATGAGCTAGATGGTTACCTGATTCCCAAGGGTTCGGTGGTCGTCATGAGCCAGTGGATTCTACACCGTGATGGACGCTGGTTTGACGAGCCCCTGAGCTTCCGTCCTGAGCGCTGGAACGAGGGTCTCAAGCAGCGTTTGCCCAAGTTTGCCTATTTCCCTTTTGGGGGCGGGCCGCGCAACTGCATTGGCGAAGCTTTTGCTTGGATGGAAGGGGTGTTATTACTGGCGACTTTGGCCCAACACTGGCGCTTTCAGGCCGTGCCAGGTTTCCCGGTTGAACCTTTGCCGCTGGTAACTCTGCGCCCGAAACACGGCCTGAGGCTCACACCGCAACGGCGTTAGAGCCCGTGTCGGGTGAAGGGCCACAGAATGCAGAAACTTTCATGTGTGCTCTACAAGCGGGGGCGTACTGAGCAGCGCCTGGCCACCGCCTAAAATAAAGAGGCGCGCAAATAGGCTTAACTCCATGCTCTGGGTTCCATCGGGATGGACGATACGTTCAGGGCCACACCCTTCCCCACTGACGGTTGTGCCCGGCACATCATGGCTGCGCGGTTGCGGGTGGCTGAAATGAATGCGATCTGCGGTGATGTGGTGCAGTAACAGTTGTTGGGTGGTAATCAGTCCGGTGGGCGTTTGTTCAAGCCACGGAATTTCGGCCAAAATGGCCTGCTGCTCGTGGATTAATGCGTGACGCAGGGCTTCAAAGTCGCTTTGGATCGGGTGGCTCGGCTCGCCAGTAAGGGTGGCCCAAAGATCGCCGACTTGGGCCAGAGTGGGTTCGTGGTTCATTGATCCCCCAGAATGGTCTTGCGCCCGGCGACGGTCTTTTTGTTGTCATAACCGCTGTCGTCTAAGGTGCGGACAGCCAGGACATGGGTTTTGAATTCGTCGAGGGTCATGGCGTATTGGCGGCCCCACGAATTCATGATCACTTCCGCGGGGTTTTTGGATTTGTCGATGCCCACGGCCAAGACTGCATGGTTTTTAAACGAAATGCTGACTGACCGACCGCGCGCAAATTCGTCTTCCACATAGGCCAAGAGATCGGCCTTGCTGGTGATCAAACCGCTGCTTTCATTTACATAGTTGTTATTGCCAAAGAGTTTGCGTAGAGCGGCTTCTTGTTCACCGCGATTGAGGCCATTGTCGGGGTCGCTTTTACTGTCATATTTGCTATCCCACAGCAGCCCCTGTCCCCCCAAATTCATGATCGCATTTTGCATAATCCGGCCTGAGGTGGAACGGGGATCGTGTTCGTCCCCTTTCCAGGTATTATTGGGGGCCATACGGGCTCCACTGGGAGTGCTGACCGTTTGCCCTTGGGCCAACTGCGTCAGGTTTTGCACATATTGACGGGGGCGCTCTAGGGCCAGCTTCATTTGCAGGGCTGTGGCGGCACAGGTTCCTTTATTGGCCTGGGCAATGTCTGAGGGCCAAGCGATATCGTGTAAGGCATCACTCAACACGGCTTTTTTATCAATGCCAGTCACACTTTTACCTTGGCGAGCGTAGTTCAGGAGTTCAGAGCAGATGGCTTCGGTGGTGTCTTTACCGTGACGCTTGGAAATGGCTTCGAGCCAAGTGAGGGTATCCGGGGACGATTGCCCCCGCGCCTGTAAATGTTCGACCATGGCTTTTAACTGGGGGCGACCTGTCCAGGCTGCATCGAGCTTGAGGTTATTGCGCAGTTGGTCTGGCGTTTGGGCGGTACGGGGCTGATGCTCCGCATCGCGCACTTCCCGCCAGATATTGTCAAATTCTTTGCCTTTGGCTTCAGCCAAGGCTGAGCCCCCTTTGGGGTCAAAGGCCACTTCATTTGCATCATAAAAAGGGCTTTGGCGGTAAGCCTGATTCAGGGCATTGATGTCTTCAGCGGCAATGCCCAATTGAGTGGCTTCTTGGGCACTGATGTGTAAGTCGCCATCACTGTCGAGCTTTCGCAGGTCAGTAAAGGTGACCCCTTTGTCTGGGCGGGTAGCAATACGGGCCAAGGCGGTTTGACTTTGTGCTGAAATATCCATCACGGACTCCTGAAGAGGGATACTCATCTATCGTCGCAATGGTTATTTTCCCGACGTTAAGCTTTTTCTAAATTTGTAACAAGGAGCTTTTGCAATAGGCTGGAGGCACCGAATCCCCCCAGCCTAGGATTATTGTAAGGGCTGTGAGATCGCCTTTAAGGTGCTGTCATCCGTTTCTTTTTTGTCCACGAGGGCTGTGATCACACCGCCAACGGCCATTCCAACGCCTGCCCCGACGCCTGCGGCCAAGGCTCCGCCCATTAAGCCGCCAAAAATCTCTTCCATGCTTGGGAAACGGCTATTCCCCAACGCCAGGCCGAATCCCAGGATGCCGCCAATACCGGCTCCTGTCATGGCTGAAAACTCAGTAATACTTTTTGATTTTCCGCTCTTTATGGCATCAGTTGTCACCAATTCACCTTGGATGTCTCCAAATGATACCCGTGCTCCCTCTTTGGGTAGCTGGCGCGGGTTGCTGATATTGGTGACGGCCATAGCGCCATCAGAATGACGGAAATAGTCGGTTTCAAAGCTGAGGTTTTTCCCATGAATGACGTGGAACCCGCTCTCATTCTTGATAATGACTTCGCTGAGCCCATTGTCTTTGATGCTGTCTTTGATTTGGTTGAGCGTCACGCCTGGGTTAAAGGTGCGTGCCGCTATTTCTGAACCGGAGATCCCTTGAATGTTCATAAGCTACCTTCCAATTTTATATAACTTGATTATAGGTCGTTAAACGCTTAAAAATTCGTTTTTTTGATGCTAAACGACTTCACTTATTTGGACAAAATTTGTTCAGATAAGTTGTAAGTGGAGCAAATGCTGACAGATTGTAGTTGTCTTATTCTCTCCAGCCACTATGTGAAGTTTGCTTGGGGAAGCCATTGTTAATCAGCGTGTGATGGGCTTGGCGGATGGAAGACGGGGCGGGGACTGCTGGATTTTGGGGGCAATCTTAGGTTATGAGGGCTTTGTGGTACGCTAAACTCATCTGTGATGCGGAGGGCACAACAATGCTTGAAACGATTCTGGTGAACTTGGTCGTGCTGGCCTTCGCACTGGGGGGATTGGCGCTGTGGTGGATGGGGATCAATGCCTTACGGGTGTTGTTATTGAGTAACTTTTGGCCACGGTTGGAAGTACAGGCTCAAGGGCGGGTAGAAGTGACTCAGAGCAAACGGTATATTGAAAATACCCGTGACTATCGCCCCACTTCTAGTGAGAGTGTTTCCCATCAGGCCTTGGGCGGAGGGGAAGTGACCAGTCGCAGTTATCAGCCTGTGCTCAATCTGCGTTATCAATGGCGGGGGCAAAGTTACCAAACGGACAACCGGGATTTTTGGAATCATCGCAGTGGCTATACACAGGCGGAAGCACAGCAACTGGTTGATCAGGCACGTAAAAAACCGCTGGTAGTTCGTTTGAATCCGGCCCGGCCCCAGGAGGTCTTTCTGGGCGCAGGGCACTTCCCCTGGGTGTTTACGCCGGTATTTTTGCTGGTCGGGGGGTTGATGGCTACCGGGGCGGTGGGGTCTTTGCTCGACGNNGACGATCTGGCCGAACTTTTTAAGCTCTCGCTGCCGCTGATTGGTGATCGGACCCCTTTTATTTTGGTTGTACCGGCCCTGAGCGTGTTGTGGTGGGTATGGGAGATGGGCTTCAGTCTTTTGTATCGCCCTTCACCCTAGGCGGACAAAGAATCAACCCGAGGTAAGTAGCCTGGTGGTTGCTGATCTTGTAAAATGCTGCTCAGTCGATGTTATCTTTTTAAATAAAATTGTTTGAATGGATGCCCTCATGAGAATGCTCCCAGCTGGTGTATTGTGCCTTTTACTGACCGCTTGCCCTAATCCGTCGCAGATCGGCGCTTCGTCGGTTGCTCCGCAAAGTCAGGTGCAGAACTATGAGCTGCCGCTTAACTTGGGCAATGGGCAAGCGGTTTCGGTGAGCATGCAGATCCAGGGGCAGCAGATCAGCGGTGAGCTGATTGTCGCGGAGCGTGCGCTGCGAACACAATCGATCAGCCATACTTTGCGGATGGGCCGGTATGCCTTTACGGGCAGTTTTAGCCCACCCCGGGGCTTTACGATGGCGGGCAATTTTTCCGAACCAGCGGAACCTTTCAGCCTGACGGGCACCTTGCCGACCCAAACGGATCCGGGGAGTTTTACCTTTACCCAAGGCGGTGAGACGGTCAGCGATATCTTGCCCGCTTTGAATACGCTTCCGCCGCAGCCTGCTCAGCAGCAGACCAGCCCGGCCCCCATTCAACCCACATCGCCCCCCTCGCCCGTGGATCCGACTCCCGTTGCGACGGCGCTCCCTGCACGCCAGTGGACCGAACCCGAGCTTGAAGCGATACGCAGTTGCCTAAGTCAACGCGTTGCTGCATACCAAGGCACGCAGCGTGGGCTGGTGATTCAGGTGATTGCCAAGGTTGCCGCGAATGTGGCCTTGGCCCGGAACCCGGAGCTGCCCTGGAGTGACGCAGAACGTCAGGCTAAGCGCAATGAAGCCGGTGAATTTGCCGTGGCCGCCGAGGCCCAGCTGCAAACCGGCTGCGTGAACTAAGCGGCCCATACCCAAGCGGGCTCCAAGTCTTCGGTGAGGTGTGTCTACCCAACCTGTTATAATGACTAAAAAACGACACACCCACACCTATACATGCTTATACTCAACACTCTTTTGGCCTTGGCAAGCATTGGCTTTGCCGGGTACCTGATCGTCAGCGGCCTGCTGACCATTTCCTTTTTCCGCAAACAACTCGACAACCCCTATCCCGACCCAGTTGTGTTCCCCAAGGTCGGCCTGATTGTGCCCTGCAAAGACCTCGACCCCGACTTTGAAGAAAACATGCGCATGTTGCCCCTTCAGGACTACCCCAACTACGAGATCTTTTTTGTCACGGTGGATGAACACGATCCCAGCTATCCGATTCTGAAACAGGTAGCCAGCGAATCGAAGGTGCCTGCCCGGGTGCTGTTTGGCGGCTTTACCAAACAGCGCTGCCAAAAGCTCGACAATATCATCGCCGCCATTGAAGCCATGGACGACAGCATCGAAGTGTTCGCCTGGGTGGACAGCGATGCCCGCGTGCACACCGATTGGTTGCGCTCGCTGGTGGCCCCCCTGCGCGAAAAACACATTGGTGCGACCACCTCGTACCGCTGGTATGTGCCTATCCCTGGCCGCCTGATGTCTTACCTGCTCTGCCTGTGGACGGGTTTGCAGTTCAGCAATTTTTACAACAACCGTTATGTGTCTGTGTGGGGGGGCTCGATGGCGATGCGCCGCGATACCTACCACAAACTCGACATTCGCAAACACTGGGAATATGCCCTGGCCGATGACTGTGTGCTCAATGAGCGCGTCAAAGAAGCCGGGCTGCGCGTCGAATTTGTCGCCAATGCCATGACCAGCCTGTCGAGCGATTATTCGCTCAAAACGATTGGGGTATTTGCCACCCGTCAGTGTGTGATCGGCAAGTTCACCCTGCGCGAAGTGTGGGTATCTTCGACCATTGCCCTGACCTTTATCCACGCGGTCATGTTGTGGGCCCTGTACCAGATTGGCACCGGTTTGGCTGCGGGCACACCGATTCATTGGACGGCTTGGGCCATGTTTGCTTTCTGGGGCGGCGGGTTCATCCAAAGCCTGTGCTTTATCCGCGTGATTCGCATGATTGGCGACCGTCGCCCACCGGAAGAGCCGCTCAAGGGGAAATACCGCTGGGCTTTTTTTGTGCCCTTGGCGTATTTGTTCACCTGGAGTACGCTGGTGGCAGCCGGTTTTACCAACCGCTTTGTCTGGCGGGAAATTTGGTATGAAATGGTCTCGGCTTATGAAACCAACG
>DLGM01000190.1:0-3108 GCA_002482705.1 Cyanobacteria bacterium UBA7694
TCATGGCGCATGGGCAAGACCTTACCACGCATGACTGGAAGCCCAGCATAAAAATGGGTAGGGGCCCAATTGACATGATCAATCCAGCGCCAGTGGCGGGCGGTGTCTTTTAAAACAGCAGCATCCAGGCCCCACTGCGGTACCGACTCACCCGGACGGGTAGCCGCATCCCCATTGGAAGCCCACAAACAAAACTCACCATAACGGACAAAAGCGTCCCCAGGTTCAGGAACCCAGGCTAAATGTAGTTGATATGCACACATATTTCCCGTGTGACGCTCCTGCACAACAACCATGCAAGATTCTCTCTATTGGCCCGCTCACGCGTATTCAGAGAGTTGCCGCTACCTGTTTCCAGTACGCGGGGAGCAACTGAGCTCCGGGGACCGTCTGGGCCCCTGAATGTTGATATCTTAATATCCGTAAAATCTGGGTTTGGCCAAAATCAAAACAGCCACCCTGAGTTAGCATATTACCATAGCATTCCCCCACTACGGCAAGCTTTAACACAAAAAGGGGCAAAAAATCAGTATGCGGCTCCTGTGCTACAGAAAAGCCCCCGCTTTACAGCGGGGGCATAGAAAGGGAAATGCCTGGACCAAAATCCAGCCTGGGGGCGTCGGGCAACCGACCGCATATTCCCCGTGATTCAAAGGCTTAACGAGAATAGAACTCGATAATCAGGTTCATTTGAATCAGCTTGTTGGTGTCAATTTCATCCTTGGTGGGGATGCTCAGCATTTGGCCGGAGAGCTTCTCGGTGTCGCTGGTCAGCCAAGCGGGGATGATTTCGCCAACGAAACCTTCAATGTTGTTGCGCACAGCGGCTTTGCTGCTTTCTTTCACTTCGATCACCATGTCTTTGCGGACGCGGAAAGAAGCGATATCCACACGCTTACCATTGACGAGCACGTGACCATGGCCAACGAGCTGACGGGCTTGAGCGCGGGTGGTGGCGAATTTCAGGCGGTAGATGACGTTGTCCAGACGGGTTTCGAGGGTTTGCAGGAAACGTTCGTCGGTTGCACCTTTGCTGTTAGCGGCAACGTCAAAGTATTTGCGCATTTGTTTTTCGCTCACGCCATACATGAACTTGAGCTTTTGCTTTTCACGCAAACGCAGACCGTATTCAGAAACCTTGTGGCGAGCGGCACCATGTTGACCAGGACGAGGACGGCCTTTGTGGACCAGAGCACTCTTACCGGCTTCGTGGCGCTTGCCTTTGAGGAACAAGTTGGTGCCCAGAGCGCGGGAAATCCGCTCCTTGGGGCCAGTGTAACGAGCCATAGGATTGTACCTTGTATACTAAAATTGAGCACGAATGCTCTCAAGGAGTGTAGCATATTTCACAAGTAGTGTAAAATTTAAATTAAGTTGTACTTAAGAAATTTTGGAGTTTCCTTATGCGCATCTGGCTCCTTCCCCTCCTTTTATTCACGGCTTGTCAGCCTTTGCCCCCAGCTCCGGCGATCTCAACCGGGGTTCGTGCCCTCAGCCAATTGTCCGCCCACAACAACTACTACCCCATTGCGCAGGGACAGCGTTCAACCTATAGCTTGGAGCAGTTTCAGAACGGCCAACCCAATACCAAATTTCGCGAGATGACCATTACCGTTGAAGCCCTGCCCAGTGCCAACGGGGCGACTCAGGCTATTTTGCGCCGCAGCTACCCGGATTCCTCGGTACAACCCAACCCAAGCCAAGCCAAGGTCTATGATGACCGGGTCGAACTGTCCCGTTACAATGGGCGACTGGCCCCAGAAATCTTTAACCTGCCACTCTCACGCACCCAAGACTATATCACGGTGCTGAAACATCCCCTGACTCCCGGTGCCAGTTGGGAAGGACGCAGCTTTCAGGGCGGCACCGAAACCATCTCTGTGGTTGGCCCCGAGACCCTGACCGTTCCAGCGGGGCGCTACAACACCCTCAAGGTGCGTCACCACCTGCGTTATGACAATGGCCGCGAAGACAACCTGTATTATTGGTATGCGCCCGGTGTGGGCATGGTGCGCATGGAAGAAGAGATCAGCATGTACCTGCAAGAGCAATGGGTACGCTTTTCCGCTACTGGGGTGCTGAAACAGTTCCAACGCCCCTAAAACATCTGCTAGGATCGACTGTATGCAAAAGTCCTTTGATGAACGTTTTGATCACCGCATTGCCCTCCCCAGCATTGTGGGAGTCAGTGCCGTTGCCATCGCCTTTTTATTCTGGCTGATCTATTTTCGCGGCCCCAATACCGCAGGCAACGCCGCTTGGGTCACCCTCTTACCCGCCCTCAACGCCAGCCTCAATGCCACCAGCGCTGTACTGCTGGGCTTAGGCTTCCGGGCCATCAAGCGCGGCCAACAGGCATTGCACAGCAAACTCATGATGAGCGCCTTTGGTTCCTCAGCCCTGTTTTTGGTGTCGTACATTGTTTATCATAGCCTACACGGCGACACCAAATTCCTGGCCCAGGGGCTGATTCGCCCGATCTACTTTTTTACCCTGATTAGCCATATTGTGCTTTCGATTGTGGCCCTGCCGCTGGTGTTTTTGGCCTTTTATTTTGCCCTGACTGGCAAGTTTGAAATCCATAAAAAGGTGACCCGGTTTACCTATCCGCTGTGGATGTATGTCTCCGTCACCGGCGTGCTGATCTTTGTGCTGCTCAAAGTCTTTAACGGAGCCGCCTGATGCAGATCGCCCTGGTCGCCCACGATGCCTGTAAAGCCGACTTAGTCGCTTGGGTGAAACGCCACCGCGAACAACTACAACCCCACGACCTCACCTGCACCGGGACCACCGGGCGCCTGGTCGCCGAAGCCTTGGGCAACACCGCCCACGTCACCTGCCTCAAGTCCGGGCCCTTAGGCGGCGACCAGCAAATGGGCGCCCTGATTGCCGAAGAACGCATCGACCTGCTGATCTTCCTGTGGGACCCGATGCAGGCCCAGCCCCACGACGTCGACGTCAAAGCCCTGCTGCGCCTGACCACCGTCTACAATGTGCCCACCGCCTGCAACCTCGCCACCGCCGACTTCCTATTGGCTTCCCCCCACTTCGCCAGCGACTACCAGCCCACCCGCCCCAACCACCAGGCCTATCTCTCGCGCCAGATGC
>DLGM01000190.1:3136-6959 GCA_002482705.1 Cyanobacteria bacterium UBA7694
CCATGTTATAATCAGCTCCATGGCCAAACACCGCACGCACTGGGATCACTACTTTGTACAGTGGTGTTTGCATTGGTTACCAGCCTTGGGCTTACAGGCAGAAGGTAAACCCCAGTTCAGCCAGCTTCCTTTAGAAGCGGATATCTTGGTCATCAGGCCCTCATCTAACGGAAAATGGCAACAGGATCCGATTTGGCAACATGTCAGCCCCTATACTGTGGTCGAATTTAAATCGATTCATGATCCCTTTCAAATCCCGGATTGGGGCAAGTTAATGGCTTATGTGGGCCTAACAATGGAACGAGAAAAATTAGCTGCTGAAACAGAAATTGCGGGATGGCTGATCGTTCCATATATCAATCGGAATTTGAAACATCTGCTACAACTGCGACAAATTTCCCTGGAGACCCTTCTTCCTGGGCTCCATAAAGCCCATACAGGCCTATTTCCGTTAGTCATTGTGGAATATAATGACCTTCCTTTAGAGAAAGCCTTTGTTGAACTTAAAACATTCATGAAAAAAGGCTCCATTTTGAATCAGGTGATGACCTTGGCGTTACGCAAATGGCAAGGTAGTAAAATATACAGCGAATACGCTACAATCATTACATCTATCCATACCGAGGAGGCCGAAGCCGTGATCGAAATTCTGGAGCAGGATAAAAAAAAGGTCAAGCGCGTGGTCAATCGGATGTTAGAGCGACTGGGCGAAGAAGCCGGAACCCTTGAGTTTGTGCAGCAAAGCAAACTCGAAGGCAAACTCGAAGGCAAACTCGAAGGTAAACTTGAAGGCCAGTTGGAGGGAAAACGAGAAACAGCCCGCCGCATGTTGGCAGATGGCCTCGCGCCCGCTGCCATTTCTCGTTATACCGGCCTGACCCTCAAACAAATTCAGGCGCTCTAAGCCCTCGCCCCCCCGTACGGGCGCATCGCATGCGCCTTTCCCCTAAAAACCGATCGCTTATATCCCCAAAAGCTTTATAAGGGCGGATGCAATCCGCCCTCTCTGCCCTACCCCCTCACCACCCACAAAGCAGCTCCCGAAACCACCAACCACAACGTCGCGCCCATCACCAGCGGCCGCACACTTAAGCGCATCAGCATCTCGCGGGTCAGTCCGGCACCAATCAGAAAGAGCGTCACCGTCATCAGTTGCTTGGCGCCCTTGGCGATCAGGGGAAACAGCCCCCCCGCATCGCCCAGGAAGGTATGCGCCAGCACCGCCAGCACAAACCCGCCAATAAACCAGGGCCACTTGATCGGCGCATCCTTGCGACGCAAGGCCCAGGCCGAAACCAGGGTCAGCGGCACGATCCACAGCGCCCGCTGCAACTTCACCGCTGTGGCGATGCGCAGGGCCTCCTCGCCAAATTTAGACGCCGCCCCCACGACCGAACTGGTGTCATGAATCGCCAGCGCCGCCCACAGCCCAAACTGTGCCTGCGTCAAGTGTAAAGCCTCACCCACCCACGGGAAGAGAAACAGCGCCAAGGCATTGAGCAAAAAAACGGTCGCCAGCGCCAAAGACGTGTCGGTTTCATCAGCATCAATCACCGGGGCCACCGCCGCAATCGCACTCCCACCACAGATGGCCGTGCCCACACTGAGTAAATAGGCCAGCTTGGCAGACACCTGCAATGCCCGGCCCAACAGCCACCCCAACCCCAAGGTAAGCGTCAAAGACACCACTGTAATCGCCACCGCTTGCGGCCCTACGGCCAAGACCTCACGGGCCTGCATCCCAAAACCCAAGCCAATAATCGCAATCTGCAACAGCCATGTGCTGACCTGTTTATTGGCCGCTCGAAAGGGGTGTACCAGGAAAAAGGCAGCCAATAGCCCCAACAACAGTGCAACGGGCGGCGTTACCCATGGGGTCAAACAGGCCAGCAACAACAGCCAAAAAACAGTTTTTTGAACAGTATTCACGGGCTTCAATATACCATGGTAGGTATACTCAAGCCAGTGTATCAAAAGTATTCGTCAAGATTGCCAATAATGTCCACAGCCTGCTTGGCGGCATTGCCAAAATAGGGGTTAAAGTAGGTATTGCACAAATGGTCACGCTGAGCCCGCTGACGCTCCCAGTAGTCATCATCCGCCAATAAAAAGGGCAAATCATCCCCCTCATCCGGGTTAATCGTCCGCAAATACACCCGAATATTCAAATCGGAGGACCCCCACCCAATATGGGGGTGGTCGATCGCATGGGGCGTGTTCAAAAGCAATAAGTTCCGATCTGCATAAATGGCTTCAAAGGGCGCATGGCCATAATCCGCCAATACCACATCGGTCAACTGGAACAGATCAGCCGAATCAAGGGGATCATAAACCAGCGAGGTAAAGGCATGCCCAGCCAATAACTCCATGCGATCCGGTTCCTCCCGCAGGGTCAGGGGATGGGGTTTGACCACCACATTGTAATGTTCACGCAAGGCACTGATGGCCCCGGCATAAAGCTCGACGGAGCTGAATTCATAAGCCGATGGCAGCCACAATACCGTGCGTTTAGCCAGATCGAGACCCAGGCGTTCAATCAGGGGCAAAAGGTCCCAATCGGTATCGTCCCGGTAGAGGCGATCATAGTGAGGCAACCCAATGCGATGAATCTGTGTGCGACGACAGAATTGCAGGCGTTTAAACTGGTAAGGCCCCATACATAAAATCATGTCGTAGATATTGTTCCAATTGCCCAACTGTAGTTGGTCACAGCCCAATTCGGAGATCCAGCGAATTTGATAAGCCCCCAAACGGCGCAACAGGTGATAGTCTTCTAAAAAAAAGTGGTCGCTGATCAAATAGCGGTAAATATTGCGGTTTTGCAGCACCTCGCCCACATAGGCATAAGGCAGCTCAAAGGCTTCGGCAATTTGGGCAATCGATTCGTCGGCATCATCAGGGATTAACAGCTCATAATCAGCCGGGTCCAACAACGCCATGACCGGGCGATAGTGGTGAAACAACTCGGGAAGATGCAGCAAAAAGCCAATTTTGCGCCGCAACAGATAGCTCAATTTAGATGTTTCCTGGTGGAGTCGAGGTGTAGGGGGTGCCTCTGAAGGTATAATTATAGCGTGTTCAAACTGCAACTGCCGCCCCATCCCTTACCGCCGATTGTTAACCCGGCGTACCCTTTTCTGCCCCTGAGCTGGGGGCTCTCATCCCAGAACACACCCCAATTCCACCATGTACCCCTGCGTTTCAGTCGCCAGAACTGGATTACGTACGCCAATATCCCACCCCAAACCCAACGGCACCAAGTCGCTCGCTTGCTGTCAACCAGTACCGACCCAGCATTTGTCCTCAGGGGCTGTAGCCCCCTCATGTGCGAAGCCTTATTGCAGGATCTGGGGGGTGAAATTTTACCCGTGGGCCAAGAGGCCCTGCTGGATTTACAGGGTACCCACTTTCAGCGCGCCAGCATCCGCCAGCTTGTGCGGCGGGGACTGCGCCATGGCAGGGTTCAGGCCATGGCTTTGGCTCCCCCTAGTCCGGCAGCTCAGACCCTATGGAACAAGGTATACGGACATTATCCCGCCCCGCTGCAACATCTCTTCCGCAGCCGCATCGAAGAAGCCCAACGGGCATTTGGGTTTATCAGCCCCAGCGGGGAATGCCTCGGGCTCATCACCCTGACTCAAACCGCCGCTGATGCCTGGCATACGGAGCTACTCTTGCGTGATCCCGAGGCGCGGGTAGGTGTCATGGAAGCCCTCTTGGCAGATACCGCCGCGATCTTAGCAGATACCGAGGGCGCGCGCTGGCTCAGCCTTGGGGAAGTACCTTTTGTAGCACCACCGCCGGGAAACTTCCGCGCCCAAGC
>DLGM01000190.1:6967-8262 GCA_002482705.1 Cyanobacteria bacterium UBA7694
TCGCGCTGGGTCGGCCTCGCCCTGGCCTCGGCCTATCCATCTCCGGGTCTACACCGCTTCAAGGATAAGTTCCTCCCCCTGTGGCGCCCGATCTACCTCTATGGTTATCCGAGCTTGCCCTGGCGGAGCCTGCTAGGGCTCTTTGTGGCCTGTGGCTGTCACCACCTCGCTTGGCGCTGGCTGTACCAACGGCTCGCTCCCGGAGCTTTGCGGCCATCACGTTCGGTTTATAAGCGTCGCCTCTTCACTGACTGAATAGAACAACCCATCAACGTTCACGCGGGAGAAAGGTGATGCTCAGCTCATTCCCTTCCACCCCGCGCTGGCAAATTTCTTGCCAATGGTGGCGTGCATCCAGCAGGCCTTGGGGGCCTTCGCTCAAAGCAGCTTCCAGGGCTTGAATATGGGCACGTAAGGCCTCAAGGTGATCGGCAATCAAGGCCAAGCGAGTCGCCTCTGACCACTCCCCGGCTCCCGGTAAACAACTCATTCTGCGACCTCCATCCACAAGTTGGTTGCACCCGCGTGCTGGGTCAACAACGCGGCCAAATGGGCCAAAGCCGGTTCCAGGGCCGGGTCACCCCCAAAATCAAGCATCACCATCCAAATGCGCCGGGTTTCCGGGCCAATAGCGGTGCGCACCGAATCGCTGGTCGGGGTGCCAAAAGCCCCCAGAGCGTCACGGAAGACGGGTAAACCCGCAATGTTTAAAAGGCCTCGGCCAATACCTTCATAGGGCTCATCGGGCTGCCCACACCCAAAGGTAATCGGGGCATCGATCTGCGTTGCATCATAACCGCCGATCGAAAAGCCGGTGGTCATAGAAACCAAGTTCAGGGCATCCACCGCACTGTTAATGCGGTACAGGCCTTGACCTTTGACCGCACGGCGCAACAGCGACTCGGCTGCCGGGCGATAACGGCTGGGGTCTTTGCCCAAGCGCTTATACGCCGCACGGGCCGCCGCCACTGGGGCCAGCGCACGAATGGCTTCGCCGGACAACCCGGAATAATGGGATAAAGCCTGGTCAATGGCTTGACTCAAGCCCTCCGGGGAGGGAGCGGGGATAATCTGGGCCGTTAAATGCCCCAGGCGCAGGGTTGGGCAAGCCTGTTTGATTTCAGGCAGCAGGGTGACGTTCATGCAAGCGGAGGCTGGAGCTTGGGATTATTGCGGTGGCGGTCCTGATCGCGCTGGGTCTTTTTCTCAAGATTGCGCGTCAGGGCAGCCGTGAGATCAACGCCCGTTTGATTGGCCAGACAGATCAACACAAACAGCACATCGGCCATTTCATC
>DLGM01000338.1:0-9375 GCA_002482705.1 Cyanobacteria bacterium UBA7694
GGCCACCTACTCGATTTCCGGCTGCCATAACGAATCAGCTCGGCCTGGGGATGACGCTCTAAGCCTTTGGGGTCAGGCAAGGGCCAAGCCTTGGCGGCCACCGCCTGCGGAGGCGGGCTCGCAGAGCTTTCCGGGGCCGGTTTCTCTTTACAGGCGCTAAGGCTCAATACAGCCAAGACAAGCATCCATCTACGCATCGTCCTACCCTCCCTTTAAAAACTGCCAGGATCACTGATCAGCGGGTCAATTTTAGGCGCAAAGAACATAAACAACATCAGAATGTGGTCATTAAACCACGTGCCACCTTCACGCCGCCAGCGCCACATATACCCCACATCAAGACGTGTGCCGCTACCCATTAAGAAGCTTGTGCCCAAGACGGTGCGGTTTTGATTAAAACCCGCCCCGGTTTCGAGAAAAGCTTCGTTGAAGGCATAAGGGCGCACCGGCCCTTCCCAGCCGTTCCAAACCAGGCGCAGTTGATTGCGATAGCGCCAGGTGGTGTTGTCGGCCCGCATGCGCAGCTCAAGGCGATTGCGATCCGACCAACCCAGTGCGCCCCAGTTACCGCGCAGAGTGGGCTCGATATCAATGCGGTACTCGGGGGTATATCCCACCTTGGGTACATACAACTGGAAGAGATCTGCACTCAAACGCAGGGTCAGCACATCGTTAATGTCCCAAATCGGGCCAACGCCAAAGCGCAGCAACCCCAAGCCGGGATAACGCGTCGCCAGTTGCGCAATCGTGAAGACATGCAGCTGATCCGGCAAGAGGTCATGATGATCTGAAAGGGGAATACGGGTGTCAAAAGCCTGCCAGTATTCCACATCTGCCTGGGCAGGTCGTGAGATGGCCACTGCGAGGGAAAGGGGAAGCAGAAGGGATAGAATTGTCTTTTTGAATTTATTCATATACTATAGGGTGTATTGTACTTTTACATTTTCATCATAATCGATTGTGCCCTAGGGTGCAACACCTGGAAGAAACGTTGGCTGTTGGTATCGCCTGGATACAGCTAGATTATCCTAAGCGCAAGGGTTGTCGATTACCCCTCCGAGATGAAAGTCTGCCAAGCTTAAAAACGAGCGTTGGTGTGTGAACGATTCCCTGCTGATTACCCCTGTCCTCGGCTATGATACATACACTTAGGAGTAATCGCTCATGAAACAGAACCTTCTGATTTTTTTGTTATTGATTTCAAGCCCAATCATTAGCCTCAGCCCAGTCAAAGCCGCAGAAACGGCGATGAACACAGAGATTCAGTGGCAAACTTATGACCAAGCCCTACTCACAGCCAAACAAACTCAACGCTCTATTTATATCCAGTTTCATGCCAACTGGTGTCGCTACTGTCAGCAGCTGGCCCGTGAATCTTATTCACGTATCGATGTACAGCAATTACTCAATAAAAAGTTTGTTCCAGTCCAAGTACTTGAAAATGACACCAAGATCTATGCTTTAAATGGACAAAACTATACAGCCCAAGACCTCTTGGTTGGGTTTAGGGTATCGAGTTTCCCAACCTTGGCATTTTTAAACGCTCAGGGTCAATTGATTGGGGTCATTCCTGGTTATGTCGAGTCAGACGACTTTAAGCTTTTGCTCGAATTTATTGCCAGTGAAGCTTACTTGACCACCGACTTTGACCTTTACCGTCAACAACAGCGTCAGCTTTAGCCAAGCGGTCTGATCAGCACTTAAAGGCTGTTAAGTGCCGATTGAATGATGAATCAGTTTATAATACAGGCACACATCCATCAACCAAAGAGCAGTTAAGCTTATGCAATCGACCCTGACCTCACCCCCTCCTACCTTGATTGGCCGTTTAGCGGGCCTGTGGGCGGTCATTGGCGTAACCCTGTTTTTGCTGCGCCCGATTGCCATGCTCACCCCCATTGCCTGGGCGGCGGTGCATATGCCGCTCCATCTCTTTCAGTGGGTCCTCACCCTGGTCTGGATCGCTTTTATGGCTTTTAGCGAAGGCTACAAAGGGTTTCAAAAGAAGTTTGCTCCCCGCTTTGCCGCCCGCCTGAACTGGCTCATTCACAATCCAGGCTTCATCGAAGTGCTGCTGGCCCCCTTCTTTTGTATGGGCTATTTTAAGGCCACGCGCAAGCGCATGATTACCACCTGGAGCATTACCACTGCCATTGCGCTGCTGGTAGTGGGCGTCAAACAGTTGCCCGACCCCTGGCGCGGCCTGCTTGATACGGGCGTGATTGTCGGTTTAGGCTGGGGCTTGGCCTGCGTCATCTACGAATCCCTGCGCGTCCTTGGTGGTGCCCCTCCCAAGACAGACCCAGAAATGCCGGAGCACATCTAAACCCTATTGGTCACAGTAATTTTATAGAGGTTGACAGACGCAAACAAAAGATATACTATGGGGGGTATAGTAAAAGATGTAAGGAGAAAGTAATGATCTTTCGACAACTCTTCGATGCCGAAAGCTGGACCTACACCTATCTTTTGGCTGACCCAAATACCCATGAGGCGATCTTAATCGACTCCGTTCAAGAACAGGCGGAGCGTGACGCCAAGGTGCTTCATGAACTGGGATTGACCTTAAAGTATTTACTCGAAACCCACGTCCATGCTGACCATATTACTGGCGTCAGCAAACTCAAAGGCATTTACCCGACCGCCCAATCAGTGGTCTCGGAACGCGCCGGAGCCAGTTGCGCCGATATCAAGGTCAACGACAAAGATCATATCCAAGTCGGTAGTATCGTCATTCAAGTCTTGGCTACGCCGGGCCATACCGATGGCTGCGTTTCTTATTATACCGACGGTAAAGTCTTCACCGGGGATGCCCTCCTCATTCGCGGTTGCGGGCGCACCGATTTCCAGCAAGGGGATGCAGGGCGCCTTTATGATTCGGTCACCCGTCAGTTATTTACCCTGCCGGATGAAACACTGGTTTACCCAGCCCATAACTATATTGGCCTCACCTGTAGCTCCATTGGCGAAGAAAAGCACCACAATCCGCGCTTGGGTGAGCACAAAAATCGCGAGGAATTTATAAGCATTATGAATAATCTCAATTTACCGTACCCAAAAAAAATTATGGAGTCCGTTCCTGCCAACCTCGAATGTGGCCGCATTGAACAAGTAAATTAATGTTGAGATGGATTAAAAAATTAATTCGGGAGAAACCCAAAATGAATATTCAACAAAAAAATATTGATGAAGTCTATGCCCTTTATAATAAAAAGCCTAAAGATTATGTCTTTATTGATGTACGCCAACCGGAAGAGTGGGCCGATGGCACAATTCCTGGCATCACTCGGATCATGCTCAGCGAACTTCCCCAACATTTAGAGACCCTCGATAAACACAAAACTTATGTCATGGTCTGCCGCAGTGGAGCGCGCAGTGGACGTGCCTGTGAAGCCATGGCTCAGGCCGGTTTTACCCAGACTCTTAACTTTAGCGGCGGCATGCTGTCTTGGTATGAACGCCAATACCCACTCGAAAAATAAAGCGCCCACAGTAAGCGGATATATGTTGTTCAAATAGAACGTTGCATACAGAGCATCAGACGTTATTTTTATTAGATATTAAATACTATAGAATGTATAGTATTTTAAAATAACCGGAGAGTTAAGAAATGGAAATTGTGAATTTCACACCGATCTCGGCACTGATAGGTGGGGTGCTGATTGGCGGAGCTTCCGCCCTATTCATGCTTACCAATGGTAAAATAGCAGGCATCAGCGGCATTACCAAAGGCATTGTTGCCGCCTGCCCGACCCCTCAAGATCGATTCTGGCGTATTGCCTTTGTCCTAGGGCTTGTGCTGGGGGGTGCAGGATTTGTGCTATTCCAACCATCTCTGACGGCAGCTCCGCTGCAAATGCATCCCGTACAAATGGCATTCGGTGGCCTCCTGGTGGGAGTTGGTACAGCCATGGGCAATGGTTGTACCAGCGGCCACGGTGTCTGTGGTCTAGGCCGACGTTCGCCGCGTTCTCTGGCATCTGTCCTCACCTTTATGGGGGCAGGTTTTGCCACCATGTTTATCATGACCCACGTGCTCAACACAGGGAGGTTTTAACCGATGAAAATCTATCTCAGTTCATTTGTATCCGGCTTGATTTTTGCCATCGGACTGGGATTTTCCGGGATGATGGACCCCATCAAGGTTCAGGGTTTCCTGGATCTGGCCGGAAAATGGGACCCCAGTCTCGCCTTGGTCATGGGGGGAGCAGTCACTGTCACATTTCTGATGTTCCCCCTCATTTTTAAACGCAAAGCCCCTTTGTTGGGGGGTACCTTTAACCTTCCGACTTCGGTCAAAATCGACAAACCGCTGATCGGGGGAGCATTATTATTCGGGATCGGTTGGGCGATCAGTGGTCTCTGCCCTGGCCCAGCTCTGGCCAATGTAGCCACCCTGAATATAGGCGTATTAGCCTATGTAGTCGCCATGACCACAGGCTGGATCGCTTACCAAAAAATTGCCGTTATGGATATCCGCTCCCATGCCAGCACCCCAAAAGAGGCACAAAAATCCGTTCAAGATTTTTGTGATGAACAGTGTGTTGTTGATTAATCAACACTGGATTTAAAAGCCTTCAGATAGAGCCTGTTATTTAGTGGCAAAGGTCTGAATCACTTCAATTTCGCGGAGAATCGTGTGCTGGTCGTGGAAATGGCTGAGATCACCTACTGGAGTCAGTTCAACTTCAGAAAGAAAAACATCTAAATCAATGGTTAATGAAGTCAATGAAAAAAAACGAACTCGTTGAAAGGTACTTAACATCTCTTTGCAAACAGGTAAATCCGATGTCAATAGAGGCATTCCAAAGGTTGCCATTTCACAACTCATAACTCCCTGAGTATCTACTTTGGTCGGCATAAGAGCAGCACGATAATGGCTCAATAGTGCAGGAATGTCTGATTGCTTCAAAAAATAAGCATAACATCTCAAATTATCAGGTTTTTTATTATATTTAAAAAAATCGCCTTGACCGTACACATCAAAACGAAGATGTGGAAAACGGTTGGCTAACTCTACAATTAAATCAATACAACAACGTGCATCGTCTAAGGGGCGAATGGTCACAAAATCAGCCCATATATCCTTTGGATGATGTTGCTGCATATGAAAGTCAGGGTACATATTATTATGGATAATGGAAGAATGCTGGTCTAAAAGAGTAACAGGTATATGTACACAATCTAAAAAGGCTTGGCGCAACACCTGACTTACAAAAATGAGGTAAAGGCGCTTCTTTAAAACCCAACGGGATATTAAAAAACGAAGAATACGCACTTTTATATGATCATAGAGATACTTAAAAAACCTTTTCAAACGGTGATTCTTTTTATCCCATGGGTAAGGAGCTGGGTGATAATACTCATGGATAATTACTTCATGCCCATGAAGTATCCACAACATTTTTTTCCAACTCCGTGCATGCGTGATTAACCAACGCACATGATGGCGCAAATTGGGAGCGTGAGCGATCACAAGATCATAAGCGGTGGAAACATCCAGGCTCGCTTCGGAATTGACAGTAACGCCGTCAAAAGTATAAGGTTGTTCCGCTGAAAAGGAAAGAACTTGTACCTGCCAACTTTTTTGCTGATAGTACAACACGCGCGAATGCACAAAAGCCATATTGTAAGGCTTTTCTAAGGATGGATATACCGCTACTATGACAAGAATACGCATACTGTGTATCATAACTATAGCTCACATTACCAAACAAGCATTATCCGAATAGCGACCCAACCAATTTAAGTCGCTCTTCTGTAAATAAGGTTAATTCAACAGATGAACTCGCACATCAGCATCGTTATTCCCACTAGAAACGAGGAAAAGTTCATAGAAAAATGCTTAAATAGCATTTTAAACCAAACTCTTTCTAATACAGAAATAGAAATCATCGTAGTCGATGGAATGTCAACAGATCAAACCCAAGCAATTGTCAAGCATCTGAGTGAAACACGCTCAAACTCCATCAAACTTCTCCTAAACCACAAAGAGAAAACTCCTTATGCCATGAATATCGGTTTTCAAAGAGCCAAAGGAGATATCTTGTTTTTAATTGGTGGCCACTGTGAAATCGCCCCGGATTACCTTGAGCGCTGCTTGGAGATACTTGAGGAAACAGGAGCGGGTTGTGTCGGTGGCCCCCTCAAGAACCAAGGCGAAACATATTGGGCTAAAGCAATTGCTTTAGCAATGAGCTCACCCTTTGGTGTTGGAAATGCACTTTTCCGTTATGCCGATTCAGCCACAGAAGTTGATACTGTTGCTTTTGGAGCATATCGCCGGGAAGTGGTTGAAAAAGTAGGATTGTTTAACGAGGAACTTACCCGCAATCAAGACGATGAATACAATTACCGCGTACGTGCTGCCGGATACAAAATTTGGTTGGACCCGCGCATTCGGTCAACCTATTACACCCGCAGCAATTTGCGCAGTTTATGGAAGCAATACTTCCAATATGGCTATTTTAAAGTCAAAGTGATGCGCATCTATCCCAAGTCAATACAAATAAGGCACTTAGTGCCAGGCCTATTTGTATTGGCTCTCACCGCCAGTTCATTACTCAGCTTCATCACCCCTTGGGGATTAGCAGCCTTATTGCTGATTCTGCTTCCTTACCTCAGTCTCAATATTTTTTTTTCATTACGCCAAAGCAGTCAGCAGTTTAACTACTTAATCGCCCTCATCATCATTTTCCCAACCTTGCATCTAGCATACGGATGTGGGTTTTGGTTTGGGCTGATCCAGGCTATTTTACACCCAAAAAAACCTATTTAAACTTACTCAGTCAATGGATTCACAGGTGCAGCCGCAGGTTGATTCAAAATATCCACCAGTTGCTCATTCAGACTGATCAGCAATTGGGCCGTTGCGGCCGTACTCAAAGAAACAACGGTAACCGTCACAGCCGCTGCTGTAGCCCACGGAGCCAAGGGAGTACGCGCAGATTTGGCCAACAGCCCGGAACCAGCAAGGCCGATTCCGATCGAAACATTGCGAATGGTTTTGAGCTTCAAGAAAAGGGCCTGAATCTTATCTGGAGTACTGGCTTGGGGCCGCAGATTAACAACTTTGGCACGGGCTTGAGCAGACATAAGGGGATCTCCTTTAAACAACTACAGCGCACGAACTAACCGCACAGACCGCTCCGGGCAGCTCAGCAGCTTGATATCCGAAAGGTCTATCTATATCATGATACAAGCGATATTAAAAGACAGGTAAGCCGTGCGCATAGCTTTTCTCAACCGAGTCGTTCGCCCATTTAACGGTCTGACTGGCACTCAGGCCCCCTTGGGGGGCACTCAAAGTGCGCTGATTTATTTGGCCCAAGCCCTGCAAGCTCGTGGTCATGAGGTGCACGTCTTTTGTAACTGCGGCCCCTTAGCAGGGGTCTTTGCCGGAGTCACTTACCACCCAGTGCTCAAACTGGCGCGTTTTGCCCGCGAATTCCCCCTGGATGTATTTGTGCCCGTAGCCGACGATATTTCCCTGCAATTGGGAATCCCGGCCCGGTTTACCCTATGGTGGGGACACAATGACTACAGTTATCTGTGGCAAGAAATGCCGGATCTGCGCGCTGACATTGCTGCCCGGTTGGGCCAGAAAGCTGACCGTGTGGCCGTGGTCAGCCAATGGCAAGCGGATCTGTTTGCCAACCTATTCGGTTTACCCCGAGAACATCTGTTTGTGACCCACAATGGGGTACATGCGCCCTATTTTAACCAAGAAGCCGCTCCGGCAAACCCACCTCGCCTGATCTACAGCAGTGCCCCGGATCGCGGCCTGTACATATTGTTGAACATTTTCCCCGCAATCCGGGCCCAAGTGCCAGAGGCTGAACTCCACCTTTACAGCAGTTTTAAGGTCTGGGGCAAAGACGAAGCCTTTGATCAGAAAAACGCTGGCGCTCTGTATGCCCAGGCCCGTAGCCTAGAAGGCGTTTTCCTGCACAACCCCTTGCCTCACCCCGAACTGGCACAAGCTCTGCGCCAGGGCAGTATATGGCTCTATCCCAACCATGCCACCCCGATCCCCGACGAAACCGGGTTTTATGCCGAAACCTCCTGCATTGCCGCCCTAGAAGCTCAAGCTGCCGGACTCCCCGTCATTACCAGTGCACGCGGTGCGCTCCCAGAAACAGTATCAGACGGTATTCTGATTACAGGCGATGTCTACCAACCAGAAATACAGGCCCAGTTTGTTCAAGCAGCCATTGAGCTGTTGCAAAACCCGGCTGAGCGGGCCCGGATCGGACAACAGGCCCGCGAACGCATATTGCGTACCGGAACCTGGGACACCATTGCCGCTGAGTGGGAGCAACACCTAGAAGGGGCTATCTCGACCCGTGTCTCCACGCCACCCATCACAACGCCCTTTGCGACCCCTCACATTTCGGTGATTATTCCCACCTACAATCGCGCCCGCAATTTGGCCTTTTGCCTAGAGTCATTGACCTGGCAAGAGAGCTTGCCCTTCGAAGTAATCGTCTGTGATGATGGATCCAGCGACAATACCCGCGAAGTGGTAGAGCAATTCCGAACACGCCTCAATGTGCGTTATCGCTACCAAGAAGACCTGGGCTTCCGGGCCGCCGCCGCCCGCAATATCGGGACAGGTATTGCCCGGGGCAAACTGTTGGTTTACCTCGACAGCGATTTGGTGGTACCCCCGACTTTTTTACAGGCCCACTGGGATGCCCACCAACAGGATGCAAAAGTGGTAGTCAACAGCTACGTCTATCGCATGATCGAAGAAGTGGACGACGATCTGGGGCTTCCCCCTGACGAATATATCACCAAACATCGGGATATCCTCAAACCTGACAGCCGCGATCGCTACCAAATTTTTGAGCGCGAAGAACCTCTTGAGGAAAACTATTTCCTCGACTCCAATGCCCTGTCGCTCATGGCCAGCGATATGCAAGCATTAGGGGGCTTTGATCCGGCATTTATCGGCTGGGGCCATGAAGACACCGAGCTGGGCTATCGCGCCGCTGGGTACAAAATGCGCCTCAAACTGATCAAAGAGCGGGCCACAGCCTACCACATTTACCACTATGTCGCCCCCACTAAAGATCAGGAACGCGCCGTTAATTGGAAAATCCTCACGGATAAATACGGTATCCAGCGCTGGTATAACCCGCTCTGGGACTTACCCGTCACGGGAGCGGTCTGGATTCAGCAAAAGGGTGAGCCTGTTGATCTCCCGATCTTTGGAGATGCGGAATGGGAGCTCAAAACCGGGCACCCCATCAGCCACGCCCCGTGGCGCTTACATCTCCAGGTCCACAACGGTATCTTGGAGGCAATTACCCATGCATGAGTGGTCTGTTCGTCAGCCTTCTGGACGTCTGCGACGGCTCACTGCCGCCCCGA
>DLGM01000338.1:9380-13505 GCA_002482705.1 Cyanobacteria bacterium UBA7694
CCAGGTAGTTTATGAAGGTCCTGATGGCCTATGGACCGGTCGGGCTGAGCGTCTGCCGGTGGCAGTCAATGAACACCGCAAAGGCTTAGAAACGGTCAAGTTTGTGCGATTGGTCGGCCCCAACGATGAGCGGCGACTGCAGGCCAAACTGATTCGTGAACAGCGCGCTTATCTCTACTGCCGCGAACACATTTTAAGCCTGGGGCTGAATATGCATCTCACCACAGCCCTGTTCAGCCTGGACGAACAACGCCTGATCTTGCCTTATACAGCTCCTGGACGCATCGATTTCCGCGAATTGCTCAAACGCTTAAACAAACAGTTCCCCGGCATTAAGATTCTCCTACGACAGCTCAGTGCCCGCCAAGAAGCCGGAGCCCTTGGCGGCATTGGCCCCTGCGGCCGAGAGCTATGCTGTTCAAGCTTTCTCAATAGCTTTGAAAACATTACCCTACAAGTGGCCAGTGACCAAGATATACAACCGAATCCCGGCCGTCTGGCAGGCAACTGTGGTCGCCTCAAGTGCTGCCTCAAATATGAACAGGATTATTACCTGTTTGTCAAAGAACATATGCCCGCCACGGGAAAACGGGTTAGAACCGCCGAATTCAGTGGTCGTGTCACCCGTCAGTTGGTGCTCAGCAATAGCGTTGAGGTATTAGTGGGCAAAAAGTTGCAGGTCGTGCCTTTGGCCGATCTGCTGCCGGATGAATGCGCACCACCGGCCTGACAGCACGCGGGTTAGACCACTTAGGGGCGCTCATTGTCGCCCATCCCTGGCGCTGGATCGCAGGCTGGTTAGTGGTCTTGGGGCTGGCTTTGCCCCTTGCGCTCAATGCCCCTCAGCATCTCAGTGGAGCGAATGGTGGGGTTCACAATTCTGAAGCCCAACAGGTCGAAGCACTTATCAAAAGTCGCTTTGATTTCCCCTTTGCGGAAAGTTACCAAGTGGTCATTCACCACCCCAATCACCGTGTATCCGACCCGAGCTTTCGCAAAGCTGTGGGCCAGTTAGAACAGATCCTGAAGCAGCAGCCTGACACCCGTGCCCTGGAAAGTTGGTACCATCGCCCCGATCCCCTTTGGCTGAGTGCAGATCAACACAGTACTTTTCTTTGGGTCGGACAGGCCGTAGCACCCGCCGAAGTCCTTGAACGACGGGTAGGTGAAATTCGGGCAGCCCTTATGCCCACCCTTCAAAAATTGCGTCAGCAGGGGTTTGAGGTTTTTCAGACTGGCATGAACCCGGTCATTTATGATGTGGGTCTGGTAACGGCAAGCAGCACTGCCACGGCTGAAAAAGACGTCTTTATTTTCACTTTTGCCCTCTTGTTATTGGCATTTGGTTCGCTAGGGGGAGCCCTGTTACCTTTGGTGATCGCCGCCGGAGCTATGGTCTTGGGGTTGGCATGGATTGGAATTTTGGCCCGGATCATGCCCGTGGCTGTATATGCCCAGAGCATCTCTTCGATGATCGCCTTGGCGGTAGGCATTGATTATGCCTTATTGTTTGTCTGGCGTTACCGGGAAGAACGCCTTCACCACCCCGAACAAGCGGCGGCCATTCGCGCAACCGTTCTCCATGCCGGTGCAGCGATTCTATTTGCCGGGTTGACCTTCATGATTGGCCTAGGCGGGCTGATGTTTGCAGGCATCACTTCGTTATTTTCGATTGGTTTAGGCGGTGCCTTGGTCGTCGGAATCAGCGTCTTGCTGTCGCTCACCCTATTACCCGCTCTGCTGGTGATAGCGACCCCCTTGCTCGATTTTCCCAAACCCTGGGCCCGCCACTTACAACGACTTCGCCCTTCACGCTTTTGGGAGCCCTTGGTCTATCACATTCTGAAGCGGCCATACCGCAACGCCACCCTGGGATTGCTGGTTTTACTCAGCTTGTCCTGGCCCGCCACACGCCTCGAAATCAACGAACTGGATCTGACAGACTTGCCTGCCACTCTCGAGTCTCGCCAAGGTTTTGAAGTGCTTAAAACCATGCAGGTATCAGGGCTCATGACCCCCGCATTGCTGATTATTGAAGCAGAAGAAAGCTTGCTCCAGCCCCAACATTTGACAAACCTGCGGGCCTTTCACCAGCGTCTGGCCGCTCACCCCCGTATTGCCCAGGTGACCAGCATTGCCGGTATCCGCACAGATTTAGAAGCTGAAAGCTTTTTTAGCCAGTTGCCCATGCTGCGCCTACTTTTCCCCGAGCCTTTCCGTCTATTATTGAGCCCGGACGATCAACTGACCCTGATCCAAGTGATTCCCAAAGACTTACAGGACTATGATCTACTGGTGAAGTTATGTGCCCAATGGCGGGCAGAAGAAGCTCCCCGCCTTGCTCAGGTCGGCCTTAAACTTTATGTAGGAGGCCCACCCGGTCTCACCTTGGATTATAATCTGGCGACCTTCAAACCGCTCCCAGGGATTATAGTCGGTGTACTATTCGCCACTTTTGGAGTCTTATTCTGGGCTTTGCGCTCGTATTTGGTCGCTTTAAAGGCCGTGACCCTCAATCTTTTGTCGGTGGGCGTCAGTTATGGCGTTGTGGTCATGGTCTTTCAGTGGGGTTGGCTACCAGGCGTCCGCCCCACGGCGATTATGGCCTATGTGCCGCTGCTGCTTTTTTGTATTATTTTTGGGCTGTCGATAGATTATGAGGTCTTTTTAATGAGCCGCATCCGGGAGGAGCACCTACAAGGTGTCAGTGACGCGGAAGCCACTGCTCGCGGTATTCGCGCCACCGGAGACGTGATTACCTATGCCGCTGCGATCATGTGTCTGGTGTTTGCCGCCTTTACCCGTGTCGAAGTGAGCATTATTCGCCAGTTAGGTTTTGGGTTAGCAACCGCAATTGTGGTGGATGCCACCCTGATTCGCATGATTTTAGTCCCGGCATTTATGCAATTGGCTGGGCGTTGGAACTGGTATCCAGGCACCCGACATTAACTCAGAGGGATGTCAGACCCACCCCAAGGAAAGTGAGTTCGGGCCATCAGGTTTGTTTGTAAGGGGTTTCAAGCAAGCAGGAGATGAAGTGTTAGGGTATTGTATGCGCTCTCAATCCCTGGCGCGATATACCCGGAAGCGCACGGGCCATGGTAAAATGGCCCCCATGAAGAAATTTAAAGTGACCCCTCACGCCAAAAGCCTGAATGACCCAGAGCTGGATCCCCTCTTGGCTGAACACAATCTGCTCAAACTTGCATTTATCAGCTACACCCATCTGCCATTAGGGCTAGTGGCGGCCATTTTGATGGTCACAAGCTCATGGGTGATGGGTCGCCCAGTGTGGGCCTTAGAGCATCTTCTATTTGCGTTTATGGCCATCAGCGCCATGGCCTTTCACCCCTCTTTCGCCTGTTGGTGTACCTATCATCCTCAGCGACAAAAGCTGAAAAATGCCCGCAATGGCCTGATTGCCAACGGGATCTTCCCGCTGATCTTTGGCAGTTTATTTATGTATACCGCCCTGCCCCTTGATACAGCAGTCATTGCTCTTGGGCTGGCAATGTTGGTACTGATGGTCTTTTACGCGCGCCCCTTAGGGGGGAAAGGCAAAGCCTTGCGGGAAATCCCACTGTTGCGCAAATTGACCCCCGCCCTCTTATTGGGAGGGCTGACTCTCGTCCCGGCATTAGCCCCAGATGCCCCCCATCCCTTGTGGGGAATGGCCCTCGCCACAAGCGTTTTTGTAATTGCCACCGGTTTCAGCCTGTTGCGCCCCCAAACCCTGCCCTTAACGTCCCACGCTCAGTAATTTTCACAGCGTGTTGACGCAGGCGCAACTGAAGCTTGCTACAATAGATACAGCCAACATTTCATATGCATAAGGTGAACCTATGAATAAACAACCTTGGTCTTATTTTCTCGCAGGTCTGGGCTTTGGTCTTGGGCTCGGCTTTGGCCTCGGCGTCTTAGAAGCTCCCGACAGTGGCGAACGCACCCGTAAACGTTTCGCCCGCAAGGCCGAGCGGATTAAAGAAAGCGTTTCGGCGCAAATGAAAAAGCACGCCTCTTGAACGATCAATTCAGGCGGTCAGCAATCCCTTCCTGACCGCCGAATTGTGTTTGCAAGCTCCAGAGCAAGCCGTTTTTTTGCTCTATAAACGAAGTTTCACCCTG
>DLGM01000131.1 GCA_002482705.1 Cyanobacteria bacterium UBA7694
TTATTTCCTGCGCATTAACCCTGCGGGTGCGCGTCTGTTGGCTTATGACCCGGAATTATTACCCGATTGTCACTATCTCAGTTTGTTCCACGCAACGGATCAGGCCTATGTCAAGGCGCTCTTTGAACAGGTTCTAGCAGAAGGGGCTGCTGTGGGCAATGTCCGGCTCCGTACGCGCCAGGATCATTTGTTAATCATGACGCTGCAAGCCCACCGCGTCCCCCAATCGGACGGGGCCTGGGCGGTCGTTGTTCATGCCACCGATATTACTGCTGCTGAACAGGCTCGTGAAGCCTTGGCCCTCAGTCAGCAACGGATGGAAATGGCCGTAGATGCTGCCCAAATAGGCCTCTGGGAATGGGATATGGGTGCTCAGCAACTGTGGCTGAACGAACAATATCTGCGTCTGCTGAATGTCTCTGATCAGGCTTTGGATTCTGACCCCTTTACGGCCCTTTTTGCAACCCTCAATGCAGAAGACCGGCAGCTCATGGAGACCCGCTTGTCGCAAAATTTTTATCAGGATGGCTTTGCGGTCGAATTTGAAGCCCAAAATCCCCAGGGACAATTCCGTCGCTTTTTGTGTCGCGGTAAGCCGATTGACGGTGCCGGGGCCCATAAGTTGGCGGGTACCCTGGTTGATATTACCGATATTTGGCAACTGGAGCGTCAGGTACAAACGCTGCGCTCTCAGCTTGAAATGTTGATCGGAGCTCTCGATTTACCCATGGCTTTTATCCATCCCCAGGGAGGGCTACAGCTCTGGAATCAAGCATTTGTGCGTTTATTCCACCCGCAAATATTGACCGTGGGGCAATCGTTATCAAGTTTTTTGGGGCAACCGGGCTGGGATGCCTGGGTCCAGGCCGTTGCCATGGGAGAACAGATTCCGGTGACCTATCAAAGGACCGGTTCAGACGGTCTTTGTGTATACACGCTCTCGGCTTTTTCTGTGGATATTCCCGGCCAGGTGCGGGGGTTGGCTTTGGTTGCCAAGGATATCAGCGCCAGCATTCAAACGGTCAGTCATTTACATCAAAGCTTGGCGCAAGAGAAAAGTTTCAACCGCATGCTGTCCCAATTTATTTCGACCATGTCTCATGAGTTTCGTACCCCTTTGAGCAGTATTTTAGCCGCGGCACAAATTCTGGAACGCGGCCTAGAGCGTTTGAGTGTGGCCCAGTGGCTGCGTAATTTACGCGATATTCAGGGCTCTGTACGCCGGATGCGTGATCTGATTGAAGATCTCTTGATCATGAGTCAGGGGCATCTACAACGATTGCCGTTTGAACCCACGCCGGTACATTTGCCGACTCTTTTGCAGGCAATTTTAAAAGAAAGCACACAGGCCGCTCCCGTTTATCATCCTGTTACGGTACAATGTGATGTGGATAGCGAAATTATGCTCGATACGCGCCTCGTTTGGGCTATGATTGGTAATTTACTCTCAAATGCATTTAAATACTCTCCCCAGGGATCTCCGGTGCGGCTATTTGCTTATCAAGACGGTGAGCACCTAGTGTTTGCCGTACGGGATGAGGGGGCCGGTATTCACCCGGATGAGCTGGACCATATTTTTACCGCTTTTTACCGCACGGATCAGAGCCGACAAATTCCCGGTACGGGTTTAGGGTTAACCATTGTTGAACAGTCAGCCACTATCCATGGGGGCACCTTGACCGTTGACAGTCAGCTAGGCCAGGGCTCTACCTTTATGGTTCGTCTGCCACTTTCCCCTAAAGGAAGCACTCATGCCCCACATTCTCGTCATTGAAGATGATCAGGTGCTCAACGAAAAAATCAAGATCATGCTCGAATTGGAGTCTTATCAGGTTGAGCAGGCCTCTACTGGCTCAGAGGGTTTAGACAAGGCGCGGCAACTGCTGCCAGACTTGATTTTATGCGACATTATGCTGCCAGAAATGGATGGTTTCGAAATTCTGGCCGCTCTGCGCAGCGAGGCGGATACACAACATTTGCCCCTGTTATTTTTAACGGCTTTGGCAGACAAACGCTCGATGCGGCAGGGAATGCGTTTAGGAGCGGATGATTACCTGATTAAACCCTTTGAATACGATGAGCTCATGGACGCGATTTCCGCCCGTTTACAGCGTCAAGCGCAACTGCGGGGGGCCGCCGAAAAACGCATTGATCAGCTTGAACAAATCAGCCTTAACAAAGACAAATTTTTGGCTCTTATTTGCCATGACCTCAATAACTCTTTTAGTGGTGTCATGGGGGCTTCGATGATGCTGCAACACGATCTGGATCGCTTAAAGCCCGAAGAAATCCGCACCTTTGCGTCTCTGATGTATGACTCTACGCAAAGCAGTGTGCAAATGTTGCAAAGCATGCTCAATTGGTCGCGGCAACAGATTGAAGGGTTGGCTTATGAAGCCGCTCCCATCGATTTGGCAGCTCTGATTGCCAAGGTTGAATATGGTTTGCAACCGCTATTGCGTGAGAAGCGTCAGGCCATTTCTGTCGATTTAGCGCCCCATATTCACCTGCATGCCGATGCCGGGATGCTCGAATCGGTCATGCGCAATCTGCTCACCAATGCGATTAAATTTTCGCCGATGGGCAGCGATATCTCGATTCAGGCGGTAATGCTTGACGGTGCCCTGCATCTCAGTATTGCCGATCAAGGGGTGGGCATGAGTGCAGAACAAATCGAGCAACTGTTTTCTTTTTCACGCCAAACGACTTTGGGAACTCAGGGCGAAAAAGGAGCGGGCATTGGCCTGATTCTGACCTATGATTTGGTCCAGCGCCAGGGGGCTCACATTCAAGTGAGCAGCACCCCAGGGCAGGGCACCACCTTTACGCTGATCTTCCCGCAGCTTTCGCCTCTACCGACTGCCAGTTCCATTGACCTATAATTGGGGTATGCACTACGATACAAGCTCTGATTTTGCCCAAGACTGCGACCGTCACGATCCTTTATCTGCGTTTCGCGCCCAGTTTCATATCCCCCTGTATCAGGGGCAGCCGAGTACCTATCTCTGTGGCCATTCTTTAGGCCTGCAACCCCGCCGGGTGGCCGCTGACCTCATGGCTGAACTCGACACCTGGCAACAGCTCGCCGTAGCCGGACATTTTGCCGGAGAGCGGCCCTGGATGCACTACCACACCTTATTCCGAGCCCCCTTTGCCCATCTCACTGGCGCAGCCCCTGAAGAGGTCGTGGCCATGAATTCGCTCACGGCCAATTTGCATCTGATGCTGACTTCCTTTTATCGACCCAGTGCTGCCCGTTATAAAATCTTGATTGAAGCCCAGGCCTTTCCCTCGGATCGCTATGCGGTGGCCTCTCAAATTGCCTTGCATGGCCTCGATCCAGCGGCCTGTTTGGTGGAAGTGGGGCCTTTACCGGGGTCTGCGGTGACCGATACCCAGGCCCTGCTGGCGGCCATTGCCGAACATGGGGAGACGCTGGCACTGGTACTGGTTAGCGGGGTGCAATATTACTCTGGGGTGGCCTTTGATTTGGCTGCCCTGACGGCTGCCGCCCATGCCCATGGGGCTCTGCTGGGTGCCCATTTGGCCCATGCGATTGGCAATCTGCCGCTCCAGCTCCACGCTTGGGACGTCGATTTTGCCGTGTGGTGTACCTATAAATATCTCAATGGCGGGCCTGGCAATGTGGGTGGCTGTTTTGTCCACGCCCGCCACAGCCTCACCGATCGTCCGCGTTTGGCGGGTTGGTGGGGCCATGATCCCCAGACCCGTTTTCGTATGCCATCTGAGTTTGTTCCTACGCCCGGAGCGGATGGCTGGCAGCTCAGCAATCCTCCGGTCTTGGCTTTGGCTGCTCTGCGCGCTTCGCTCGAATTATTTCTGGCGGCTGACATGACGCGCTTGCGGGCCAAAAGTGAGGCCCTGACCGGCTATCTCGAATTTTTATTGCAGGGCCTACCCCTCGAACAAATTACGCCGCGCGATCCGGCTGCCCGTGGCTGCCAGCTTTCGATCCGCATTCCCGGAGCCACCCGTGCCCTGCCCGACGCCCTGCATCAGCAGG
>DLGM01000386.1 GCA_002482705.1 Cyanobacteria bacterium UBA7694
TATGGGGTGGTGGAAGAAGCCAGTCTCGAAGCCCAGGGCAATATTGATGTCCGGGGCTCCATTTATGGGGGAGAACAGGGCCTCCTTAAAGCAGGAGGCAATATTCGCCTACAGTTTGCCCAAAATCTACGGATTGAATGCATGGGCGATTTATTTATTCAGGAGGGTCTGTTCCACTGCGACACCCGTGTGATGGGGGCGGTGTACGCCGGGACTGATGGGGGACGTGGCCAGATTAATGGCGGGCAGTTATGGGGCAGTAGTTATCTGGAAGTAGGTTGTTTAGGATCGCGCTCGGCGACTACGACCTTGGTTTCATTGGGGCAAAACCCCTATTTACGTGAGCAGCTCAAAGAATTGGACGGGCATTTGGCCAGTTGTAAACAGCGCCTCGATCAACTCCTCAAATCGCTGATCTATCTGCGCACACATCCCTCTCCCCGCCAAGAAGATTTACATGCCCTTGAAGAACAGCGGTCAGAACATCTGGAAATGCTCAACTCTTTGGCCGAGCAACAGCGTACCCTGCGGGAAAACCTGGAGATGTCCTTGGCCAGTTGTGAAGTGGTTATCAGTCAACGCTTATACTCTGGGGCCCGGATTATGCTGGCTGACCAAATGTATGATGCGGACCAGGAGTATGGCCCCAGTCGCGTGCGCTTAATGCAAATGGATGACTACTGTGCTGTTGTTCGTGAACCCTTGTTTTTACGGCGTTCTCAAGCGGCATAAAGGCACAAAAAAGGCCCCCGGATGGGGGCTGTTTCGCCACAGGACAGATGTGCCTGTGCCGTTAACAGAGTTGCAACCCAACCGCGAAAGTTGTGGGAACAGTGGGCTGCGAGGGATGACCGCAGTATCCTTTAGACCCTGTTTTGCTGAAGGCCAATGACCGACTTTTTTGCAATACAGATCTTAAATTTTACATTTTTTTTACATTCTGAAATGTATCGCATACGCCCTTCCCAAAAACCGAGATCACATCTCCCCCAAGCTCCTCCCACGTCACCGACAATCCGCTTCAACGAGTAGAATAGAACCCAGAGAATAGGTTAAGATACATCCATCCCCTTTACAAAAGGATTACCATGCGGGTCACATTCCTGATTATTAAAGACTACCGCCAGTATCACAGTCTTTCCAGTGGCCCCATTGGTTTAGCGTATTTGGCCTCGGCCGCCAAGGCCCGTTTCCCCGACATTGATATCCGTATTGAGGTCGATCCACAGCGCATTATTGACGATCCCCCGGATATCATTGGGGTTTCGGCCTACACCGAAACCTACAGCCAATCGATAGATGCAGCCATTCAAATCCGCAAGCGTTTGGGGAATATCCCCATTTGGCTCGGCGGGCCGCATATCAATGCCCTACCGCAAACCCTGGCTCCCTGTTTTGACATTGGCGTGATCGGGGAAGGGGAAAACACCTTTGTCGAACTGCTCGAACGCTTTCAGGTCGGGCAGCTCCACCCCCCTCATCTGGTCGATGTAAAAGGTATTGTGTATTGGGAGGGTTTGGCGCGTAAGCAGACACCTCCGCGTGATACCGTTGCGGATATGGATTTGATCATCCCCCCGGATCGCAGCGTGCTTAAAACGTGGTGGCCCCCGAGTCAGTCGATGATCCAGTGGCCCCAGCCGATTTATACCTCTCGGGGTTGCCCCTTCAAGTGCATCTTCTGTATTTTCAGCATGGAGCAGCAAAAGGTGCGTTACCATTCGGTTGAACGCGTGATCAGCGAAATCGAGGAGATTTTACGCCAGAACCCCGGTCAAGAGAGCATTTCCATCCACGATGATCTGTTTGCCTTGAGTAAAAAACGTCTGCATGCCCTGACCGAAGGCATCCGTGCCGCTGGATTACACAAACGCGTCTCGTTTGTGGGCATGGCCAAAGCCAGCATCTTTGATGACGAAATGGCTATGCTCATGCGCGATATGAATATGTCGATTTTGACCTTTGGCCTAGAGTCTGGCGTTCAACGCATTCTGCACTATCTCAAAGGCCCCCGCGCCAAGGTATCTGAAAATGCCCGCGCCATTGAACTCTGCGCCAAACATGGCATTCGCATGGGGGGGTATTTCATTATTGGCACCCCCAACGAAACCTACCAAGAGCTGCAGCAGGCCTACTGGTTCATTCGCAACCACTATCCGCCCATGACCATGGCCGGGGTTTTCCGCCTCACGCCTTTCCCCGGCACCAAATTCTGGGAAGAAGCGGTTGAGCGCGGCTTGGTGCGCAGCGATATGGAAGACTGGACGCCCTTTAACTACGCCGACCTCGAAAAGAAAGACTATCTCTTTCACAACGACCACTACAGCCTGGCTGAGTTTAAGTTCGCCTATGACGAATTTTGTAAGATCATGGACAAAAACAATATTGGCCTGCGCCTCGATGACTACGAAAAACAGCTCACCCGCCAGCATTTGCCCGCTTACAATGAGGCCTTGCAGGCTTTGCCCACCGGGGCCACCGTGCTCGAAATATCCGGGTTTACGCGCCTGGAAGCTTGGCGTTTAGCCCGGGATCAGGGGCTTGATTTAGACGTGACCCGGATCTGCCCCTGGGAGTGGGAGCCGGATACCCTCACGGAAGGTTATGACCTCGTGATTTGCACCTATGGCTTAGAGCAGTCGCCCCACCGCATGGAAACGCTGCTGGCCAGCTTGCACCGCGCCTTAAAGCCCGGCGGACGCTTGCTGTTACTCATGCAAAACCCGCGCCACCTCAATGTCTTGATGCGTTTGGTCAGTGGTCAATGGGACAACGATCTCAAGGGATTCCGTCCCTTTGACATTCTTCGCCTCAGCACCCTGCCTCAGGTGCAGGCCCAACTGATGCAGTTGGGACTATCCTTGGCTTCGGTGGCTCCCTTGCAAGATGATGGTGCGTCCGTCCAACCCCATTTGGTGGAGCAGAGCCTGGCACTGATACGCCAATATGTGCCCCAAGCCGATTTAAGTACCCTGCACACCTTTGCTTATACGCTGATCACCACCCCTAAACTTCCGGTGCCAGTCTCTGCTCCCCGTGAGGCTGTTTCTCAAGCCTAATGCTGTTTTTGCTCACCCATCCCCGCGAACTTGAGCGTCCCACCAATACTGGGCAATGGATTCTGGAGGCTTTGCCTGAGCAGGCGGAGCGCATCATCTGGCAGCGCAAACACCCCAACCCACGTCTGCTGGATGCTCTGAGCGCTGGACGCACAGCGCTGGTGTATCCGACCGGAGAGGGCTCCTCCACCGCTTGTGCGACAGTGGATCACTTTATTCTGCTCGATGGCACCTGGCAAGAAGCCCACAAAATGTACCGGCTCAGCCCTTATTTGCGCCAGGCCCCGTGGGTGGCACTCAGCCCCGATCAGACCTCACGCTATACTTTGCGCCGCAATCAACGCCCTCAGGGGCTGTGTACTTACGAATGTGCCCTGGGGGTAGTGCAAGCGTCAGGGGATGAAGTGATTTATCGCCGTTTGGCGGCCCAGACATACCGTTTGGGAGGAGATGAATCTCTGGTGTGATCGGAGCTTGCCGGAGACATGCAATGCGTCTGGGGATATGGTTTACTAGTATGCGGACGGTAACAATTCATGGCAGAACCCTTAAAAAACCAATATGGCCCCGAAATCCCTGAGCGCATTGCCGGGATGATTCAGGCGGTGCACTCGGCCTTTGATGTGGGTGCCTTTATGGCCGATGTCTTGACCGGTTATGAAGCCCTTGAACTCATGCCCCGGGGCTGGCATATTGCCCATGCGCTACGGCGTCATTTGCCCGGTGATTATCCCGACGCTGTTGCCATTTTGTTGGCTTCGATGGGGGAGGCTGTGCCCTATCAGGACGGGCAAGGGCTGGCCCCATTTGTGTATATGCCCCACGCCTTTTTTGTGGCCGAGTATGGGCTTGACCACTTTGCGGTCTCGATGCAGGCCCACTACGAAATTACCCAGCGCTTTACCGCTGAATTCAGCATTCGCCCCTTTTTAAAGCGTTATCCCGACCTGACTCTGGCCCAGCTCAGAATTTGGGCCACAGATGCCAGTGAACACGTGCGCCGCTTGGTCTCAGAGGGCACCCGCCCGCGTTTGCCCTGGGCCCCGCGCCTGCCTGCCTTTCAAGCTGATCCCACCCCGACGCTGGCGCTGTTAGAGCGCCTGAAGGATGACCCCTCCCTGTACGTGCGCCGTTCGGTGGCCAACCACCTCAATGACATTGGCAAGGA
>DLGM01000430.1:0-9289 GCA_002482705.1 Cyanobacteria bacterium UBA7694
CCCCTATTCCACCAGTTGGGGGGTCAGCACCCGCCTGATGGGCGCCCTGATCATGGCGCACAGTGACGACAAAGGGGTCGTGATTCCACCCAAGCTGGCCCAAACCCAGGTTGTGATTGTCCCCATTGCCCGCAGTGATGAAGAATGGGCTTTGGTACTGGAAAATGCCCAACGCTTAGCCACTGATCTGCAAAATAACGGGGTGCATGTCAAGGTCGATAATGACACCAAACAAAAGCCCGGCTGGAAGTTTGCTGAATACGAACTGCAAGGGATTCCCGTGCGCATGGAAATTGGCCCTCGGGATGTGGCGGCAGGCAATGTCGTCTGTGCCCGCCGTGATACGGGCGAAAAACAAGTGCTCCCCCAAGACGGGCTGGGCGCAGCGATGGTTGCTCTGCTTGACGATATCCAACAGAGCATTTATGCCAAAGCCCTGGCCTTCCGGGACAGTCATATTTTAACCGCTGCCACCTATGACGAATTCAAAGCCATTATTGAAGCGGAAAAAGGCTGGGTGCGCTGCGGCTGGAACGGAGATGCGGCCATCGAAGCCCGCATTAAAGAAGAAACCAAGGCCACAATTCGCTGTATCCCATTTGAACAACCAGAACAGCTCGGCACCTGTATTTATACGGGCGAACCGGCCAAATATGAAGTTTTGTTCGCCAAGGCCTATTAGCCAGATGCGGCGTCTTCTGACTGGGTTGAGCCTATTGAGTCTGGGGGTATTACCTGCCCAGGCTCAATACCGTGACCCCATTACGCCTACCCAGTTACGCCAGGCCCAGCTCTTGGTTCAAGAACGGGCCTGTTATGATCCGCGCATGCAGTTTTGTGAGCTGACAACTCGCTTGCAAAACAACCAGTTGGTTGTCGGGGGAAAAGTGGGTGACAGTGAACAAAAACTGCTCACTTTGGCCGGGTTTTATCAGCTCGGTTACCCCGTTCAAGATCGCTTAGAAGTGTTTCCATTTAAGGAGCTGAGTAATCCGTATGCCCAAGTCCAAGTCGCCGCTATTGACGGTCATGATGCCCCCTCTGGCCAACGGTTGACCCAGTATATCTATGGCAGTTATCTGCGGGTTTTAAAGTTACAAGGGGAATGGGCCTTGGTGCAGTCAACCCAGGATCAATACATTAGCTGGATTCGGTATAGCGAAGTGATTGCCCTCAGTGCCGAGCGTTATGAAAATTTAGCCGCCAGTTTTGACAGCATTGTTGTGAAAGTCAAAAGCGCTACCCTGTATAAAGATGAAAGCCTGCAAACCGTGATCGGACAAATCCCATTGGGTGCCCGGTTGCCACTTTTAGCAGAAACAGAAACGGCGTTTCAGGTAGCCTACCCCGGCCAACGGGAACCTCAGCCTGGGTATCTGGCCAAAAGTGAAACCCGTCTCTTTGTGCCTTTGCAGGGAGAGGGCCCGGAAGCCCTTCTGGAAAGTGCGCGCCTGTATGGCCTCACCCCCTGGTTAACCGGGGGAGCCACGGTAGCGGGCTGGGACAGCGCCGCTTTTATTCAAACCCTCTACCGTCTTCAGGGAGTCCTCTTGCCGCGCGAGTCGCAGCAGCAACAACGTATGACTTTACAAATTCGCAATCCAGAACAGACCCGGCCCGGCGATTTGGTTTTTTATCAGCATCAAACGGGTATTATGCTGGGGGGTAAGCGTTTTCTTTACCTGCCCATCAATGCGCCACAAGCGGTGATCGCACGTTTAGACAGTGACAAATACGCAGAAGCCTTACGCACTGGCCAACTCAGTTTTGGCCGGGTCACCCCCCAAAGCCATCTTTAACAAAACAGCCCTGGGTACAAAGTACCCAGGGCTGTTTTGTGTTATCCGTCAGCCTAAGGCTGAGGGCTGGCCTCAGGGGCCGGCGAGTCAGAAGGTGCAGGCACAGGGATACTCTGTGAATCGCTAAAGACCAAGCTCGAAAAATTGAGCGGGAATGAAAAAGGCAATTCGTGGGGATTGCCGTTGCTGTCGCGGCCATACATGACCACTTCGGCAAGGCCATCACGGGAACGGGGAGCGCGATTCCCAGGATAAACCGTTGAACGGACATCATCTGTCGCACTCAACAGCGAAAATTGCACTTGTACAGTAGTACCCACTTGTTGAGCACCACCCCCCCCAGTTCCGGCAGGGACTGAAGCCTTACTGATCGGAAACTCGCGCTCCGGCAAAGTGGTCCCATCTGAAAGGGTTATTTTGACTTTATAACGACTAAACACAACATTGGGCAACAGCGGTTTATTGCGAATTGTGACCACTGGCTCAAAATAGGTGTAGACAATAATAGAGTTGTTGTTTTGAGTGGTTGCAGATTGCTCAATTCCGATCAGTTTACCGCTGGAAGAACTGACCACATCCACCACTTGTAGCTCAGCAGCCGGATTAAAGGGGTTGTTTAAAGAACCACAAGCGGCTGTGGAAAATAGCAGCAAGCTTGCGAGGGTAAGCGTAGAGAGGCGTTTGCGCGTACTCAAGGCACCGTTTCTACTTTCTTGTCTAGATTTAAGATACGAGAGGTATCGTTACTTATCTTAACATAATAGCACGAGGTTAAGAGTTAGTCCTTTTATTATAAAAACTCATGGCTGCGCGTCAAGTTAATTGGTCACAGCTCGCGCATAAAAACACTACCGGGACTCTGATATGTAACGGCTTTGCGGGTGTTCATAAAAGCAGTAAAATCAGAGCACCCCACAAAGCTTCATGGTAAGATAAAAAGAAGATCCTGAGTGGCGTTTAGCTCCATTCAGCAAGACTCCATAAAGGGACAGGTCATGAGCTCAGAAAATCCTCCCCAAATCCGTCCGATCGCCCATTCTCCACTGGTGCGCAGCCTAGAACAAAACAGCACTGACCTGCTCCGAGCAGGATGTTATTTGCTGCAAGACAGTCTCCACCAATCGTCAATTCTGCTCACTGAAATTGAGCGTCTGGGCAAACAAACAGGCGAACTGATCTTTCGCTTCGAACAATTTCAAAGCGACCTGCGGCAAGCGGTGAAGTCTAACGCCCATGAAATCACCCAAGACACAGTGGAAGTGTTAACCAGCGCAATCCATGGATTTGGACAAATTGCCCGTTCCGCCGTCGAAGAAGTTCGCGAAGTCGTTCAGGCCGGAGAAGGGTTAGCCAAAGACTTACCTACTCCCAAGGTCAATTTTGCAAACCCTTTTCAACAGCGCCAAGTAAAGCGCAACAAAGAATCAACGATTATACCAATCACAATTCAGGATAACTAGAGTATGAGTCAAGAAACGCGTGAATTAGCCCTTATTTTACGTGACCGTCTCAGAGAGAAACAAAAGCTGAGCGAGTACCACAAACATGCCGTTAACTATTTATTCAAAGTTTTCGAAGAAATGATCAACGAGCTGAGAGCCGACTTACTCAGCTTAGGCGGAGATGGCAATCAAATTAAAATGTACAAGTCACCATCCGGGGACTATGTGGTCATTAAACTCGGTGATTCTCTGACCAGCGTGTATTCGATGCCAGACATCAAATTATGCTCTGTCGATGTCCAGGGCCAATCAGGCTTATGTGGTCGTGTTGTTGTCTTCCAGGGCGATTTCCGCAATCTTGAAATCGAAGATCCTGAACAACTGTCCACAATCGAAGAAGACTCACTGTTTATTTTCCCTGACAGCATTTTGTACCACATTGTCTCTCCCGTTGGCTTGCATCGTACCGATGTGCCGCGCTTTGCCCATTTGGTTTTAAGTAAAATGATCCAAAAAGATGAGGCGCACTACAGCCCCCTGTTGGACGAAATCTCTCGTCAACAGGAAGCCAACTACGGCCACCACTAGTCGGCTGTTCCCACATCAAAGGCCCGCACATGAGATGGCGGGCCTTTGGACATTAGACCATTAAAAGGCGATCTAAAGCATTGCTAATCGCTTTTTGAATATTGCCATAGGGATGCTGTAAGCGCAGTTTTTCTAGATGGGCAATTGCCCGTTTGTCTTTTAACACCCCCAGAGCATAAACAGCCTGCTCTTTCACCAACATAGAGGTATCCTGCAAAGTATGTAAAAGCGGCGAATAAGCGCGTTGATCATTCAAAGCGGCCAAAGACTTGACCACTTGAAAACGCACTTCCCATTGCTCATGCCGCAATAAGCGCACCAAGGGTTTTAATGCATGAGGTCCGCCCAGTGAGCCTAATGCCTGCACCAAATTGACAATTACTTCCGGGCGCTTTTCAGCTTTAAGCATTGCCACAATTTGTTTCACCGTTTGCTCATCGCCTACTAAACCTAAAATCCGAACAATATTGCGCACCACATAAGGGTTGGGGTCTTCTTCAAGGCGGCGCATCAATATCACACTCAGGTTCGGCTCATAAGCAGCTTTTTGTACCACCTCAAATAAAGCCATCGCCGCATTAATACGCACAAGCTCATGGGTATCCTCAAGGGCATTTAAAAGGTGGGGTATCACCTCTGATCCTCCCAAAGCCCCTAAAGCCGTTAACATCGCAATGCGCACATTTTCATTAAAGGCCTGCAGTTGCCGAACCAAAGCCGGTACAGCCTGCTGATACCCCTTTAAACTGAGTACCGTAGCCGCTTCAATTTTGACATGGTCATTGATATCCCCCAATAAGGTACAGAGTTCCTCTGCAACTGTCGTCTGGGTATATCCCAATAAACTCAAAATCGCGCTGCAACGAACAACCACCTGTTCATCATGGAGTGCCAATTGAAGCAAAGCGGGCAATAGAGCTGGATGCGGAGGCATAGCCGCAAGCAAAGATGCAAACCAGCGCACTCGCCATTGCTCATGAGCCATTGCCTGATTGATTTCATCAGGATGGGTAGGAAGGGGGTGTGAGCCCAAAAGCGCTTTGGCCAAAACAGGTTTAGAGAAATGCCGTAAAGCCCAAGCCGCACTCAGACGAACCTCATTGCTGGGGTCATGTAACATTGACTTCAGCAAAGGGCCCAAACTGCCGGGTTCATGGATAAACCCTAACACCCACGCAGCATTTTTGCGCAGTTCTTCATCAACAGAAGCCAATGTTTCCAGCAATAGGGGCACAGAGCGAGGAGCCAATTGAATCAACCGTTCAACCGTTTCACTCAAGATATCCAAATCATCAGACTTAAGTTGCTGAATCAGATAGCGCAAACGACGCTCTTCTTCAGCGCTTAGACGGAGCTGGATCGAAGAGGAAGCTGTCATGCCAAGCGTTGCGGTTTAAGAAGAGCGCTGATCGCGACAACTCGACCATCGAGTATATCGATCTGCATCAATTCGGCTTGCCCTGTATAAAACAAGGGCTGCCCCACTTGCAGCTCAGCCTGACAGGCCACATTCCGCACCAAAGCGCCGCTACAAAAAACAGCTTCTTTAACCACATCCAGCACACTCTCTGGAACCTGATCCAGAATCGGAGCCAGCTGGGTAGGGTCAGCCATCGGGTTGGTAGCTGCCGCTGCGGGCGAGTTTTTGAGGTACGATTGAATAATCGCAACCGCATTGGGCGAAGTAAGGGCTGAAGTCAACTCTTGGCTTAAAACATCCGTAAACAGCATCGACATACTGGTGTTGATTTTACATTGGGCCTCAATCACCAAAGCTGATAGAGAAGCTAAGGGTGTTGAGGGGGGCTCTAGGGGCGTAGCTGTATCAGTTTGGGACACAGTCTAACCGGCCCCTTTCTGGAATTTAGACAGAATAGAGCGTACAAAAGGAATATTTTCAAGCTTTTTCAAAGGCAACAAGAAGATGCCCTTGAACATATTCTTTTGGAAGTCTTTTTCTTCCTCAATACGTCCAGAAACAAAGCGATCTGTATTTGCTCGGGCATGCTCTTCCGAATAGTTCGAAATTTCACCCGTTGCTTCCCAGATACCATCGTTACAGGCATACTTGAGCTTTTGCTCAAGTTGTTTGGTAAACTCAATCCGCTTTTGATAGTTCTTGTAATAGATGGAAAGCATAAACAACGCGCCCCCCAGGGCATAAGCAGCCAACTTCATGGAATAACCCACGTTCAGCTTGCCATACATAATTTCGGAAGACACCACTTTCAGGGCTTCAGACATCATTTTAGGGTCGTCATCATGGGGTGAAACAGCCATTAAGCTGGTGACCAACATTTTGATCGCCCCTTGCGTTTGAATATCGTTTTCTTTGGCTGCTTGCATCGTACCTTGAACAATTTCACGGACGATTTCGCGGTACTGGGGAGACAAAATGTCGGGCGCTTCAGCCATTGCTTCAATGGTTTGGTTGAGCAACACCTTTTGCATGTTGGCACCCATACCGTTTTCCCCATTGGGATCAGCATTGGCTGCTACCGCCGTAAAGACAGCGGCACCCACCGCCCCCAAACTGTACATGGAAATTTGTTCACGAATACTGCGCTCCTGAGCCTTAGCAGTTGTCTGAGAAATACTGCTCGGCTGGAACATGTCTTGGGTTTGGCCCTCCATGACAGGAGATCCTTTAAGCGCCCCTAAAGAGGTGCGTCGCCCCGTATCAGCAGCCTGCACTTTGGGCACCCCGCCAGCAACAGCGGGCAGACCGGGAGCACCGCCTCCCGCCATACCCCCACCACCGCCACTACTACCGCCGCCAGGCTGACGTGGACGGCGCCGTTTGCGCTCTTGGCCTTCACCACTCTCTTCTTCTTCTTCGCGATCACGCTCCCGTTTACGCTTAACTTTATGGTCCCGATCATCTTTCTGATGGGTATCCGTTTCTTTAGAGCGCAAAATGGTGGAAGAGGGGTTGTAGTTATCACCCTTAAATTGGGCAGCTTCCTCACCTGGTGGCTTAACATCTAGGTGCATCCGGGTCGCTTGTTCAGAGTTATAAACATTACTCTGAGCCGCAGGAGTTGCTGACTGGGTACCGCCCTGATTGGTTTTGGCTACTTCAGCCTTTGCAACCGGGTTGTCAAACTGGGTTTTGGAGGCCGCAGCCTCAGGGGCCTTGGCGGTTTTATTCTCTGTATGCGCGCGCGCATTGGTTTCAGTAGTCTGACCTTGGGTGCTGTTCCGCTGAACTCGTGTCACTGCCATAAGAGAGCGTACTCCTGAGCCTATTAAACTTATAAAGTGAACATTTTAATCATACTACATAATTTTAAGTAAAACCAAGGGTGCGCTTGCTCAGCGTACGAAGCGCTATCTGATACAATTGAGCCCATCAAGGGAGTTCACCCAAAGTAGGAGCATCCAAATATGTCAAAAGCCTTTTATCCTGGTAGTTTTGATCCCGTCACCATGGGCCATATCGACATTATGGAGCGAGCTTACCATCTCTTTGATGAGCTGGTAGTAGCGGTTTCAAAAAACATCACTAAAAAATGTATGTTCACGGTTCAAGAACGTGTTGAAATGATTCAAAAATCCACGCCACATTTGCCTGGCTTAAAAGTCGAGATCTGTGAGGGTTTAATCGCAGATTACGCACAACAGATCGGGGCTCAAGTGATCATTCGTGGCTTACGAGCCGTTTCTGATTTTGAAATCGAGCTCAAAACAGCATTGATGAATAAACACTTAAATCCTGAGATCGAGACGGTGTTCCTGATGCCCAAAGCCGAGTACCTGTTTTTGAACTCCAGTTTGGTCAGAGAAGTGTCCTACTTTGGCGGAAATATCCGCGATTTTGTCCCCACCTATGTTGTCGAATGTCTGGGGAAAAAATATAATGAGATAAAAGAAAAGTAAAGAGAACGTAAAAATGGTCCAATCCAGCCCCGCCGCGCTGCTCATTGATCGGCTCGAAGAGTTGATCCTAAACAGCCCCAAAATCCCTTTCAGCACCAAAGTGATGATTGACGAAGAGCGTTTTTTTGAACTGTTGGACCGCCTGCGCGAAGATCTGCCTACGGAACTGGCCGAAGCCGAGCGTATTATGCAACACCAACAAGCGATTTTGGCCGAAGCCCAAAGCAAGGCTGAAAAGATGATCGAGCTAACCAAAGAAAAAGCACGGCAAGCCGTAGAGCAGAGTGAATTGGTGCGACAAGCCCAGCAAATGGCCGAACAGGTTCGTCAAGCCACTGAACGTGAGCTACGTCAACAGCGTTATGAAACGGACAAGTACAGCGAAGAAGTGCTCGCCAGTCTCGAGGAAAAAGTAAGCCAAGCGCTGGTGATTGTCCAGAGTGGGCGCAGCAATTTGGCACGCAATATGCAAGCCAGTCAACCGGATGCCTAATTTCGCCTCATGTTACGACGCCCACCCCCGCCCCCAGCTCGCCCCAATCGTTATCAAACACTCTTGATTGATGGCAAGCGTTTTTTTGAAGCGGGAGACTATGCCACAGCTTTACAGATTTATCAAAGTGCCTGCCAGATGGCTCCACCAGGCGATAATCAGCCCTTTGCCCAAGCCTGTAAATGCATCCGCCGTGTAGCTCGCACCTTTTTGAAACAAGAGGACTATGCCACCGTTGCCCGGATGATCGAAGAGATGTTTCAGCTCAATGGGCAACGCCCCAATTTAAAGGGGGCCGATTATAAAATCTTAGGCCAATGTTATCTTGCACTCAATCGCCTAGAAGCCGCTGAAGAGGCCTTGCAGACTGCTGAAAAACTCGACCCGGCCTTACAACCCGATTTGCAGCGTTTGCGCCACCAATTAAAAACTGAGCAATTGGGCAACGCCTTTAAAAACCTGTACGAAAAAACCTAAGCTGCTCCAATCAAAAAGCGCTTAAATATCCATAAAAGTCCGGGCCCAAATGGGCCCGGACTTCGGAGTTAGAATAAAAAGTAACCGTTAGCGATAACGCGGGACGCTGTAGTTCACGACCGGACGCAGAACGCGATTGGCATTCAACTGCGGACCGAACAGCTCACCGGGAATCGGGACAAAACGCTTAGGATCCATGAACTGACCACGCTCTTCCGCATAGAAGAAGATCTTACCTTCCACGGCATTCAGGCGACGCAGGCGGCTCTGCGCAGACAGTTCAGGCGTTTGATACTCTAAATCTTTTTCATTGACCCCAATAATTTGTTTGGTGTCATTGTCATGTTTCATGATGTAGAGATCTTTGCGCTCAGAAGAAACTTTTAAATCGATGTAAAAACTGAAGTTGCCACTGGTCTGGGCTGCAAACTTCATGCTGCGATCAAAGTACTCAGCAGGAGTCGCCGGAGGAGTCGCAAACAGTGCTTTGGTTGCCAAGAACTTGGATTCAACGTTCTTATCGGGATTCTCAAAACCACCCAGCGCCCAACCAGACACTTTTAAGGTCATGACTTTTTGGATTTCGGCTTTCACCATATTGGCATCGGGGA
>DLGM01000430.1:9302-32394 GCA_002482705.1 Cyanobacteria bacterium UBA7694
CCAGCACCAGCTAAGCGGGCAAAGAATTCATCCACCGCCGGGTTACCGGGCGCAGGAGGAGCCGGGGGAGCGGGGGGCTGACCAGGAGCGGGGTTGACAGGGGTGTCTCCAGGTGGAGGAGCAACGGGTTGAGTCGGCTGACCAGGGGCAGGAGTTCCTGGATCAGGAGCAACAATGGGGGGCATGGGAGCGGGTTCAGCGGGAAGAGGAGCAGGGAGACCTGGGCCAGGTTGAGCAGGTGGGGGAGCAGCACCCGGATCTTGGCCAGGAGGAGCCGCATCCGCAGGGGCGGAAGCAGAAGGCTCAGGGGTTGCGGGGACACGTTTGCCACAAGCAGTGGCGCTCAAGCAGCTCACAGCCACAAGAGAGGCGAACACAAGGCGGGTTAACTGTACTTTCATTATCTTATCTAACTCCCTACGCAAGACAGATCAGGTTACGAACCTATATTGAGAATATCCTAAACAGCCCCTAAAACTGAAGCCCCAAATTGAAGATTTTAACGAAAATTAAGGGGCAAATAACCTTTTTTTAACATCAAGACACCCGTGTGGAGGGACGGGAAATTTTCTGTCCTACACATCTACAAAGGACAGAAAATTTTCCGTCCTTTAATCAATTCTCATCAGGGTTTTAAACCTAAAAAACAGGTACCGCCTCGCACCAAGCACTATATAATGGTAAGAATAAGGTTTACATTGCTCTCAAAAGCAGAAACCATCCCGATAGCACCCAACAAGGAAGAACAGTGACTGTCATGGAAAACCCCAAAATCCAAGTTCTTTGGAATCTATGTAATGAGCTTCGTAATAAAAGAGAAACCTTGCTCACCCAGTGGCGAAAAGAACGGGAGCGGTTGCAACAGGTTCAGTCCGACCTCCAATCTGAGTTTTACCAACTGCGCCACCATACCGGACAGCTTGAAAACGATCTGGTTACCCTTGAACACAATTTAGCGACCCTCTTGCCGCTCCCTCCTTCTGGGACGCTCGATTTGCAAACAGAAAACGCGCAACTCAAACAAGCTTTATGGGCCGCTGAAAACCGGCTAGCAGAGCGCGAGCAAGAGCTTTCAGACGCGCAACACTACTTGATTCAAGCCTTAGAAGGTCTTCATAACTTACAGCGGGCACAACAGGATTTAACCTTCACCCTAGAAGCAACAGCCGGTGCAGCCCAGAGCCTTGCCATACGCCTCGAAGAGTTCAAAGCCGAACAGGATGAACGCAACGCCGTCCAAGATGAGGATCCTGAAGAAGGCGCTTTTGAACAACAACGCAAAGAAGTGATTCACATCCTTAAGCAGCGCTTTGGGAAAATTCCGCGTAAAATTCACCACCGTTTACGTAAAGTTCCCGAGGCAGAAACCTTTATTCAGCTTCTGGAGCAAGCACAGCACTGTGAGACGGTGGAAGGCTTTTTAGAAAATCTCGAAGAAACCCTAATAATGTCATAGAACATCCCCTTGGTAGTGAACACAGGTTATGATAAACTTCCTGTGTACGGGCGGTTAGCTCAATGGTAGAGCATCTCGTTTACACCGAGCAGGTTACAAGTTCGAGTCTTGTATCGCCCACTTCCCCCCCTCTTCAATTCCCCCTTATTTACTTTCCCTTAAATTAGTGCTAGTATCTTTTTAACTCTCCTCTTGATCGGGGTCTTTTTACCATGTCTCAATCTCGCTCTACCTGGGCCCGTCGTTTGGCTCTGGGCTCTTTGGCCTTATTAATTGGCTGTGCCACCCAAACCGGTTTTGCGCCGAATCCAGCCACACGCCTGAACGCCAATAGCGTCGCCCCTCAAAATAAACTGGCCAATTACCGCGCTGACTTTAACCCGACTTTCCAAAACTCGTTTATGCAGAACCGTCAACTGGTTCGCACCGGGTATACCACCGTCAAAGTCAATTACACCAACCCATTGCAAGTGAGCCAACTCAATGAATTGGGTATGGATGTATGGATGGTTTTGCCCCGTTACGTGCTCGGACAAGTGAATGCCGAAGTCTTTGAGCGCCTTAAACAAAGCCGTTTACAGTTTGAACTCATCAGCCCCGAACCCGGATTGAGTGCAAAAAACAATTTTGACCCTCAGTACCACACCTATGATGAAACCATCGCTGAGCTGCGTGATTTTGCCGCCCGCTATCCGCAACTGGCAAAACTCAAAGATGTGGGCGATACCTGGGAAAAAGCCAACAACAAGGCCAATCGCGATCTGTGGGCCTTACAAATTACCGGCCCTGGGGAAGCCACTCAGAAACCGGGCATCTTATTCCTCGGTAACCACCACGCCCGCGAACTGGTTACCGTTGAAATCCCCCTGCTGCTCATTCGCCATCTGCTCGAAAATTATGGCAAAGACCCACAAATTACCGAGCTGATCAACAATCGTGACATCTGGATTTTGCCCATGGTCAACCCCGATGGGCACATTCTCGCTGAGCAAGGCCAAAATTGGCGTAAAAACACCAACAGCAGTTTCCAACGTGGCCGTGGTGTTGACCTCAACCGCAACTATGGCTACAAATGGAACACCGGGGGTTCCTCCAGTTCTCCCACCAGCGACACTTTCCACGGGGGCGCACCATTCTCGGAGCCTGAAACCCAAGCCATTCGCGACTTTGTCCGTTCCCGCCCGAACCTCAAAATCATGATGTCTTACCACAGCTTCAGTAACCTCATCCTGTGGCCTTGGGGTTATACCACCAACCGCGTGCCCGATAAACGCCTGATTGATATCGGCAATGAACTGGGCCGTTTGACGGGTTATAAACCGCAGCAAGCCGCCGATCTATATGTCGCTTCCGGCATTACCGACGACTGGACTTATGGCGAACTCAAAATATACTCCTACACCACCGAGATCGGCAGTTGGGGAGATGGTTTTGACCCACCTTATTCACGGGTACAACAATTCTGGGCTGAAAATCGCCCTGCGGCAATGTATCTGATTGATATGGCTGGCAAACTGTAAAACCCCGATTGCGCACAGAGCCCCGGTGAAAATTCACCGGGGCTCTGTGTTGAGAGGGTATTTAATTTTACCCATACGCTTGGAATGGACCCTGCTGGTATTGACCTAAGCTATCGGCCAAATCCTCAAACAGTGCATCTTTTTGCTGCGACTGCTTTTTCTTTTTTTGCCCCTGCTCCTGTTTACCCTTATCGGGCTGTTGCTGGGGTGAACGTTCAACACGCGCATAGTCTTGGCGGAATTCGGGCATTTTATGGATACCTTCCATACCAGACCTCCTTCATGTAAAGCTACACCTTCTGTATACGAACTTTTGGCGTAAACAGGGTGTAGCTTAACAAATCTTTAAAAAAGCAGGTTTGCCCAAGCTAGGGCATCAATGCACCTAGAATCTGCTCATAGCGCCCCAACACCGTCTTGAGGCGATCCACTTGAGCCAGCGCCTCACTCACCTCCGCAGAAGCCGGACGCTGGGAGGCCGCCTGAGCCTGAGCGATCGAAATTTGTTGAGCCATATCCATAATTTGCTCCACTGGGCCGCGCTCCCGCGATAGGCTTTCGAGCTGTTGATATAACTCGGCCATTTCTGACTCCGAAGCCCACAGCTTATGAAGACGATCCATGAGTGGTTGCAGAGATTGTCCAAACACCACCTGGGCCTGATGAGCAAAAGCAGCCAAGTCATCATGATTGCCCAAATCGTAGACTTCAGTGCCCACGCTCAATTCTAAGAGTGGGCGTAACCGGGCAGAAGAAGCCGCCACCTCAAGGGGGGCATCAGATAGGTAAGCAGGTGAACGCAACTCTGGCTGAAGTGCCAAAGAGGCTTCAGAAACGGCATAGTCATCTAATAGATCAGGGGTGTTCATGAGATCAAACTCCTCGATTTCAGCAACATCTAACTCTTCTAAGGGGATATCTTCATCCAGATCACCCAGCGCCAGTGCCTCGTCCAGTTCATCCAGATCCAAATCCTGTAACTCGGCTTCTAATTCCTCGACGGCCAAAGCTTCAGCAAAAGCCAAGTCAGGATCTTCACCATTGTGCGACTGGGCGTGTAGATGGGTAAGCTCATCCAGGGTAAACACGGCATCACTGGGCAAATCAGCATGGGCCAAAGGGGCCACATCCTCTTCCGACAATTCATAGCTCATAGGGCTGCTCCTTGTGTCGTCAGACTGGGGTAAACTGCATGTCACTATACCACCATTATGGCAGGGTGATGGCTAATCTTGGCCCAGCTTCAGAACGGCCATAAAGGCCTCTTGAGGAATTTCAACGCGCCCAACCTGCTTCATACGCTTTTTGCCCTCTTTTTGTTTTTCGAGCAGTTTGCGTTTGCGGGAAATATCGCCCCCATAACACTTTGCCAAAACGTTTTTACGGATTGCTTTGACCGTCTCCCGGCCAATGATGCGACTGCCAATGGCCACCTGAATGGGCACTTCAAACATTTGACGGGGAATGACCTCTTTGAGTTTGGTCACCAGTTGACGTGCCATATACTGGGAGCGCTGACGGGGCACAATGACGGATAAAGCGTCCACAATTTCGCCATTGAGCAACACATCCATTTTGACCAAGTCGGCTTCACGATTGCCAATCATTTCGTAGTCAAGAGAGGCATAACCACTGCTCTTGGATTTAAGCTGATCAAAGAAGTCAGCCATCATTTCACCCAAGGGCATTTCATAGACCAGGGTCACGCGTTCGGGAGTGGGATAACTCATGCCCGAGAAAATACCGCGCCGGGATTGGGTCAGCTCCATTAATGGCCCCACAAACTCTTTGGGGCAAATGATCGTGACTTTCACATAGGGCTCAAACATAGCCTCAATCTCTTGCGTATTGGGCATGTTTTGCGGGTTGTCGATCATCAGGGTTTCACCCTTGGTGGTCAAAATCTCATAAACCACGCTGGGGGCTGTCGCAATCAGGCTGATATTATATTCGCGCTCTAAGCGCTCTTGGATGATCTCCATGTGCAAGAGCCCCAAGAAACCACAGCGGAAGCCAAAACCCAGGGCATTGGAGGTTTCAGGTTCAAAATAGAGGGCGGCATCATTGAGTTGCAGTTTGCCCAGCGCTTCTTTGAGCTCTTCATAATCATCAGAGTCGACGGGATAAAGGCCACAAAAGACCATCGGCACGGCGGGACGGTATCCGGGCAACGCTTCGTCAGCCCGGTTGTTTTCGAGGGTAATGGTGTCGCCAACACGGGCGTGTTGTACATCTTTGATTTCGGCAGAGAAATAACCGGTTTCACCGGCCCGCAGCTCTTGTACAGGGGTGCGGTTGGGCAATAAAACGCCAATATCAGAAACATCGTAGACCTTCTCAGAAGCCATAAAGCGCACCTTGTCACCTTTGCGCACAGTCCCCTGAAAGACGCGGAAATAGACCACGGTGCCCCGGTAGGTGTCATACACCGAGTCAAAGATCAGTGCTTTTAAAGGTGCATTCGGGTTGCCTTTGGGCGGTGAGATTTTAAAAGTGACGGCCTCTAGAACGTCTTGAATGCCTATGCCTTCTTTGGCACTGGTTAAGACCGCATCATCCGGGTCGAGCCCCAAGTCGGCTATTTGGGACTTGGCACTTTCCACGTCTGCACTGGGCAGATCGATTTTGTTAATGACCGGGATAATTTGTAGATCATGATCAACGGCCAAATAGAAGTTGGCAATCGTTTGAGCTTCAACCCCTTGGGTGGCATCAATGATTAACAAAGCGCCCTCACATGCCGCTAAGCTGCGGGAAACTTCGTAGGTGAAGTCAACGTGGCCCGGCGTATCAATCAGGTTGAGCATGTAGGTTTCCCCATCGGAGGCTTTGTAAGCCAAGCGTGCCGTCTGGGATTTGATCGTGATTCCACGCTCGCGCTCAATCTCAAGGTTATCGAGTACCTGGGCGCTCATCTCACGTTTCGAGAGACCGCCTGTATACTCGATCAGGCGATCGGCAAGGGTGGATTTACCATGGTCAATATGGGCAATAATCGAAAAGTTACGGACGCGTTGAATATAGTCGCTCACTCGGGAACGGAGACCTCAAACTGTTCTGTTTCAATAAGGTTGCCCTCTTCGTCATACTCAGCAGCATCGCCTTCAGCACTGGCCTGGATTAAAGCGACAGCCACAATCACGTCCTTGGGGGCAAGTTTTTGGACGATCACGCCTTTGGTGAGGCGGCTATAGACATTGATTGAACTCACACGCTGACGAATCACAACGCCTTGGGTGGTGACCACAATCATCTCTTCGGTACCATCTACGGCCAGCACTCCGGCAACTTTGCCATCGCGGCGCAACTTGATGTTGATAATCCCTGAGCCAGCACGGCTTTGCAGACGGTACTCTTCGAGCTCACTGCGTTTGCCATAACCATTGGTACTGACCGTTAAAATGGTCTGCCCAGGCTTGGGAATCGTTAGGCCCACAACTTTATCATTCTCTTTCAGTTGAATGGCTTTGACGCCACGGGCGGTACGGCCGGTAGGACGCACGTCTTCTTCTTCAAACTGAATGGCCATGCCATCTTCGGTTGCAATCAGAATGCGCTGATGCCCATCGGTCAGTGTGACCCAACCGAGGATATCGTCGTCATCGAGGTTGATCGTAATCAGGCCATGGCGACGAATATTGCGGTAGGCACTGAGCGACGTCTTTTTAATAATCCCGTTGCGCGTCAACATAACCAGGAACTGATCTTCCTCAAAGATGTTGACCGGAATCATCGCCGTGACATATTCGCCGTCCTTGAGGGACAACACGTTGGCAATGCTGTTGCCTTTGGCCTGGCGGCTGGCTTCAGGGATTTCATACACCTTCAGGTTGTAAACAATCCCTTTGTTGGTGAAGAAGAGCAACGAATTGTGGCTGCGGGTCACCGCAAAATGTTCAATGTAGTCGCTGTCGCGGGTTTGAATGCCCAGAATGCCGCGCCCACCGCGTTTCTGCTGCTCAAAGGTATCGAGATGCAGGCGCTTGATGTAGCCCTGTTTGGTCATAAAGACCACCATCGGCTCATCGGGAATCAGATCTTCGTAAGTGAAATCACCCGGATCATCCTCAAGCTGGGTACGACGGCCATTGTCAAAACGGCGCACCATGTCGTCGAGCTCTTCAACAATAATGGCATGGACACGCTCAGGACTGGCAAGAATACTTTTCAGGTCATCAATGCGGGCATTGAGCTCAGCCTGTTCACCTTCGAGCTTTTGTTTTTCAAGGCCCGTCAAGCGACGCAATTGCATGTCGAGTACGGCGCTGGCTTGCTGTTCACTGAGTTCAAACTCAGTCATCAGGCCTTGTTGTGCTTCTTGGGTGCTACCAGCTCCGCGAATTAAGGCAATCGCTTTGTCGAGGTTTTCGAGCACTTTTAAGAAACCGGTGACCAAATGGGCACGCTGCTCAGACTTGTTCAAGAAGAACTGGGTACGACGGCGAATGACTTCGACCCGGTGTTTAATAAACTCAACCAGAATTTCTTTGAGGTTGAGCAAACGGGGGCGGTTGTTTACCAACGCCACCATGTTGAAGCTGTAGTTGCTTTGCAAACGGGTGTGCTGATAGAGGTTGTTTAACACCACTTGTGACACCGCATCCCGCTTCAATTCGATACAAATGCGCATCCCCGAACGGTCGGACTCATCGCGCAAATCGGCAATACCTTCGAGTTTGCCGTCTTGTACCAGCTCAGCAATTTGCTCTACCAGGCGGGTTTTATTGGTTTGGAACGGGATTTCTTTAACAATCAGGCGATCGCGTTCACCTTTTTTGCCTTCTTCAAATTCAATCAGAGAACGAACCGTCACGCTGCCACGGCCCGTTTCATAGGCTTCGCGAATGCCGCGGTTGCCCAGGATAGTGGCTCCCGTCGGGAAGTCGGGGCCTTTGACATAGTCCATCAGGTCGAGGACATCGGCTTCAGGATTTTCAATCAGGTGTTTGATTGCCCCGACCAGTTCAGCCAGGTTATGGGGGGGGATTTCGGTGGCCATACCTACGGCAATCCCGGTGACCCCGTTGAGCAGCAGGTTCGGGGCCTTGCTGGGAATCACCAACGGCTCTTCAAGGGAGCCATCAAAGTTAGGGGTAAAATCGCAGGTTTCGCAGTCAAGGTCGACGAGCAACTCCATGGCAAACTTGGACAGGCGGGCTTCGGTGTAACGCATCGCGGCGGCGGAATCCCCGTCAATCGAGCCAAAGTTACCTTGGCCATCAACCAGCGGATAACGCATCGAGAAGGACTGGGCCATACGCACCATACTCTCGTAAACGGCGCTGTCACCGTGGGGGTGGAATTTACCCAACACTTCACCGACGATACGGGCTGACTTTTTAAAGGGTTTGTCAGGGGTCATTCCCATTTCGTTCATCGCGTAAAGGATGCGCCGGTGTACTGGTTTCATCCCGTCGCGCACATCAGGAAGCGCACGGGAAACGATCACGGACATGGCATAGTCCATGAAGGATTGCTTCATTTCTTCTTGGATGGTGACAAAAGAATTGGGGGTTTCGGGCACTTCGGGATGGTCAGTCATGAGTAGGGCTCTCTTTGCTGAAACTCGGAATAAATCTAGGTCATTATACCTTGATTTCAAGCCAGAACAAAGGTGAAGCCTCTTAGCAGGGCAGATTTGCCCGCTTGAATATTTTTATAAAATAAGTTAGAGTAATTTAATCTTTCACAAGTTCTGGAGTGCCCTCGCCCATATGCTCAAACAAATTCTGGGTCTTTGTCTCTTGTTAACAGCCTGCCAAGCTACGCCTCCGGGAGCCCCCACCGCCCCTTCAACACAAACAGCACCCGCCAGTCCGTCCGAGCTTGATTATGCACAACAGATGCTCAGTGCCCATAAAAAGTTAACCGAAAGCAGTACTGGGCTGATGGGTAGCTTAGGCATAAACACAGGCCCAGCCCCAACGGCAACTGACAGCACCCTATCAGGGGGGCTGCCCACTCCTGATCAGATTCAAAGCATGAAAAAAGGGCTTGTAGGTATTTCCGCCGCTTTACAAACCCAAATTAATGAGCTACAGGCCCTCCAACCGCCTGCATCATTTCAAACCAAACACCAAACCCTATTGCGATACCAGCGCAATCACCTAACCCAACTACAAACCCTCTCTGAAAAAATTGCTCCTCTGGACACTCCCGAAACCATCATGCAGCATATTCTGGCCTTTGCAGCACAAGTGCGCAGCCCTGAAAATGCAGTTTTGGCGGTCGAAGCAGAAAACATCCAACTCGATTTATTTTTACTAACCCTCAAACCCAACTTGCCCCCCTTTCAGGCCAGTCAGGCTGTAGAAGCCAGCATATTTAATGCTCACCTCGAAGAACTACGCCCTTTTTTACCCCCTCAAGAAATTATGCGCAACGTGATGTCAGGACGCCCCCACATCGAAAATGTGGACACCCTGCTGCAAAAATGGTCCCAATTAACGCCCCCGGAAAACCAACAAGCGATTCATTTGACGATCATCGGATTTTTATCCACGCACAAACACATCAATCAGCAGTTGGCAGACAGCAGTAATCCAATGCTCATAAGTAACGCAGAACTGCTCATTGAAATCAATCGTTCTCTAGGTCTTGCTCAGCGGATTCTCGTCTCCTGATGGGCTAAAGGTCCGCTGGATTCCCGGATGTACGCAGGCGGTACCCAATGCCATACACAGTTTCAAGGTGCGGGTATTGTCCTTGGTGAGATTCCAGCATCTGTTGTAGTTTTTTACGCAGACGCATCACAAAATTGTCAACGGTACGGGTATTGCCAGAAAAGACATACCCCCAGACCTCCCGCAGCAGCGTGTCCCGATCGAGAATCTTATCCGGGTGAAGACAGAAGGTTTTGAGCAGATTAAACTCAGTTTTGGATAAAACCATAGGAACATCTTGGTACCAGGCCTGCCAACTATTCAAGTTCATGCGCAGTTCATCGACTTTAATTTCAAGCGGAAGCGTACTGGCTTCTATCGCCCCCTGATTTTGCATCAGACGTGTCCGACGAATGGCCGTATCAATCCGAGCAATCAGCTCGTGCCGATCAAAGGGCTTGGTAATATAATCGTCAGCCCCCAAGTTGAGGCCCGCCACCTTATCAGACGTTTGGTGTTTGGCCGTAAGCATCAAAATAGGCACCAAAGGATCCCGCTCACGAATGCGCTGACAGACTTGAAAGCCGTCCATCTTAGGCATCATGACATCCAGCAGCAATAGATCGGGGCGCTCTCTTTCATAAAGAGCCAAGGCATCTTCGCCATTGGTAGCGGTAATCATTTCAAAATCTTTACTCTTGAGCACTTTTTGAATGTACTCCGAAATAAAAAGATCATCATCCGCTATGAGTATTTTTACCATCTGCAACCACTCCCAATCTCTGCCCTTTGGGGCAATCCAACCACCTCTTTATTGTCCCACATTGTAACGCTTGAGCCTACGGGTAGTCTGTGTTTTGTGTATCATGAACTGTGACCTAACTGAACCACCAAGAAAGGAATCGCGACATGAGTACCGCCAAAAACCTGTTCGGTGCCCGCACCACGTTTGATACGGGCTCCGGCACGGCCTATATGTACAGCCTGCCCAAGCTGGCGGATATGGGGTATCCCGGCATCCACCGGCTCCCCTTCTCCCTCAAGGTGCTGCTAGAAGCTGTTTTGCGTACCTGTGACAATTATAGCGTGACGGAAGAAGACGTCAAAAAACTCGCCAACTATAACCCGCAACAACCCGTAGATGAGGAAATCCCCTTTAAGCCAGCCCGCGTCGTTTTGCAAGACTTCACTGGCGTTCCCGCCGTTGTTGATCTTGCCGCTCTGCGGTCAGCCATGGCCCGCATGGGCGGAGACCCCAAGAAAATCAACCCCATCATCCCGGTTGATTTGGTCATTGACCACTCGGTCCAAGTCGATCACTTCGGCAGTGAAAAGTCCTTCGGGGACAATGTGCGCACCGAAATGGATCGCAACCGCGAACGTTATGAATTCCTGCGCTGGGGCCAACAGGCCTTTGACAATTTTGGTGTTGTGCCGCCCGCCCGGGGCATTGTTCACCAAGTCAACCTCGAATACCTGGCCAAAGGCGTTTATACCAGCCCTGAAGAAGACGGCATTGTTGCTTATCCCGACTCTCTGGTCGGTACCGATTCCCACACCACCATGATCAACGGGATTGGGATTGTTGGTTGGGGTGTCGGCGGCATTGAAGCCGAAGCCGTCATGCTCGGCCAACCCATCTACATGCTGATTCCCGAAGTGGTGGGCTTCCGTCTGACGGGCAAACTGCCCGAAGGCGTAACGGCTACCGACCTCACCTTGACCATCACGGAAATGCTGCGCAAAAAAGGCGTTGTCGGCAAATTCGTCGAGTTCTACGGCACGGGCTTGAGCAATATCAGCCTGCCGGATCGCGCCACAATTGCCAACATGGCCCCCGAATATGGTGCCACCATGGGCTTTTTCCCGGTGGATGCCGAATCACTGCACTACTTAGAGCGCTCGGGCCGTCCTGCCGATCTGGTGAAAATGGTTGAAAATTACACCAAAGCGCAAGGGCTGTTCCGTACCGATGAAACAGCGGATCCTGTTTTCAGCGACACCCTAGAACTGGATATGAGCACCGTCAAACCGTCGTTGGCTGGCCCCAAACGCCCCCAAGATCGGATTGAGCTCAGCAATGTGCAATCCGCGTTCAACGAATCCCTGACCAGCACCGTTGCCACCAAAGGCTTTTCGCTCAAAGACGATCAACTGGGCAATACGGGCGTTTACCGCAATGGCAGCGAAGTGACCATGAAACACGGCGATGTGGTAATTGCCGCGATCACCAGTTGCACCAATACCTCGAACCCCTCGGTGATGCTGGCTGCGGGCTTGGTTGCCAAGAAAGCAGTTGAAAAAGGCTTGCACGTCAAACCTTATGTCAAAACCTCTCTGGCTCCTGGCTCCCGTGTTGTCACCGAGTACCTCAACCGCTCAGGTCTGACGCCTTTCCTGAACGAGCTGGGCTTTAACCTGGTGGGTTATGGCTGCACCACTTGTATTGGTAACTCAGGGCCGCTGCCCGACGCCGTTGAAACCGCCATCAAAGAAGGGGAACTGATCGCTGCCAGCGTCTTGTCAGGCAACCGCAACTTTGAAGGCCGTGTTCACCAGAGCGTAAAAGCCAACTTCTTGGCATCACCGCCCTTGGTCGTCGCTTATGCCCTGGCCGGAAGCGTCAATATTGACCTGACCACCGAGCCGATTGGCAAAGGCAAAGACGGGCAAGATGTGTATCTCAAAGACATTTGGCCCACCAGCCAAGAAATTGCCAACCACCTCAGCGAAGCCATGAACCCGGAACTCTTCCAGGAAATGTACAGCGGTGTGGGCAACTCCAACGAAGAGTGGAACGCCATTCCCGTAACTCCCAGCGATCTGTTCCAATGGGATGAAGACTCGACCTATATCCAAGAACCGCCGTTCTTTGTGGATATGGCCACCGGGCCCAAACCCATTGAAGCCATCAGCGGCGCACGGGTCCTGCTCAAAGTCGGCGATTCAATCACCACCGACCACATTTCCCCTGCCGGTTCGATCAAGGCCAATACCCCTGCGGGTAAATTCCTGATCGACAGTGGCGTGCAACCGGGCGACTTCAACTCGTATGGCTCCCGCCGCGGCAATGACCGCGTCATGACCCGTGGCACCTTTGCCAACGTACGCCTGAAAAACCAAATGGCTCCGGGCACCGAAGGTGGTTACACCACCTATTTGCCCACCAACGAAGTCACCTTCATTTATGATGCGGCGCTTAAATACAAAGAAAGTGGTACCCCGCTGATTGCCTTAGCAGGCAAAGAGTACGGTACCGGCTCCTCCCGCGATTGGGCCGCCAAAGGCACCTATCTGCTCGGTATCCGGGCCGTGATCGCCGAATCTTTCGAGCGCATTCACCGCTCTAACCTAGTGGGTATGGGCGTTCTGCCCCTACAGTTCAAAGCCGGGGACACCCCCCAAAGCTTAGGGCTTGACGGCACAGAAACCTTTGCCATTGCTGTCGATGATCAGGTCAAACCCCGTCAAATGCTGACGGTGACCGCCCAAAAGGAATCCGGTGAAACGGTCACCTTTGAAGCCATCTGCCGCATTGATACCCCCGTTGAGGTCGATTATTATCGCAACGGCGGCATCTTGCAAACGGTGTTGCGTCAGTTTCTGAAACCCTAAAAAGGTACATAAACAAACAGGGGCCTCCAAGTGAGGCCCCTGTTTTTATTGTCAATATCGACTAGAGCAGCGGGTTACATCGTGCTGTCATAAGCGGGATGGTCAATGATAACCGTGGGCTGATACCCATCCGGGGTCATCGACCAGATATCGGTGCTGCCCCCCCGGTCAGAAGTGAAATAGAGGCGACCATTGGGGGCTAACATCGGGCTGCGATCGTTATTGAGCTGGTTCGCGGTAATGTTGCGTGGATCGGAACCATCCAAATTGGTCCGGTACAGGCTCAAGCCCCCCGAATCAGAGGCCATTGTGTAGATCAGCTTGGGCTGGGTGTAAAAACCGTAGGGATTCAGCAAAAGCGAACGGTTGGTTGTACGCTTAATCTGATCCTGGGCATCTGGTGGCAAAACGGCCACCTCTTTGATATTACGTGGCGTTTGGGTCAGCTGTTCTGGCTTACCCCCATCGGGAAACATGCGCCAGACTTCCCACTTGGAAGAGCGGGAAGAGGTGAAGTAGATCATGCCGTCTAGCCCCACCACCGGGCTGTCATAATAGTCTTCGGTATGGGTTAAACGGCGCAGATCAGTGCCATCGGGGTTGATCGACATAATTTGGGGCTTTTGGAAGCGATCGGTCACAAATACAATCCGCCCATCTGGACCAGGGAAGGGGCGATAGTTATTGACCCCTGTGTCTTTGGTCAGTGCCTTGACGCCGCTACCGTCCCAATTCATGCTGTAAATTTGCCAACTGCCATTGCGACGGGAAGCAAAAACCACGCGTCCGTCTGGGGAAAAACGCGGTGAGGCATCGTCGGTGGCATCATCGGTCAAGGCATGNNCGCACGCACATGGCGACCATTGAGATCTGCAAGGTAGACATCATTGGCCCCGGAGCGGCTGGAGATAAAAACCATGTGCTGTTGCCCAAAGCTGTCGTCCTGCGGGGACATCCCGGCACAGCCAGTCAGAAGGAGACCAATCAGAAGGGAGGCGGTTGTGAATACACGCATGACTACAAACCCGAGGTAAGAATTTGCCTGTATTATACCCCACCCCGCTCCAATGCGCTCAAAAATCTTGGGGGGGTTCGGTTTGCCTGGATCAGCCTATATAATGAACATCATCACGGCTTGACCGGTAACACCCTACCCACAACAGCGATACACCCCAAAGGAGACTTTTACATGCCAGCACACTTGATGGAATGGCTCAATCTCATGATTCGCGTCTTTCACCTGATCGCAGGCATCTCCTGGATTGGCAGCTCCTTTTTCTTTATGTGGCTCGACAGCCACCTAGAAGCTCCCAAAGCTAAAAAAGACGATGTTGAAGGCGAGTTGTGGATGGTACACAGCGGCGGCTTCTATTTGGTTGAGAAAAAACTCATTCAGCCGGGGGGTATGCCCGAAACCCTCCACTGGTTTAAATGGGAAGCCACCTTTACCTGGATTAGCGGTTTTTTCTTGCTGGGCGTGGTCTATTACATGGGCAAAGGGGTGTACCTGATCAACCCGGCAGCCAATATTACTCCCTGGATGGCCACCGCAATTGGAGTCGGCACCCTCGCGCTCGCTTGGGTTGTCTATGATGCGTTCTGGCAGTCTCCCCTGGGTAAAAATACCAAGGTGGGTGCATTGATCTGTTTTGCCATGGCCATGCTGGTCGCTTGGGGGCTGAGCTTTGTCTTTAGCGGTCGCGGCATGTTTATCCATATTGGTGCGATGTTTGGCACCCTGATGGTGACCAATGTCTGGATGCGCATTTTACCTGCTCAAGCCCAAATGATTGCCGCCACAGAACGGGGCGAAAAAGCCGACTTTAACCTCGGTAAAAAAGCCAAAGTACGCTCCATTCACAATAACTACATGACCTTCCCCGTTTTGTTTATTATGCTCAGCAACCACTTTCCAAGCACCTATGGCCATCCCTATAATTTCCTGGTTTTGGGGGGGCTGATCCTTGCTGGAGCTGGTTTCCGCCATTTCTGGAATACCCGCAGTATCGGTAAACCGGCTTATTGGGCATTGGCTACGGCGGCGGCGGGTATTGCCGCGCTGTTTATGGTGACAGCGCCACGCACCCCGGCAACCGCCAGCGGAACTGCCCAAGCGGCTGTTGCACCGGTCAAATTCGCCGAAGTTCAGCAGATTATGCAACAGCGCTGTGTCAGTTGCCATGCCGCTCAACCCACCGATGACGTGTTCAAGGCTCCACCACTGGGTGCGGTCTTTGAAACTCCTGAACAGATCAAGGGTTATCTTGCCAAAATTCGCACCATGGCCGTTGACTCACAAACCATGCCTTTGGGGAACAAAACCGGTATGACACCGGCTGAGCGCGAGACCCTGGGCCGTTGGATCGACCAAGGGGCCCCCGTCAACTAAACCTCTGGTTGATCGGTGCACTGTACCGCAACCAAACTGCCTGCTGGAAGGTTTCCTTGCAGCGGCAGTACCCCATTGGCTTGGCTCACTGGCCACAGGTTCGCGCTACCCTGACGGGGTAAGGGCTCAAAGGCCCAACCAGACAGCTCCCTCTTAAGTACTCCTCGCACCATTTGCAGCCGATCCCCACCTTTGAGTTCAGTGGTCAGGGTGGCCTCGATCACAGGACGCCATAGTCTGGTATAACCCATCATTTTGCGCAAGGCCGGGCGCACCAACTGCTCAATCACATTCAAGGTGGATGCCGGGTTACCCGGAATCCCAAACACCGGCTTGTCTTGTAAGGTACCAAACAAAAGCGGTTTTCCCGGTTTCATCGCGACCTTCCAAAAGCCTTTCTGGAAGCCCAAAGCCGTCAACTCTTCCTGCACATAGTCATAATCTCCCACCGACACACCGCCCAAGGTGAGCAAGATATCGTTGGCATCAATGGCCTCTGCCAACTTAGTGCGGAGAGCACTCCGATCATCGGGGGCAATGCCGTAGGCTTGAGGAATAACGCCGATGGCTTGCAGAGCAGCAGTTACCGTAGCCGTATTGCTGTCACGAATTTGCCCTGGGCCCGGTGCCTGTTCAGGCGGAACCAGCTCATTGCCCGTGGCCAAAATACCGACCCGCACCGGGGGAATGACGGCAATCCGGGTCATTCCAAATGTAGCCAAAAGCCCAAGGGATGCAGGATTCAGGATATGTCCCGGCTGAAGCACTTCCGTACCAGCAGCAATCTCTTCACCAGCGCGGCGAATATGTTGGCCCAAACGAGGAAGTACGCAAATACGCACCGCCGTTGGCAGCGTTTCGGTATCTTCAACTGGCACCACCGCATCTGCTCCCGCAGGCACTGGAGCCCCAGTCATAATCCGTACAGCTTCCCCCGGTTGCAGGAGCTGTTCTGAGAAGTGTCCCGCTGGAATCTCGCCCCGCACCCCTAATTCAAGCGGTAGGCTCACTTCTTTAGGCAAAACTACCGCATATCCATCCATGGCAGAGTTATCAAAACGCGGGACATTCTCAGGGCTGTGAACAGGCACTGCGAGCACCCGGCCCAAGGCCTGATTCAAAGGCATCACCACAGCCTTTAGGGGTGAAACGGCCTGCAAAATATGCTGCTGGGCTTGTTCAAGCGTCAACATGTGTCCTCCTCAAGAAAAAAGGGGGCTTGCAGCCCCCTTGACCTTATTCGTCTTTGTGTTTAAACACGTCTTTGATCTTGTCAAAGAAACCGTGGTGTTCATCGTGTTTGTCATCGCCGCTCTTGCGAACGCCAACGGCATCCAGTTCACGCAAACTGAGCAACAATTCGCGCTGTTCACTGGAAATACGTGTGGGCACTTGCAGTTGCACATGGACATACAGATCCCCGCGAGAGGTGGGATTGTTAATAAAGGGAACCCCTTTGCCCCGCAGTTTAAAGATCGCATCCGGTTGGGTTCCAGCCGGAATATCTAGTTCTGTCGGCCCCTCTAAGGTTTGCACCTCGATTTTATCTCCAAGCACGGCTTGGCTATAAGTGATCTCGGCCTTGGTGTGTAAGTCTTGTTCTTGGCGCTCAAAGCGACGATCCGCATCGGGTTTGACGTGCAGAACAATGTACAGATCCCCAGGGGGGCCTCCTTGGGCTCCGGCATCCCCTTCACCGGTGACACACAACCTGACGCCATTATCAATACCGGGTGGAACTTTGACCTTGAGTTTTTTCTTCTGGCGACTGCGTCCTTGCCCATCACAGGTTTTACAGGGGTTTTCAGCGGTCCGCCCCCGGCCTTGGCATTTGGGACAAGTGGCAATATGGGTAAAAGTCCCAAATGCCGTGCGCTGGTGTTGCTGAATTTGACCACTGCCCCGACACATTGGGCAATTGACCATCTGAGTGCCGCGCTCGACCCCCAAACCATCACAGTCGTCACACAGCTCAAGGTGCTGAATGCTAATTTCTTTTTCCAGACCAAAGATCGCGTCCCGGAAATCGACTTCTAAGTTGACGCGCAGATCAGCGCCACGCTCAGCCCGGTTGCCACCGCGCCCGCTTTGAAAGGGATCCCCTCCGCGTGCGCCGCCAAAGAAGGCTTCGAAAATGTCGCCCAGACCGCCAAAGCCCTCAAAGCCGCCAAAACCACCGCCGCCAAAGCCACCTTGATTGAGGCCCTCATGTCCAAAACGATCATAAGCAGCACGCTGTTGACTGTCACTGAGCACGCTATAAGCTTCGGAAAGCTCTTTAAACACAACTTCAGCTTCAGGTTCTTTGTTGACGTCCGGGTGATATTTACGCGCCATCTGGCGGTAGGCTTTTTTAATATCGCTGTCAGAGGCTTCCCGGCTGAGCCCCAGTACTTCGTAATAATCTCTTTTCGACACAGTTCCTTCTCTCCTTAGCAATCCGGCCCGGTGAATTCACCGAGCCGGATACAAAGGTTTAATTGAAGTGGTTATTTCACTTCTTCATAATCCGCATCAACGATATTGTCGTCTTCTGCAGACTGGCTACCGCCAGGTTGGCCGCCGCCCGGTGCACCACCTTCTTGCTGGTACATCTTCGAGGTGGCCGCATACATTGTATCCTTGAGTTTGGCGGTTTTGCTATTGATTTCATCAATATTCTCGCCCTCAAGGGTTTTGCGCAGATCCCCAATTGCCTTCTCAATCGCCTCTTTTTCAGAAGCTGAGATTTTGTCACCGAATTCCCGGAGGCTCTTCTCGGTGGAGTAGATCAGAGTATCAGCTTGGTTGCGCGCTTCAACACGCTGAAGACGGTTTTTGTCTTCTTGGGCATATTGCTCAGCATCCCGCTTCATGCGCTCGATTTCATCATTGTTCAAGCCACCCGCATTGGCAATCGTGATCTTTTGTTCACGGCCAGTGCCTTTGTCCTTCGCTTTGACGTTGACAATCCCGTTGGCATCAATATCGAACGTGACTTCAACTTGCGGCACACCACGCGGCGCCGGGGGAATATTTTCAAGGGTGAAACGTCCCAGCGACTTGTTGTCTTGCGCCATTTCACGTTCACCTTGCAGCACGTGGATTTCAACGCTGGTCTGACCATCAGCAGCCGTCGAGAAGATCTGGCTCTTGCTGGTCGGAATGGTGGTATTGCGATCAATAATGCGGGTAAAGACACCACCCAGAGTCTCAATCCCAAGGCTGAGAGGCGTTACGTCAAGCAACAGAACGTCTTTGACTTCACCCCCGAGAACACCGGCTTGGATGGCAGCACCCATGCCGACAGCCTCATCAGGGTTGACGCCTTTGTCCGGCTCTTTGTTGATGAATTTCTTGATTGCAGCTTGTACTGCGGGAATACGGGTCGAACCGCCCACAAGAATAACTTTATCCACTTCGCTGGCGCTCATGCCTGCGTCGTTAATAGCCTGGCGCAGCGGGTTGATGGTCGCTTCTACCAGATCAGCAGTCATTTCCTCGAATTTGGCACGGGTCAGCTTGACGTTTAAGTGCTTAGGACCGGTTTGGTCAGCAGTAATAAACGGCAGGTTAATTTCCGTTTCAAGCACGCTGGACAACTCAATTTTAGCTTTTTCAGCCGCTTCTTTTAAACGCTGTAAAGCCATTTTGTCTTTGGAGAGGTCCACGCCTTGATCGCGTTTAAATTCCTCAATCAGCCAGTCAATGATGCGCTCATCAAAGTCATCGCCGCCCAAGTGGTTATTCCCACTGGTAGCTTTAACTTCAAAGACGCCATCACCCAGTTCGAGCAACGAAACGTCAAAGGTGCCGCCGCCTAAGTCAAAGACGAGAATGGTATGGTCATTGGTTTTATCCATGCCATAAGCCAAGGCGCTGGCAGTCGGCTCGTTGATGATCCGCAGCACTTCAAGACCGGCGATGGTGCCCGCGTCTTTGGTGGCTTGACGTTGTGCGTCGTTAAAATAAGCGGGTACGGTAATGACCGCTTGGGTCACTTTTTCACCCAGATAAGCTTCCGCATCAGCCTTGAGTTTCCCCAGGATCATGCCGGAAATTTCTTGAGCCGTATAGGTTTTACCCATGGCTTCAACTTCGACGGTGTTGTCTTTACCGCGCGCCGATTTATAGGGATAACGACCCCGTTCTTGTTCGGTTTCATCCCAGCGACGACCAATAAAACGTTTGATTGAATAGACGGTATTTTCAGGGTTTGTGATCGCTTGGCGCTTGGCAATTTGCCCGACCAGACGCTCACCAGATTTAGTAAAAGCAACCACAGAGGGGGTCAAACGACTGCCTTCTGCGTTGGGAATGACAACGGGTTTGCCGCCTTCGAGTACGGCGACCACTGAGTTGGTTGTGCCTAAGTCAATGCCTACAACTTTACCCATAGCTTGATTATTTCCTCCTTAAACGTAAGAACAACAAAATTTTGTGTTTATCCTGCATTCGAAACTTTAACAATAGCTGGACGTACCAAACGCCCATTCAGCAAGTAACCTTTTTGGAACTCAGCCAATACGGTCTGATCTGGGTGCTCATCACTGTCTTCAACCGCAATCGCTTCATGAAACGCCGGGTCAAAGGGAGTACCCACAGTATCCATCAAGGTCACACCTGCACGCTGCAAAATATCAATGAATTGCTTTTGAATCATGCGTGTCCCCTCGACAAAATTGGCCACATCTTCAGGCTTTACTTCAGCCTGAAGGGCACGTTCAAAGTTATCCAAGACAGGCAGCAGACTTTCAATGATCTTCTGGCCTGCAAAGTTCACCAGATCTTCCCGCTCCCGCTCTTGGCGGCGGCGGTAGTTGTCAAAATCTGCGGCCACGCGCATCAATTGTTGATTGCGCTCCTCCAGTTGCTGCACCTTTTGAACTAAATCCTGGGGATTACCCGCCAGTACATCGGGGGAATACAGATCATCAGCAGCATCTTCGTCAATTTCCTCGATCTCGTCAAAGGCCACATCCTCAAAGGCAAGTGTGTCCTCATCCCGTTCTAGGTCATCGCGCAGATCCGTCATTTCATTGGTGGCATTTTCGCTCATGCATATCCTCCTTAGGTGAACAGTTTGGTAAGAACTTGGGTCAGGCTTCCCGCTACCGACTGCACCAGGCTCATGACTTTGGGGTAATCAATTCGCGTTGGGCCAATCACACCGATCATGCCCGAAGCTTTAGAGTCAATATAGTAGCGTGTGGCAATTAAGCTGCAGTCTTGTAATTCGTGGTAACTGTTTTCGTTACCGATAACACAGTATACCTCGGATTCAGGCGGGGCGTTAAAAGCAACGCTCTGCAATAGCTGACGCACAAATGTGTCGTGTTCCAAGAACTGAAGAATAGGATAAGCTTTTTCAGTTGTTTGAAACTCAGGCTCTTTTAATAAGTGAGAGGTGCCTGATAAGTATATTTTTTCTTCTCTTTGCACATGGGAGTAGATCTCTGAAACCATATCCAACACAGCGTTTTTATAATACTGGATTTCGCGCTCCAAGGGGAACGTCGCCATTTTATGAAACAGCTCGTCCAATAAGGTATGGCCAAGATGGGCATTGAGATAATTGGTCAACATGCTCAGCATATCGGAATACACCGGCTGTGCCAGATTAATCAGCGACTGGCGCTGAATCCCATTGGAATAAGTCAAGGTGAGCACCATTGAAGTGTCATCAATCGGCGTCATATGTAGGCCCTTAACGGGCGTTTGCCGTAAAGTCGGGGCTTCCGCAACCACAATACTGTGAGTGGCCTTTGACAAAATACGAATAGAGTGAGACAGAATCGCATCTACAGCTTTAGACGTTTGTTGCAAACGAGATAAAAACTGATGTTCTTCGGGGGTGGGAACATAAGGCGCCATCAGATGATTAACAAAAAAACGATAGCCTTGATCGGAAGGGATGCGCCCAGCTGAAGTGTGAGGCTGATAAAGGAGGCCAGCTTCTTCCAGTTCGGCCATTTCATTGCGAATCGTCGCCGGGCTCACATCAAATCCGTGCCGTTTACAAATCGTGCGCGATCCCAGCGGCTCCACATTGTTAATGTAGTCCTTGATGATCGTGCTAAGCAGCACTTTTTTTCTTTCGGTTAATTGAATTTGATGGTCCATAGGTCAATCCAGACGAGTGATTAGACGCTTTAGGGTGGTTGATCACCCTCCCGTATTTTAGCACTCTCTTCATGAAAGTGCCAATACAATTGTAAAGCTTGGCGCAAATCCGCTCGTGGTCAGAGATTGAGCAGCTCTTAAAATTTGATTGATTTGCCAAACAAAGATGAGATAGGATATGATGCCAAAGACCCTTACACAGATACAGCTTCACAGCAGCATGAAAGTGACTAAAACGCATGAAAATAACCAAAATAAAGGCATTATTCACCTTAAGCACTCTGCTCCCCCTGACTTTAACCCCCGCTTCAGAAGCGGCCACCCCCCGTCCGGTGATCGGTTATACCCAGACCGGCAGCCAATGGAACCTCACCCTGAACGGTTCCCCGCGCTTCTCCCTCCGCGCCCCTTCTCAATTGGCTCCCGAAATGAACCAGCAGTTTGCCCATATGTCCCGTACCCTCAACCAGCTTCTAGAACACACCCCCATTCAAAAGCTAGATATTCGCCCCGTCATTGATGGCCAAGAATACAGCATCCAAGTCCAACACAAAGATCTGTTCCAGATCGAAGCCCCTTTAGCCTCCGGTCACCGCAAAAGCCAACTGGATTTTTTACTCGACACCACCAACCAGTTGCGTCGCTCGTTTGGGAACAAGCCCCTGCGTACCTTTGACCGCTTACAGGCCCATCACCTCAAAGGCACCATCGGTTATGCATCCTGGTACGGGGGACAGTTCCATGGCCGTCGCACCGCCAACGGCGAACGGTATGATGTTAATAAGCTCACTGCAGCCCATCCCCGCTTGCCTTTTGGCACCAAAGTTTTGGTCACCAGCTTGCACACCAAGCAGAGTGTGATTGTTAAAATCAATGATCGTGGCCCATTTGTCGGCCACCGGCTGATTGATTTATCCCCGGCAGCCTTTGACGCGATTGGGGCACTTGGCCAAGGTGTGATGAAGGTGCATCTCAAAATCCTCGGTTAAGAGGCTGAAGCCACTTAAAAGGCCCCCCTGATAACTTCAGGGGGGCCTTTATTAAGTGAAAACCTAATTGACGGGAATAAAGCGCCAGAGTTGGGTGGCCGGGTGAGTCACCGACTGAATAATCCCTTCCCAGGTTAAAATCCCCTCTTGCCCGCTGCCGCCAAAGACATACATGCGGTCATTGGCCCATACGGCACTGTGAAGTTGCCGCACGGCTACGGAGGTGACATCAGTGGCGATATAGTCAGCCACAGAGGTACTGGCACCAAAACCTTGTACCGTAATTTTGGCCAAAGACCCTTGGGGACCTCCTTGCCCAGCAAACTCCCCATTGGGAATTTCTCCCCCATAAATATACAGCTCAACTTCATTGGTTGAAGTGCCCGGTTTCATACGGGCTACCATAGAACCAAAACGAC
>DLGM01000103.1:0-1287 GCA_002482705.1 Cyanobacteria bacterium UBA7694
GGTATGTTCGGTGATTACCCCCGTTGGCAATTTGATGTGCCGTGCCCGGATACAACCATCCCCCCGCAAATGCTGTTGACCACTGTCGATCAGGCCATGCACAAAGCCTGTCAAACGCCCGCCGGGCCCGTCCACCTCAACTTTCATTTCCGCGAACCCCTGGCCCCCCGTCCAGAGCCTTATGATCCCTTGTATGTACACAGTCTCTACCCCTGGGAACAAAGCCAAGCACCCTATACCCAACACCTCAAAAGTGTGCCGAGCCCCGACGCCAGTGTCCTCAAAACATTGGCCGCCCAGTTGCTCAATGTCCGCACTGGCCTGCTGATTGTCGGGCGTCTGGCTTCAGAACAAGAGCGTGAAGCGGTGCTGGCCTTGGCCAATACCCTTCACTGGCCCGTGTTTGCAGATTTATTGTCCGGCTTGCGCACGGATACCCGTGTCCATACCTTGGTCCCCCACTATGACCAATTATTACATGCACAAAGTTTTCAGGACATGTGCCGTCCCACCACCCTGTTGCATGTGGGTGAACAGCCTCTTTCAGCGCGGTTGCAGCGCCATCTCGAAAGTTATCTGCCTGAGCAATATATTCGCATTGTCAACCATTCGGAACGGCGTGACCCGGCCCATATGGTCACTCACAACCTCACCTGTGATGTGGGGCAATTCTGCCAACAGCTCCAACCTTTGCTCAAGGGTGAAAGCCATATTAACCGGGTCTGGGTCAACACCCTCCAACAAAAGTCACTGATCGTAGATGCCTTTCTCAGCGAAGCCATTGATCAACCCGAAACCCTGACTGAACCGGCCGTTGCGCGACTGATTCCCCAACTTTTGCCACCCCAGGCCGGGCTGTTTGTGGCCAGCAGCATGCCCGTTCGCGATCTCGACATGTATGCCGAATGCAGCCGCGAGCAGCTCTGGATCGGGGCCAATCGCGGAGCCAGCGGTATTGATGGCACAATTGCCAGTGCCGTGGGGTTTGCCCATGGACGCCAACAGCCCACGGCCCTGCTGATCGGTGATCTGTCCTGCTTACATGACCTCAATTCACTCATGCTCTTACAATCCCTCGAACATCCGTTGGTCATTGTGGTGGTCAACAACGGAGGCGGCGGCATTTTTTCTTTTTTACCCATTGCCCAGCACCCAGAGATCTTTGAAAGCCATTTTGGGACTCCCCATAGCTATACCTTTGCTGGAGCTGCCAAACTCTTTGGCCTGCCCTATTTTGCCCCCAAAACCCGCCACGCCTTTATGGAAGCCTACCAGCTCTGTTTTACC
>DLGM01000103.1:1303-5156 GCA_002482705.1 Cyanobacteria bacterium UBA7694
TTGATCGAAATTACCACCGAACGGGAAAGCAATCTGCGTTTTCACCGTCATCTCGAACAAGAGCTGCGCGAACGCTTATCCAAAGAGCCTTAAACCTTATCGCCACTGCATGCACTGCGTTTTTGTACCGTATGCCCCATGGGCCAGGAATACAGTGAACCCGATCTCCATTCCTCAGAAGTGATGACAGGTACAGGCTAGAGGTCGACCAAACGAGACAATAGCTGCCACCTGTTGGTCAGGCCCCAATACCGGGAAAAGATCATTGTGAACACAGGGCCGCTGCCCGGACGGGCCAACATCTGTAAGCGCTTGCCTTTTCAGCATCGCTTCGCCCGCATATACCCGGCGAAAGCGCTCAGACTGACCGCTCGCCAACATCTCAGGATCGGCCAATACATTAAAGACACCGACCTCATAATCTGAGCTGACGTCACCCAAATGCCGCCGTTGGGCTTCATTCATGCGCAGGGAGTAACCCTCGGCATCAAAAATGTGAATGGGAATCGGTGAGTGATCAATCACCGCATCCACCAATAAGATGATCTGTTCACGCTCCTGCTCCCAGCGCTTCTGTTCACTCACATCGCGACCATTGACCATGATCCCGGCAATCTCAGGATGATGCAAACGGTTGGTGCCTGTACAGTCAAAGTGATGCCATGTGCCGTGTACATCCTTTACCCGCATGCCCACCCGAAGGGGCAAGTCAGGATTGGCCAAAATGGTCGCAAAAGCCTGCTCTACTCGCGGCAAATCGTCGGGATGAATCAGGCCAAAGACGTGTTTCCCGATAATATCTTGGGGCTGAAACCCCATACGCAGAAAAAAGATCGGGTTTTGATAACGCAAAATCCCCCCATGATCGAGGATCGCAATCATGTCATCAGAATGTTGCACCAAAGTTTCAAAACGCCGGGCAGTTTCACTGATACGCTGTTCTACCGGAATGAGCTGCACCATCAAGGGAGACTCCGACTCACTCGGCACCTGCTGCCAGAGCGTGTCAACCCACAGGGAGTGTTCCGCCTGAGTCGTGATTTCCAAGCGCTTTTGCCACGTTCCCGTTTGGCTCAAAGCGTCCTGCATGTCTAACAATACCTCTGGCGAAAAGGAAGCGCCCAAGCGCAACAGAAAAAAATCTCCCTGCAATTGTTCAGCGGTCGCCCCGAATAGCCGGGTTGCGGCCTGATTGACATAACACAGGCTCAACATGGCATCCCCGGCAAGCAACAAATGTGCCGTCGGATGCATGTCTAAAGCCCGCAATAACACTGCGTCTAGACTCTCTTTACCCACTTGTGTTTCCTATCTCACGAAACAACTTATGTTCTTAGGGTAAGGGGAGACTCCATATTTGCATATTGCCTAGCTCACACTTTGGCTGGTTAACGGGATTACTTGGTCGACCCGTCGAGCAAACGCCCAAACAGACCATTGGCCAACGAGAGCACAATCCCAAAGAGCAGCGCATTGAGAACACCGTCGATTTGGAGCCCGGCGACCAGATAATCCACCAAAAAGATCATCAAGACATTGATCACCAGCAGAAACAATCCCAGCGTCAAAATACTGATCGGCAGGGTGAAAAACACCAGAATCGGGCGCACAAAAGTATTGACCAGCGCCATCACAATCACGACCAATAAAGCCGTGCCAAAACTATCTACGCTGACACCAGGCAAAAGATAAGCCGCCAATAGCACCGAGGCACCAGCCAGTAAAAATTTGAGTAGGGTTTTCATGCGAACCACCTTACAAACATACATCTCTTTTTATATAGCACCCAAAGAGGCTTATCCGACAAGCCTTTTGCTCAAATTAGAGCGATCAAGAGAGCGGTGGAACAGGCGCTTCAGCGGTTTCCGCAGGGGCCCCAAGCACCGCGGTGAACAGCACGGCGGCGGTCCAGACCCCTACAGCCAAAAGCAGGTGAACTAGCTGCATCCAGCCGGGGGCTGCCAAGAGAATATTGACAAACCCGGCTGCCATTTGGGTGCTGGCCAGATGCATCAAAGCCGTCCCGGTACGGTAAATCGGCGTACCTTTCACTTCTCCCCGCAGGGCTGCAGCCATTGAAATCAGGTAAATACCGCTGGCGATGGCGATCAGCGGGTGGACAATGCGCAGACGCACCAGGAAATGGGTGGCCCCGGAGATATCGCTCTGGAGCTTGGCAAACAGCCCCCCTTCTGCAAACACGGTGGTGGGGAAAAGGGTATCTCCCAAAGCCGTAATGGCACCACTCATACTGGTCAACAAAATGGCAGCAAGGCCCAACACAGCCAGCCCTTTATGCCTGTGGCCACGGGCCCAGTCAAAGGTGCGCCTTGGATCGGCCCACCAAGCAGCCAGAGCGGCAACTGCCGTGAGGGCAAAGGTGTTGACCAAGTGAAAGGTCGCGGTAATCGCACGGGCTACCGAGGTATTGTCGGCCACTAAGTCAAATTTAACCAATCCGGCTCCCACCAGGGCCTCGGCAATTAAAAAGCCCAGGGTTGCCCAGCTCATGGCCCGAACACGGTGCCCACGCGGGAAAATTCGGCAGGCGGCGACCACCAGCCCAATCACCAGGGGCAAGCTCAGGCCGCTGGTAAGGCGGTGGGTAAATTCAATAAAGGTTTCCAGGGTCGGAGACAGGGGGATGATTTGCCCGTTACAGTCGGGCCAGTGGCTGCCGCAACCGGCCCCAGAGTGGGTAATGCGAACCCAGGCCCCCCATAAAATGACCAGTACCAGAAAGCCCACATTGCCCCAGCCATAGGCCGCAAAGCGGCGCATGGCGGGTGTGGGTTCAGAGGTTACTGGCAGGGACGCCGGGGTCGTCATCCGTTTAAACCTTGAGCAACAGGCGAGCCGGGTCCTCAAGCAATTCCTTGATGCGCACCAAGAAACTGACCGATTCACGCTCGTCAATCAGACGGTGGTCATAAGACAGGGCCACATACATAATCGGGCGAATAACCACTTGCCCATTGCGGGCCACCGGACGCTCGACAATATTGTGCATGCCCAGAATGGCAGCCTGCGGCGCGTTAATAATCGGGGTCGACAGCATCGAACCAAAGACCCCGCCATTGGTAATCGTAAAGGTACCACCACTCATTTCCTCAATCGACAGCTTGCCATCGCGGGCTTTGGCGGCCAAACGGCCAATCTCGGCCTCAATTTCCGCCAGGGACAAGGTTTCCGCATTGCGGACGACGGGCACAACCAAGCCTTTGGGGGTGGAAACGGCAATCGAAATGTCGCAGTAGTTGGCAAAGATCATTTCGTCGCCGTCGATTTGGGCATTGACGCTGGGGAATTCTTCTAGCGCCATACAGACAGCAGCGGTGAAAAAGGACATATAACCGAGGCCTACGCCGTGTTTTTCCTTGAAGCGATCTTTGTACTTTTTGCGCAGGTCCATCAACGGCTGCATGTCAACCTCGTTAAAGGTGGTCAGCATGGCCGTTTCATTTTTGACCGCCACCAAACGGCGGGCAATCGTTTTGCGCAACTGGGTCATCTTTTGGCGCTTGGTTTCGCGCCCGGTTGCAGGCGTTTCAGCCGCCGCCACCGGGAAAAGCTGGGCTGGCGATTGCAGCACCGCAGGCAGCGGATCGAGCTGCGGGGGTACCGCATGCAGAGCGTCTTCTTTGGTGATACGGCCACCGACCCCGGTGCCGGTCACGGCCGTGGCAGGAATGGCTTTTTCCGCCAGGATTTTGGCCGCCGCCGGAGAGGGATGCCCCGTAGCATGAGAATCAGCGGAAACAGCGGTGGGGGTCACAGGGGGCGCTGAAACGGGGGCTTCAGAAGCCACTGGTGCCGTCGCTACAGCCGCTGTATCCAAGCGGGCAATGACGCC
>DLGM01000306.1 GCA_002482705.1 Cyanobacteria bacterium UBA7694
CTAACCCCTTGTGCGGTTTGGGCTTTCCGACAAATAACAGGTAGGATGGCGGCAACGGCAGATCTGGCCGGGGCACGGCTGGGTGGAAATGGGCTTCGACGCCGGGCCACGCCATACGTAAGGGGGGGTGGGCGGCGCGAATCCAGGCCCGGAGATAGGTCGCAGAGGTCTGTGAAACGGTCAGAAGACCCCGCGCCTGGGGCAATTGCTGACGCAACCAGCGGTAATACCAGCGCTGTTTGACCCCATAGTCGGCGGCAAACTGCACATGAATCAAATCGTGCAAAGTCAGGCTCCAGGGCACCGGCAATTGCAGCGGGCGCATAAATGACGGGCTGTGGTACAAATCCGGGCTCAGGCGGCGCAGCAACCGGGGTATTTCCCACTGTTCCGCCAGCGACAGGGGGGCAGCAGTACAGTTGACGGGTTCCACCTGCGGCGGCAGCGGCTGAGCATAACCTGGCGGCAACAGCGCATACAGGGTATCTCCGACCCCTAAAGGCAAATGCGCCAGCAAACCCTGGGCGTAGCGGGCAATACCATGATGGGGCGTGCGCAGACAGCGCAAATCAAGGGCAACTCTCATGAGGGCGTATTATAACAGAGAGTGAGGCCAGCCTTCGCTGTCGCTCTTGCTTCTGTTCGCGGCACCACGGGGTTCATGCGGACAGACAATGACCGTTTCTAAGGCTGTGTAAATGAGGCCCGTTAATGGGTGGGTATCCCCTGATTGTATTTGGAAACATATTCCACCAAGCCCGATAAATTGCTGCTCATACCGTCAGGCTGGGCCCCCAGTTCTTCACCGGGCACATTCAACCGATTCACCCAGAACGTGGGGTATCCATACCACTTGGCCCCCGCCACATCCCATCCGGCAAAGGCCACAAAAAGGATTTCTGATTTGGGAATGCCAAGCTTTTCTACAGCCAGCGCATAGGCTTTGGGATCAGGCTTGTAAGAGCGTACGCGATCAGTACTCAGAATCGCTTGAAATTCTGTTTCTAAACCGGCCTGTTGCAAGCCATTGCGCAGCATGGCTTCGGTCATGTTGGATAAAAACACCAGCTTTATGCCCATTTGATTGAGTTCCCGAATTGAAGATGGGGCATCGGGCCACATGTTTAAATGCATAAATTCGCTTAATAATTTGTTTTTCTTGTCTTTGGTTAACTCTAAATTGAGTTGTTGGGTGGCAAAAATCAGCCCCGCCTCTGTGGCAGCCATGAAGTCTTCGTATTGGTCACCCAAGGCCCGCAACCACTGGTATTCAAACATTTTTGTACGCCAGATGGCCATGAGCTTTTCGCCTTGGCCCGGAAAGGCTTCTTCAGATGCTTTGGCAATGGCACGGGGATCAAAGATGGGAAAGGCATCAAAAGCAATGGCCCTAATCTTGGGAGGGGGGGATTCCTGAGCTTGAACGGAAACACTCAAGATAACGAACCACAGACATAGGAGCATACTACCGCTCAACCGTTGAAACATCGACGCTCTCCGTTTGCATATTGATGATCAAAATATACATCAATAAGACACATCGGTTTAAAAATATTGAAGTTTTGGCCTATACCTTACTCAGGCCCGGCTCAATACTGCGGTTTTGGATATGGGCNNATGGGGCCCAGCAATGTGATGAGCCAGAGCCGTTAGAGGGGGCCAGCCAACACCCCTGAAAGCTGATGGGCCATAATATCTTCTTTTAAGAGCGGCTGAAAATCAAGACTTCTGACTTGTGTATAGGTCTGATACAGCATATCGAGCAGATGACTGATTTCCTCTGCTTTTAGAAATTCCCAGTGTAGGCTCAGATACAAAGGCAATTGCAAAGGCTTTAAGACCGCCAACATGTCTGGCAGCACATATTTTTCAGAACCTTCGATATCCACCTTGATCAGGCTTACAACCGCTAAGTCTATGGCATGGGTTTTGACCCAAGCTGAAAAAGGAGTTATCGGCACTTGAATCAGCTGCCCTTGACGCCACTGGGGGTTGTTGCCCATCCAGTGCGACTTCTGCCCACCCTCGCTTAAATACACCGGGTCATTGACCAAAAGTGTCGATTCACTATTGCCCAACTCCCCATTGCCCCCGAATGCTCTGATGCCTTCTGATTCTGCCAAGCCCACCGGAAAGAGCTGCACATGAGCATCCGCATTCCAGGCCAGGTGCTGTTTCAAGGCTTGGAATGCCACCGGATCCGGTTCCAGAGCATACACACAACGGCTGTGTTGTGCGGCATAAAGCGCCAGCGGGCCAATCCAAGCGCCAATATCGATAAAGTCACGGTCAGGCCGTAAAAAATGATCCAGGATATCAAAACTCTCGGGCTCCCAATCGCGGTAACGCGCCTGATACCACCAGGTAGAATAGGCGTGACTTGGGTCAATTTGGAATGTGGTCTGACGCTTGTGGATGTGCATGTATGATTTTCACCTAAAAAACCGTTTCTTAGTATACGAGAGCACAAGGCCCCAGAGTCAGCGCTCAATGACGCATTAAATATCTCTTGCAGACGTGCTTTGTCAATGATTATCGCATAACTCGAACTCACATCAGGCAAAGCGCTGTCAGTACGGGGTACTGACAGCGCTTTGCCTCTTATGCCATAATCAAACTATGTTCAAAGCATTTGAATATCTACAGAACCCGAATTTGGCTCAGCAACTGGCCCAGCTCAAGCAAGCCTGGCATATTCAAGATATTTCAGTGTTTGGCTCGGCTGGCAGCCCCAAGTTTCACTCGGGCAGCGATATTGACCTGTTGCTAGACTTTATCCCTGGGCAAGAACCCTCCTATTTCCAACTGGTAGTTTTACAACAGGAATTAGAAACACTATTGCAGCGCAAAGTCGATCTGGTCACCCGTGCGGGTCTGCGCAACAGTCTCAATCAAGACCGAGCACAAGTTATTCTGAATAGTTGCCAACAGCCGATCATCTAAACCCTGGTCAACACCCACACACTTTCCTGGGCGGGAAACTGGCCTCGGAAGCCACCAGGCACTTCAGCACGCAACAGGTTCTGTACCTCATAATAACCGTCATAGTGCTGATGCACCTCTTCTGCGACAATGGAAAAGGGCGGGCCAGAGGCCAGATTTTGGTCATATTCATAACAAACGAGCAGTTGGGGGGCGTTGTGCGTGAGGGTACGCAGATGCGCCGTGTATTGGCTGCGCAGGGTTGCAGGCAGGGCCACCAGCGCCGCCCGGTCATAAATGGCATCGATGGGGCCCAATACCTCTGCCGAGAGGTCAAAAATATCCCCGACAAAGATATCAATCTGGGGGGCTGCGTAGTGCTTGAGGGTTCCCACTTGGGTAATTTGCGGCTGGATGCCCAGCCCTTGGAAAAGCTGTTCAATCGCCAGCTCGCTCAGTTCGGCCCCGGCAACGCGGTAGTTTTGCGTCAGTAACCAAGCAATGTCGAGGGTTTTGCCACATAGGGGCACAAATACACGGCTGCCCTCAGGTACGGCCAAAGCCGGGAAATAGTTTTTGAGCAGCGGGTTTGTATCACTGGCATGAAAGCCGATTTCGTTGTTTTCCCACCGTTGCAACCAAAAATTGGGTTCCATGAGCACTCCTGATTCCGAAACTTATGCACTAGAGTTTAGCACTTGTATCACGCCATAGGGGCGGTCTTGCCCGGCAATATGGTAACGGGCCGGGAGTTCAGCCGCCCAGCGGGCAGCAATTGCCTGTTCATCCGGGCGTTCAATATCATCAAGCAAAATCAGGCAATCCGGGGCCAAGCGTTCCCGCATCACGGGAAGCAGACCATAACGGCCACCGGGGGTGCTGCCCGGTGGCCCATCACAGATCACCCGTGTAAAGGCTGTAGGCATTTCAGCCAGAGGCGGGGCGTACCAAGTAAACGGCCCATAGTCTTGCAGCGGAGCCATAGGGAATTGGGCAGACAGTTGGTACATGTGCAAAATCCCCTGTAATTGTTGCCACCACCGGGGTTGATGCTCCAGTACCCACAGGGGTTGCCCGGTCTGTCGAGCAGCCGCAGCCAGCACCAGCGTACTCAACCCCGAACCGCATTCAAGAACCGGGCCGGGGCTCTGCAAACAAGCTTGTAAACAGGCTGCCAAATACTCCGGTTGGGCCACCCACAGGGCATTGCCCCAACCCTGTACCAGACTGGTTAAAATTGCGTCTGGCTCCTGTGCTACGCTTACCGGGCCAGCAATCAGTTGGCACAGCGCCTGATCAAAAGAAAAGGGTAGCAGCGTCAAGCCAGTTCAATCTTGAGCGAACGTCCTAAAGCCAGGCTGGCTTTTGCCAATGTCGCTAATGTAACACTCGTATCTTCACCGTTCAGAAGACGGTTTACCACCGCACGACTGGTGTGCATCCGAGCTGCCATTTCAGTTTTGGTCAGTTGCTGTGCCTTCATCGCCTCAGCCAATGGCCAAGCAATGACACGCTTCATAACCATCGTCGTGACATCTTCTTATGATACCTTCCGCTGCTAAAAAGTCATCAAAATGAGTGCCAATATAAGCATTCATAACGAGGTATTCTCCTTTACCAACTTTTTACGGGCCAAGGCTGTAAAATAGATACACACATTCAAGTCAATGTTAATTCATAGTGAGACATGGGGGTGGAATTGCATCCGCTTAGCTGCGGTAATGGCCTGGATATCGGCCAGAGACTGCCGCAAAATCACTTGTTTGAGATAAGCTTGATAAGGAATACCCATCTCTTCAGCCGCTTGTTTGACAATATCAAGTTTGTCTTTGGTCCAACGAAAGTTGACCCGAACTTCTTGTTGATCCGTTTTGATTTTCTGAAGGTCAGCCTCTGCTTGCACCATTTTTTCAGTGGCCAGAGCATGCACATCCTCGGGCAGCTCCACATCCCCTAAAATTTGATAGTTTCTCTTTTGACGCATATTCACACTCCTAATGAATAACTTCCACCCGATAGGTTGATACAGCTCACAACCATTACCACTTTCTGCGATTCATCGATCCAGTACCAGTACAGCAGAATCTGATCGGTCCGGCTTTCAAAACGTTGACGCTGAATGTTCCAGATTTTCTCACCGTCAAAAAAGGCATCCAGCGCATCGTCAATAGTGGTGAGATGACGTACAACAATGTGGAGTTGACTGGGGTCGTCAGCATCGTATTTAAAGACAAAGACATACCCACCCTCACTCACTCGCAAATATTTATTGGGAGAAGAGGATTGTTTCATATCTGCTCTTATCATCTATTTTGTCAATACGTATGTCAATACAATGGGTGCAAACAGCGCCTAAAAATTGTCCAAATCAGATGCTTGCCCATGGTACTATGGCTCCATCGCCTGATTTGACGGAGGCTTCCCTGATGATCCATTTC
>DLGM01000144.1:0-6202 GCA_002482705.1 Cyanobacteria bacterium UBA7694
CGGTGTGCTGTTTTTAGATGAATTGTTAGAGTTTCGGCGCGAAGTGCTGGAGGTATTGCGCCAGCCCTTAGAGGATGGGGTGGTGACCATTTCGCGGGCGCAATTCTCTCTGACTTATCCAGCGGCCTTTATGCTGATTGCTTCGATGAATCCGTGCCCCTGTGGCTACCGAGGTGACCGCCTCAAGCCCTGTGTCTGTACGCCTCACCAGATTGCCCGCTATTGGGGCAAATTATCGGGCCCTCTGCTCGATCGGGTGGATATCCATCTCGAAGTTCCACGCCTTGAGGAGCAGATGATGATTGCCCCGACACCGAGTGAAAGTTCGGCACAAATCCGCGAACGGGTTGAGCGGGCGCGCACCTTGCAACGGGAGCGTTTTGCCGGGCAAGACATTCTCTGTAATGCCCATATGCAACCGCGTCACTTGCGCACCTTTTGTAGCCTTGATGCCCGTTCACAACAGCTCTTACAGCAGGCATTACAGCGCTTGCATCTCAGCGCACGCGCCTATGACCGCATTCTCAAAGTGGCACGCACAATTGCCGACCTGGATGCCGCTGAGGGAATCCAGGTCCAACATGTGGCCGAAGCCATTCAACTGCGCGTGCTGGATCGCAGCGGGAGTGCGAGCCTGAGGGGAGCCAGTTAAGGCAGTTTGGCCGGTGCTGCAGTTTTGGGCTGCCAGCGGAAACCAATATTAAACTCGTTAATGCCTTTGACAAATTGATTGTCCCAGTACATCGAAATCCCATAATCATCAAATAAGTCTTGTAATACACCCAAGCGCATGGTGGGAGAGTTGATATCATAGAGTTCGCCACTGAGGGTCAGGGGACGGTCAAAGGCCGTCAGTTTAAAATCGGTACCAGCCCCCAGTTTACCGCGTACAATCCCAAAGCGAATGGTGGTGTTGCTGTCCGTGAGGTTGCTGCCAAGCTGTAAGTTGATCAGGTTGCGATCCCCAATTTCATCAAGGCCAACCCGGAAATAAGACAGGGCACCTAATCCGAGGTCGCCAAAGATATTAAAGTTCCCCATGGCTCCAGGGCTCAGTTTTAAATCTTGACTGAGGCGGGCCGCTCCCAGAGCTTCAGCGCGAAAGTTGATATTGAGATTATTTTCACCGGGCAGTTTGGGCGTGGTGAAGTCAATAATCGATTCGGTTAAGCGCGTGGCGTTTTTGGCCACGGTTTTGATATTTGATTTAATTTCAGGATCGCCGCTGATTTCTTTGACATCTTTGGCAATGTCGCGCACATCGTCGGTTACGCCAGAGACATCCTGAGTCAGAGTGCGCATGTCTTCGGTGAGTTGATTCCAGCGACCGGTCAGCTCTTCGACATTGGTCAGGGTGCCACGGGCACTGCGTAACATCTCTGGGTCGCGGGCCAAGGCATTCACTTGAGCGCTCAAGGCTTCCATATTGTTGGCAATGCGCCCGGTGCTGGCCACAATCGAACGAATTTCGGGGATTGTAGTGGCAGTGGCACCATTGAGCTGACGCAAGAGTTGGTCAGTTTGAGTCGTTAGGGCGCCGAAACCCTTGGTCACGCCACGAATATCTTTAAACAGCCCTTCCATTTGTTGGGCCGAGCGATTGACGGTGGTGACCGTGTTTAAGATGTCATCCCGCAAACCTTTGTTTTCGACCAAAGCACGGGCCGATTTGAGCATCTCTTGGGCCTCGGTGAAAATGGCGTCCATACTGGCGGGTGGATTGCCCTGAACCATATCCCCCGTTTTTAAAAAGGTATCGCTGTCTATTTCAGGAGGCAGGATTTCAAGGGCTTTATCACCGACTAAACCGGTGGTGACAATGGTGAAGGTCGAACCTACTGGAAGCTGTACCTCGCGGTTGATATTCATGGTGACTTTGACGCGACGTTTGGCTGGTTCGGGTTCGATCGCCATGATTTCACCGATTTTAACCCCCATCAGGCTGACAACGGAGCCCGAGCGGATACCGCCCACATGGGGGAAATATCCGTACAGTTGATAGTTGGCATAGGGGTTAATTTGCCAGATGAACAGTACGCCTCCGAGCACCGTGACTACCGTGAGGATTGCCATCAGGCCGACTTTAAACGTTGCGTTCATCGGATACTACCTTGCCTTCTAAAAAGTTACGAACGGTCACATTGGCGGAATTCTTCATTTCTTCCACGGTGCCCGTATCGAGAATGCGTCCTTCATAAAACATTGTAATCAGATCAGCGGTGCGAAAAATGGTGCTGAGCTGGTGGGTGACCACAATCGAGATGCCACCAATGCGCTTTTGCAAGCTGGAAATTAAATCTTCAATGACTGTGGAGGTGACCGGGTCCAGCCCGGTTGTGGGTTCATCATATAAAAGAATCTGTGGGTCACGGGCAATGGCGCGGGCAATACCCACGCGTTTTTGCATGCCCCCGCTGAGTTCCGAAGGAAAGAGATCAGCGGTGCCATCAAGGCCCACCAAGGCCAATTTTTCTTCGGCAATGTGTTTGATTTCGGCTTTGCTCATTTTGCTGTTTTCTAAAAACATAAAGCCGACATTTTCCCACACTTTGAGCGAATCAAAGAGCGCTGCTGACTGGAAGACAATGCCAATTTGAGAGCGATAGGCGTCTAATTCCTCTTGGCTTTTAAGATCGACAATCGAAGTGCCATTGACGCTAATGCTGCCTTGATCCGGCTTAAATAGACGCAGAATAAGACGTAGGATCGTGCTTTTGCCACAGCCGGAGGGGCCAATCACGACGGTGGTTTGCCCCTCTTTAAAGGTGAAATCGATGCCGCGTAGCACCTGTTTGCTACCGAAACTTTTGTGGAGATTACTCACTTCAATCATTTGCGTGCCAAGACATTAAACAGAATAAATGAAAGGAAATAATTGGAGACAAAAATGCAGATCAGCGAAGTCACGACGGAGCGGGTTGTAGCCTCGCCGACCCCCCTTGCGCCTTGCCCAGTGTTCACCCCTTGAAAACAGGCAATACTGGCAATAACAAACCCAAAAAACGCCGATTTTAGTAGGGCTTTGAGGACATCTTCAATATAGAGTAGCGATTTGATCGAGTCGATAAAGACGGTCAGTACCAGCCCTTGGCTACCGACCCCGACAAACGTGCCACCAATTAAGCCAATCGCCAAAGCCAGAATGGTCAGCAAAGGCAACATAATGCAGGCTGAAATGATGCGCGGCAGCAACAGATAATACATGGGCGGGACGGCCATCGCAGTCAATGCGTCGAGCTGTTCAGTGACTTTCATGGAGCCAATCTCAGCGGTGATTGCTGCACCCACACGCCCAGCGACCACCACGGCGGTAAACGACGGGGTCAGTTCACGGGCCAGGGACATGGCGGTGACTCCGCCGACGACGCTGGCACTGCCATATTTGATCATGACCCCAGATACCTGTAAACAAAAGACCATGCCGACGGCCAGACCGGTGACGAGCACAATTGGCAGGGAGTCGGTGCCGATAAACGCCAATTGTTGCAGGGTATTGCGCCAATGGATACGCCCTTTGAGAAGGTACATCAGGGCGTCACGGATAAAAAGGGTGTACTCGCCTACCGCTTCAACGGCGGAGACAAAGCTCTGAGTGGATTTGGAGGGGGTTGCTGCCATAAGATAATCATTCTGTTCCAGAGTACTTTAGGCTCAATGGGCTGGGAGCTTATTTAAGGCTGTGCTTGCTGGTATTCTAGCATGGCTCTTTGTTCAGGCGGGTATTGGTGTTAGAATAGGGGCATGTTTCGCTCTAAAGGCATTTTTGAAGGCATTGAAATTTTCACCGACAGCAACTCTGGCGTGGAAATGCCCGTGCGTTATTACCGGGCCGAAATGATTGTCTCACTGTTTGAAGCCGATCTTGAGCCTTTATTGCCGTTGATGCCTCATCCCCGGATGCACCCGGTGCGCCGGGGCAACCACAAAAGCGCCATTAGCATCATTCAGACCGTTTGTAATCATGGGTCTTTGCCCCCTTACCGCAGCGTTGCGATTGCCATCCCGATTACCATTGGCAAATGGCCTGCTCCTTCTTATTTGCCCCTTTTATTTGAAGAGTCATGGCCCAATAAAGGCCTGTTCATTTATAAAGAAGCGCTCAATACGGGTGACTCTTTTTCCGCCATGACTGAGGTCTGGGGTTATCCTGCCATGCTGACCGAAGTGAACCACGACATGATCGATGACAATCACCTCGAAACCACGGTCACAGAAGAAGAGAAGATCTTGGCCGTGCGCATTAAACGCCCAAATTATGTGCGTGAAGAGCGTAAAGACCTGATGTTTTATTCGGTCAAACAGGGCTATGTGTGTGAAAACATTGTGCGCATTGAAGCTTCGGAAGATTTCTCCCGTCGCCCGGATTCTTCCGTGATTGTATTTGGGAAGCATCCGCTGGGACAGCAGCTTAAGGCCATGGGTGTTGGCCCTTATTGCTTGGCCACCCGTTCTTTCCTCGACATGAAAAGCGTGCGTTTACAGCCGCGTTACCTCGAGTAATTCACACGGTTTTGAGAGCGAGCTCGGTCAGCCACTGTTTGGCCTGTGTCAATTCTGTGGCGGAAGGCCGTCTTGCAATTTCAGGGCGAGTATTGGCTTTGTAAAGGGGGCGGTACTGCTCTAACAGACTGATTTCAGCGCTGGGGCAGTGAAGGGCCAACCACTCTAAAACCGGGCGGGTACAACAGTCCAAGTGGGCGGGCACAATCAAATGCCTGACGATCAGCCGTGCCCCTTGGGCTTGATAGGCCAGCAAGTTGTGTTGCAGACTGGCCGTGTACTGTGTGATTTGGGTGAGCCGCCAAGCACAGCGGTCATTGCCATGTTTATAATCCGGGAGATAGATATCAATGACTCCTTCCATAAGCATCAGGCCTTGGGCTGAGAGCGTGCCATTGCCGTTAAAGACGAGTGGCTGATACATATCGTGGGGGAGTTGCTCTGCCAGAGTCAAAAGGGTGTGTAAATGTGGCTCCGGGGTACCGCCAATCAAACTGAGGGTGCGCACTGACTCTCGGTGTTGCACAATCGCTGTGACCAACGCCTGAGGGGTGACGGCTTGACCAGCCTCTAAGGCAAACGTTTCTCGCCAGTTGTGGCAATAGACGCAGTGCATGGTACAGCCGCCAAAAAAAATTGCAAAAGTGGGGCTAAGCGGCGCTTCTTCTCCGTGGTGGACATAAGCCCCTGAAATGACGGCTTGGGCATCAAGGCGGCAATAACCTTTTTCACCGGCAATGCGATTGATATGACAGTGGTGCACGCAGAAGTTACAGTGTTCGAGTTCCCGGGTTGCCAAGGCCCTTTTAATACTGAGCCAAGAATGTTCACCGGAAGTGGGCGGTGCTTGGTGACGGAACTGGGCAAGCCCTTGGGTATGTAGATCCCATAAAGCTGTTGTACTCAGGCTCTCTAGGGGGGGAGCCGACAAACGAATAGCGTGGGCGCGTTCCCGTACCGGGCGCTTCATGGGCGGCGTGGATAAAAAATGCGCAACAGGTAAATCACGATGCCAATTGCCAGCAGGGGAATCATCAAAACACGCAGGTAGATCAGCACTTCAACCACGATCACCCGCAGAATTAACAGGGCTTGTGGAAGTAACAATAAGAGCAGCAGGAGCGACACAAACAATAACGCCAGCGGGCCTCGCGGCAGGGGCCTGGGTAATAATGTCCAACCTTCACGGGGACGTGAGGGCTGCGGTTCAGGGGCTGGACGGGGCTGTACTTCCACTGAGGGGGCTTCTAAGGGCAGAATCGTGTCCGCAGGTGGGGGAGCATCTCCCAGTTCGAGGAAGGGAATTCGCTCAGGAACGGGTTCTGGCGAGGGTGAAGGCTGATGATCCGCTTTCATATTGCTTATCTTAACACACAGGCCCGGAACTTTTCTCAGATCGGCTGCGTCCTTTGCAACATGGATTTAATCTGAGTGAGGTTTGCATGGGGTCTTCGTTGTTGACGCGCCCAGATTTAGGTGCGATTGCTGAATTTGAGCAGCGCTTGGTTCATCTGGAAGCACTGATCAAAGAAATGCGAGCTGAGCTGAATTCCCTCAAGGTGCAGCTCACTGAAGAAGACCTGGTGCGTCTCGAAAAGATGAAAGCCTATCAGCGATTGGCTGATCAAATGCTGAATGCAAGCGCCAAGGCTTAGCGCTCACGTGATCTGCCTCTCACATTATTGATTGAAAGGAAACAGGC
>DLGM01000144.1:6260-6511 GCA_002482705.1 Cyanobacteria bacterium UBA7694
CTGCCCGCCCCGCTGAGCGCTCCTTTCCGCTGAGTCTCTGATCTGTGTGTCGGTGCAGTTAAGTTGGCACCGACCGCATATTTAAAAACTGATCCAAGTTCAATGCCTTCGGTGTCTGCCGAAGGTATTTTTTTGTGTGAATAGGAGGATGTATGTTCACGATTGAATGTCAACAGGTGAGTAAACGTTTTCGGGCTGGCCCGTGGTGGAAGCGTTCGGGAGCTGTCCACGCGGCGGTCGACGATGTGTCA
>DLGM01000144.1:6531-8741 GCA_002482705.1 Cyanobacteria bacterium UBA7694
TCAAACCCGGTGAAATTTTTGGATTATTGGGGACCAATGGCTGTGGCAAGTCGACCTTGATTCGGATGCTTTCTACGCTTTTATTGCCGGATGCGGGAAGCATTCGCTTGCTGGGGCTAGATCCGGTGAAAGAGCCCATGGCGGTAAGGGAGGCCATCAACCGTGTTCCCGTGGAGGCTTCCTTTTTTAAGAAGCTTTCCCCTTGGGAAAACCTGGCTTATGCCGCCCGTTTGTATGGGGTTCATTTGGGGGCAGAAAAGCCCCGCATTGAGGCTCTTTTACAACGGTTTGGTTTAGAAGGCCCCAAGCTTCATGCTTCGATGGAAGACATGTCGCGCGGGATGCAGCAAAAGGTGGCCATTGTCAGGGCTTTTCTGACCATGCCCCCGATTTTATTACTGGATGAGCCGACCACGGGGTTGGATCCGGTCTCGAAGCGGGAGGTCAAAGAATTTGTGCAAGAGGTGCGCCAAGCGCATAACACCACGATTTTGCTGACCACCCACGATATGCAAGAAGCCGAACAACTGTGTGATCGCATTGCGATTATGCGCAAAGGTCGTCTGGTGGCTATCGACACCTTGGCTGGGTTACGTCAACAGGCTGCCCATGCGGGGGAACAGGCTGCCGATTTGCCCTTAGAGGAAGTCTTTTTTCGTTTGACTGGAACATCACTGCAAGCTTATGAGGAGGAATTGACCCATGTTTAATGCCCGTCGTTTAAAAACCGGTGGCCTGCGCGAGCTTTCTGCGGTACTGGCCTTTTTGGAGCGCCAGTTTCACTTGTGCCGCCGTTATCTGGCCTGGGAATTGGTATTTTTGTTTTATTCGCTGATCAATACCCTGACGATTGCTTTTATCGCTGTGGGGATGAAGCAGCAGGGGCGTGCTGTTGACAGCGACTATGTCTTTTATCTGGTGATTGGGGCCTTGATGTGGGGTTTTTTGGGCATTATTTTCCGGGAAATCTCTGATTCGATCACCTGGGAGCGCTGGGAAGGGACCATTGAGCAAACCTTTATGGCCCCGATCCACCGCCTGACTCATTTAGGCGGTATCTGTCTGTTTGCTGTTTTGTATGGCCTGCTGCGGACGGTGATCATCTTGGGGGCTGTGACGCTGATTTTTGGTGTCGGCTTGCCCCAGGCCAATTATGGTGCGGCCCTGCTGTTATTGGCTACAGCCAGCCTGTCGTTTATTGGTCTGGGTCTGATCGCGGCGGTGTTACCGCTGTTGTCTCCAGAAAAAGGGGCACAGGCGACCCATATTGTTGAAGGCTTATTGCTGCTGGTGTCAGGGATCTATTACCCGGTCACCGCTCTGCCCGAGTGGTTACAAGGAGCCGCTTGGTTTTCACCGGCGACCTATGCCTTAGATGGGGTTCGCAAAGCCCTGTTAGAAGGAGCCAGTTTGACTTCTTTGTTGCCTCTGGCAGGAATTTTGTTGGCCATGGCTGCCCTTTTGATTCCCTTGGGATTGGGCATTTTTCATCTCGGTGAAACTTATGCCAAGCGTGCGGGTTTACTCAAGCGCAACGGCTAATTTGCGCCTCCCCGAAGCCTCTGGCTTTCGGGGAGGTTAGCACTTTTGTTATCATGAAGACACGAACGCATGCATTCCAAAGCCCCTCCTGGGTTGGGTAAGTACGCTTGCTCACCAGGGCTTTAACTCAGCAAATTGGATATACACAACATGATCAATACCCTTAAAACCCCCGTAATTGCCCTTGATGGCCATGCTGGTGCGGGCAAAAGTACCGTTGCCCGAGAAGTGGCGCGGGCTCTGGGCTTTTGGAACGTCAATAGCGGTTTGTTTTACCGGGCTGTCACCTGGAAAGTTTTGCATTTGGGCATTGCCCCGAGTGATCAGGACACGATCGAAGCCTTGGCGCGTGAAGCTGATATTCAAATTTATGAGCGTGATGCGGAAGGCAATCAAGGGGTGGTCTTGGATGGCCAAGATATTACCGAAGCGGTGCGCACCCAAGAAATTAACCGTTATATCTCGGGCATTGCCTCTTATCCCGGCGTCCGCGAGGCCGTTAACCGTTTGCTCCGTCAGGTAGAACATCCGCGTGGCATTATTATGGACGGGCGGGATATTGGCACCGTGATCTTTCCTGATGCCACATTAAAGATCTTTTTGACGGCTTCGGTCGAGGAGCGCGCCCGGCGCCGGGTGCGTGAGCTGGAGGCACAGGGAGTAACCCC
>DLGM01000144.1:8756-14454 GCA_002482705.1 Cyanobacteria bacterium UBA7694
GCGACATGATTGCCGCGCGTGACCGCCAAGACTCTGAGCGGGATGTGGCTCCGCTCAAACAGGCTGATGATGCGGAGTATGTGGATACAACCAGCCTGAGTAGCGATGCGGTGCTCACAAAGATCTTGGCGCTGTGGGCGGCCAAAACCCGTTAGGCCCGGCTTGCTTTTATGCGTTGCATCAATCTATAATACGGATATGCATTTGCAATCTCGTCAAGGTGGCTGGGCTTCCCCCCAACAGTTTGAAGAAGTGGCCAATATTACGGTTCACGGCTTTGGTCTGCTCTTTGCGATGGTCGCAACCGCTACGATGTTGGTCGTGGTGGGCCAACAGACGGACCGAGCTATCATTATTGGCTGCAGTATTTATGGCGTCACTCTGTGTGTGCTGTTTGCCTCGTCTGTCATTTTCCATAGCTCGCTGGCGGTGGATCTCACTTATAAACGCGCTCTCGAAGTGCTGGACCACTGTGCTATTTATCTTTTGATCGCCGGAACCTATACCCCTTTTGTTTTAGGTCCCTTGAAGGGTGCCTTGGGTTGGACTATTCTGGCGGTGATTTGGGCGCTGGCTTTTTTTGGCATTTTTTACAAAGTCTTTTTCTTTTATAAGTCAGATGCCCTTTCGACGTTGGCCTATGTACTGATGGGTTGGCTGATTGTATTTGCCATTCAGCCCATGATCCAGGCCATTGGTTTAGAAGGGGTATTGTGGATGGGGCTGGGAGGTTTGCTGTATACCTTTGGAGCCCTCTTTTATGTGTTTGACCACAAATTTCAATTTGCCCATACGATCTGGCATGTGTTCGTTTTGGCCGCCAGCATCTGCCATTATTTTGTGGTTCTCAACTATGTCATTCACCCGCTAATCTAGACAGGGCTTGGTATTCCCGCCCCGAATCTGGTTGACAGCGCCTATGGCCTATACTAAACTTACAGTACGTTGTGATCAGCCCTGTGTCTTATATGCAACGTCTTACCATATCCGGGTTATTAGCTCAGTTGGTAGAGCAGCTGACTCTTAATCAGCGGGTCGAAGGTTCGAATCCTTCATAACCCACTTTTTCCTGATTACACACCACCGTTCAACGCCCTTTGTGAAGGGCTTCCTTTTTATTTCCCTTTGGAGTTCTCCCCTTTTCATGTCATTTAATGCCTCTGCCAAAGAACTGCGAATGAAGAATCCCCAGTCGGCTGCTTATCCACGTCGTAAGCCCCTTCCTCCTGCTGTCCAGGCCCCAGTGATGGAAGCGGAGCCTCTCCCGATCGAAGACCATCCCTTGATGGCCAAAACCCTCAAAGAGCTACAAGATATTGCCCGCGACCTCGATATATCTGCTCAGCCCAAGCTGCGTAAACCCGAGCTGGTGACATTAATTATTGAAGCCGAAGAGGAACGTAAATACGCCCGTACTGGCACCCTTGAAGTGATGCCAGAAGGTTACGGATTTTTACGCGTCAACGGTTATTTTCCCTGCCCGGATGACGTTTACGTTTCCCAGACCCAAATCAAGCGCTTCCGTTTACAAACGGGGCATCAATTATATGGGCATGTGCGCCCGGCCAAAGAAGGTGAAAAGTACTTCAGCTTAATCAAAATTGATAGCGTGAACGGTATTTCGCCTGACTTAATTGCCCATCAGCGCCACTTTGACCAGCTCATCCCGGTCTATCCAGAAGGACAAATCCACTTAGAAAGCCACAAGAATGACCTTTCGATGCGGATTATGGACATCTTTAGCCCGATTGGCCGGGGCCAGCGCGGCCTGATTGTCTCACCTCCCAAAGCCGGGAAAACCTCTTTGCTCAAATCAATTGCCCAGAGCATTGCCGAAAACCATCCACAAATTGCCCTGATTGCCTTATTAATTGATGAACGCCCAGAAGAAGTGACCGATTTTCAACGCTCTATTCATGGCGAAGTGGTGGCTTCCACCTTCGACCCCCCGCCCGAACACCACACCCGCTTGACCGAATTGGTGCTTGAAAAGGCCAAACGCATGGTCGAATGTGGCCAGGATGTGGTTATTTTGGTGGACAGCATTACCCGCATGAGCCGTGCTTATAACCTGATTATTCCCCCCAGTGGCCGGACCCTGTCCGGGGGCTTAGATCCCAATGCCATGCATTCGCCCAAGCGCTTTTTTGGCGCGGCCCGCAAAGTGGAAGGCGGTGGCAGCCTCACAATTTTAGCCACCGCTCTGGTAGATACAGGCAGCCGCATGGATGACGTGATCTTTGAAGAGTTCAAGGGCACTGGCAATATGGAGTTACGCCTCGATCGCAAATTGGCAGAGCGGCGTATGTTCCCAGCCATTGACATTAAACTTTCAGGGACCCGTAAAGAAGAGCTATTGCTGGATCCGGAAGCCTTGCGCAAAGAGCATCTACTGCGCCGGATGTTGGCCAATGCGGATACTGTTGAGGCGACAGAATTTATTCTCGAACGTCTCAAAAAGAGCCGCAACAATGACGAATTTTTACAACTGATTGTTGATGATGACAGCTCGAGTACCCTTTAATTTTGCTTTGCACACAGCCCTGCGGAGGCAACCATGAGATTTCCAGTTCTGGATTTAGAGATCACGGCGCTGGGGGCTGACGGCAAAGGCCAGGCCTTGTGGGGTGAACGCGTTGTCTGTGTTCCCTTTACGGTTCCCGGACAAAAGATTCGCGCGCAAGTGGTCAAACGCAAACAGCAGCGTGTCACCGCCAAGGTGTTGGAAGTTTTGGCTCCGGCCCCCGGCCAAGTCCCCCCCGCTTGTCGCCACTTTGGTCAACCCCCCTCCGAGACGGGTTCGGGCTGCGGGGGGTGCCAGTGGCAAATGTTGCCTTATGCCGATCAATTACAGCTCAAGCGCTCTCGGATTGAGCAATTGCTGGCCCTTTTGCCAGCACAGGGAGTACCATTGCCCGAGTTGGAGGCCGTTATTCCCAGCCGGCAAGCATTACATTACCGCAATAAAGTCGAGCTCAGTTTTGGCGATCGCACCTATATCCCCGATGCCGAATATTTGGCTTTAAAAGCGGCCAAAGCCCCGATCCCCCAGGGTTTTTATCTTGGCTTTCATGTGCCTCAATCGTTTGGCACCTTGGTAGATGTACAGCGTTGTGAGCTGATGGATCCGGCCATGCAGCAGGTGTACCAAACCGTGCGCGATGCCCTGCCCTTACTGGGGGGAGACGTTTATAACCCACGTAAACACACGGGTTTCTGGCGTTATCTGGGAATCCGGGCCGGTTACCACACCGGCGATGTCATGTTACACATCAATACTACAGATACCCACCAGCCCAACTGGGCCCCGCTGTTAAAAGATTTGCAGGATCTCAACCTGGGCCGTTACCGCTTGCGTTCTGTGCTGCACAGTGTGTATACGGGCAAGTCGCAGATCATGGGTTATGAACCCTTTGAAGTGCTGATGGGGGACCCCTATATTGAAGACCGCCTCTTTGATTTGACCTTCCAGATTTCACCCTATGCATTTTTCCAGACCAATACCCAGGCGGCGGAACGCTTATACGAGGTGGTGGCTGAGTTTGCCGCTTTACAAGGGCAAGAACGCATTTATGATTTATACAGTGGCACCGGCACAATTGCGCAGGTATTGGCGGCTCAGGGAGCCGGACAGGTTTGGGGGCTTGAGGAAATTGCCTCGGCAGTTACGGATGCCCAAGCCAATGCTGAGCGCAATCAGCTCAATAACTGCCATTTCCGCGCGGGTAAAGTTGAAGATGAACTACCTGCGCTCATGGCAGAAACCCCCGCCGATGTCATCATTGTGGATCCCCCCCGCGCAGGCCTGCACCCCAAAGTGGTCAAAATGTTGCGTCAGCAGGCAGCACCAACCCTGATCTATGTCTCTTGTAACCCGGAAGCCCTGGCCCATGACCTGTTAGGGCTTTGTGCTGAGGGCTTATATCAAGTGACCCGTATGCGCCCAGTGGATTTATTTCCTCAGACAGCCCATATCGAAACGGTTGTTCGTCTTGAGCGTGTATGAACACAATCTCACAGGCCGTTTAACCTTTAAACGGATGTAATTGGCTACCATCAAAAGCGCGTGGCGTGATCTTTTGACGAAGGGACATTGTCGAGGCGACACCCGCTGCTTCGCCCATGGCATAACAATTTGGAATGGACCTTACAGCGCCCTGAGCCTCAAAATCAGCCGATAGACAGCGACCCGCCACGAGCAAATTGTCGACTTCCAAGGGGACTAGACAACGATAGGGGATTTCATGGTAATCCCCTTCTTTCATGAAATACAGGCCACCCTTTTTGTCCGTGGCATGAATATCAATTGGGTAATTATTGCGGGCAATGGCATCTTCAAACTTGCGGGCTTCAAAAAAGTCTTGCGAGGTCAGCACATATTCGCCCACAATCCGCCGTGACTCACGCACTCCAATCATCGGGGCAATCGCAACCAGGTAACTGTGCTCAAACCCTGGCAGATATTGACGACAAAACTGGGTCAAACGTAAAATGCGCCGCTTGCCTTCAATTTGTACCCGGTTGCGGTCTTGGAAATTATTGCTATCAGTGGCATCATCAATGCGGGGACAGTTAAAGGCTACTTCGCCGGGTCGACCCGGCACGGTAAACATCTGAAAATAGACCATGTCTTCAGGTTGTAAGACGCCATCAGCTACCGCCTGGGTAAACAGCGGTTTCAGGGGCCAGTCTTTGTCCCAGGTGCAGGCAGCTGTCCACAGGGGGATCTGGGGATTGCGCTCACTTTCGGTCCAGTCAAAATCCCCTAGGCTGCTCATATATTGCTGTGCTGCCCGAAGGTCAATATTGCCGAGCATAAAGCGCAGGGCCATGGGCTGGTTTTGCCCGCTGTCAGCCCGCCCGGTAACAACCGGGACGCCTGCCCGCCAAGCTACATCGGCATCCCCGGTGGCATCAATGGTGCGGGCGGCGCGAATCAGGCCACGCCCACTTTTGGTTTCGACAATCACCCCTTGTAAGACCCCGTCTTCTACGACCGCTCCGGCTAGCCAGATATGGTACCAGAGCTCAACACCAGCCGTTAGGGCCATGTCTTCGAGAACCCACTTGAGCATTTCTGGGTTAAACCATCCGGCATTGCCATCTTTGTAAATGTCCGCATCACCCGTGGCCAGCATCCGCTCCAGCACTTCTAGATAAATGCCCTGGTTGAGCGGTTGTTTTTGCAGGTGATTGGCCATCATCGGAGTGACCATGGCGGCTGTAGAGGTGCCGCCGAGACAACCGTTTTGTTCAATCAATAAGGTTTGTGCTCCGGTGCGAGCAGCGGCAATGGCAGCGGCACTGCCAGCTGATCCTCCGCCCACAACCAGAACCTCACAGGTGGCAAGTAGGGGTAATTCATGGGCGGGTTCGAGATAGGTGTTCATAACAGGGCCTCTTCAAGGGGGTTGCCTTCATTGTAACGAGCCCAGACAGATACAACAAAGCCTCCGGCAATTTACCGGAGGCTCGGTGGGCGGTTATTTCATGCGCTGACGGGTGCTTTCAGCCATCGTGCGGATTTGCTCTACCAAAGCTGGGGAGCGTTGGGCTTGGTTGGGAATGTGCTCTTCGAGCAGGTCTTTATAACCTTTTGAGATATTGCCTGCCATGCCATCGGCCCAGCGCTCGTGTTTTTGAAAGAACTCGCTTTTGTCCGCATTTTGGTTGACCCATTTGAGTTCAACGGCGGGGC
>DLGM01000144.1:14486-26644 GCA_002482705.1 Cyanobacteria bacterium UBA7694
CGTCATCCTGAATTGACTTTTGGGCATTGGGAGACACCTTGTCGTATAACCAGCCAGAAACTGGCCCGGAGGTCTGAGGGACCAAGGGATGGAGTTGGGTGTTAAAGTCGGTGCGGCTGTCTGGGGCCGCCAGCCAAGCTTTGTAGACAAACTCGGTGCAATAAATGTCGCGGTCATCAAAGGTGTTAAAACCGTTGTCATAACCGCGCCCTACCATTTGTTTGCCCGCTTCGACAACCGCTTTGCGGTCCGCTTCCGTGGCTCCTTTGACACCGACGACCATCATGGTGTCGCGGGGATTGCGCCCATGGTAACGCTCGATCGTGTCAATAATGACGCCGGTTCCCCCGGCGGGCTGCTGCTGCTTTTTGCCATTGATTTCAATTTCGGCGCTGTGGTCAGCGGCCAGAGAGTGAATGATCATGCCTTCCCCGTTGAGGGTGCCGGGAGCCATATTCCACTTTTTTTCGAGCTGGGCCTGCAAAGCTTTGTCTTCACCCACATAAATGATGGCGTGAATAAACGAGCCATTATTGCCGGTCATAATGATGTCGCCCGTTTGTAACTTGCTTTTCATATCGTTGATCTCCGCACTGCTCAAGGGGGGAATATCATCGGCAGGCGAAGGAGCGGTCATGTATTTGTCTACGAGCTTGAACCACATTTTGCTGTCATCGAGCCCAAGGCCACTGCGCATTTTGTCGTAGACGGTGCGATCAAAGGCCGGGCTATAAATATTGGCCGTAGGTGTACCGTCTTCGGTGACAAAAAAGGCACGTTGTACATCGCTGCCGCTGGCTTTGGCAATGATGTCGAGGGGTTTGTCGAACAGGGAAAGATTTTTCATTTCCGTAGGCGACTTGAGGCGCTGGTCTTTGTCGTGGATCGTGACTTGGTAAACGTCAAAACCCAGTTTACCTGCGCTGTTGCGCTGTTCAACGACCATCTCAGCACCAGGGTTTTGTTGGGCATAAGCCACGGCTTCTGCGTGGGTGGCAAAGGTTTTTTTGTTGTCAATCGTGACTTTATCGGACAGGTCGGTCAGGCCTGCATCATAGGTGCCAATTTGGGTGGGTTTGGCAGGAGGGGAGGAAGTGGGACGGATCTGCATAAAGAGCCTCTTAGAGGGAGGTATTCATAGGTTTTATTGTAGCGCTTTTTGGCCAAAACATGTGTCTGCTGCCTGCAATCGGCGCTACAATGCCCCTATGTCGATTTTTCAACGCCTGCGTGTTTTAGAATTGGCCAGTGTCTTAGCTGGGCCTGCTACCGGGGTCTTTTTTGCCGAGTTAGGGGCTACCGTGATCAAAGTTGAAAACCCCCGTACCGCTGGGGATGTGACCCGCAGTTGGAAACTCACCAGCGAAGCTCCTGATCATGATGTCTCAGCCTATTTTTCGAGCGTCAATTGGGGCAAACAATCCTTAGCCATTGACCTGCAACAGCCCCAAGGGGGTGAACTGGTGCGGCGCTTGGCGGATCAATGTGATGTGGTGATTGCCAACTACAAACCCGGAGACGCAGAAAAACTCGGGGTCGATGCCCAGACGCTTCGCACCCGCAATCCCCGCCTGATTTATGCGCACCTGACAGGGTACGGGGCCCATGATGCACGGGCGGGTTATGATGCTGTGATTCAGGCGGAAAGTGGCTTTATTTTCCTGAATGGAGAGCCCGATGGCCCCCCGCTAAAGTTGCCAGTGGCCTTAATGGATCTATTGGCTGCGCACCAAATGAAAGAAGCCATTTTGGTGGCGCTCTTAGAGCGTTCAATCACTGGGGAAGGGGCGACCTTGCAGGTTTCGTTGTTACAATCGGCTTTGGCCTCCTTGGCCAATCAGGCCACCAATTGGCTGGTGGCTGGTCAAGCTCCGGTCCCGATGGGGTCTGAACACCCCAATATTGTGCCCTATGGCAGCATGTACCCCTGTGCGGACGGAGCCGTGATATTGCTGGCCGTAGGCAATGACAAACAATTTGCACGCTTGTGCCAGGCTTTGGAGGTACCCGAATTAGCCAAAGATGCACGTTTTGTGACCAATCCAGCGCGGGTGCTCCATCGCCAGGTGTTACACCCCATACTTTTGGAGCGCTTCCAGCATTATCAGCGCGACCCACTCTTGGCCCAGCTTCAGCAACTGGGAGTGCCCGCCGGGGCGGTCCATAATATCCCTGAGGCATTGGCCCAACCAGAGGCCCAAGCCCTTTTGTTGTCGGCTGATGGCTTGAAAGGGCTGCGCACCTTTGCCTGTGAAGGGGTTCCGGCACAGTCTTTAACGCCACCGCCTGCCTGTGGAGCCCATACCGTCCAGATATTACAGGACTGGCTGCAACTGACGGATCGAGAGATCCGGCAGTTGCAACACAGCCAAGTGATTGCTTAAAACAAGTGGCGGGGGGGAGCTGTCACCAGTTTCTTGATGATCACATCCGCTTCCTTGGCACTGCCCAGCTTGCGCTGTTTGTAGTCGTCCAGGCGGGCCATATAGGCCTCTCGCAGGGGGCCACCGTGCAACAATTCTTGTAACTGCTGTTTAAAACTGGCCTCATCAAACAGGTCAGCTAAATAAAAGAAGTAGCGCTCGCTGAACAAGCGGTCGGTGGGAAAGCTGCGGCGGGTGCGCATGGGGTAAGAAATATAGGGATAAAGTTGTTCAGGTGCTTCGACCTTGAGCTCTTCCAATTTAAGGTAGGCATAAGGGGAAAAACCCTCAAACGCAGCGGTCAGTTCCCCATCGCCATCTAGGCCAACAGAGCTGCCAATCGTAATCGTGGGGATGCTGCGAATGGCGCTTTGCACCAGCCCAGGATGGGTTAAAGATTCAGTCAAGAACAGATCCGCAGCTTTATACAACGAGTCGATCAGCTCTTGCTCCAGGGCACTAAACAGGCGCAAATGAACATTGTCAAACTCAGTCTCAGTGGTGTCTGCGGTCATATTGACAACAAAGAGCTGGTACTTACCCGGTAACTGGTTGAGATAATGGACAAGGGTATCCACCACCAGGCGGAAATGTTCTGCCAGGCCCCGTTCTGCGGACATGATCAGGTTTTCAATTGGGAAGACCAGTGCCAATACCTTGGCCCCTGGTTTACATCCCAATTTGGTGCGTGTATCTTCGCGCACGGCATCCACGGCCAGGACGGGAATCAGATCGGTATTGCTCCAATTGAGGATTTTGGGGTTTTGGGCTACAAATGCGTCGTGAGGAGGGCACACTTTGACAATAAAGTCGTATTCAAGGGCTGTGGCCTGATTTTCATCTGCATACTGGGGCAAGACCAAGGCCCCCTCACGGTTGTGTTGTAAATTAGCGCGGAAATCGAGCACCGCCAGCGGACAAGGCAAGTCATCGAGCCAAGCTGGGTCAAAATAGGTCATTTCTTGGGCATCGTCCGTCAGTAAAACCGCTGGATCTGCCAGAATAATCGCGTGGGGCTGAAAGGTTTTTAACAGCTTTTCCCAGCTTTCATGGGTGAATTCGCGGGTGCCGATTTCGAGCTGGGTATTGCGATTCTGAATCGTGGTGTGGGAGAGCGGCAATTTGGGTGTGAGCAAACAGTTGCGTACTTCTTGGCTGGCCAACTGATTCATAAAGGTGTCCAGAAAGAGCATCTCATCAAAAGAGAGGTCCCCGGCGACAATGTATAAGACGTTAATCATGCTTTGGCCTCGCTTTCGGGCGCTGCTTCAGCGGCGTCGGGATTGCGCTTGGGGGAGACATGCCCCTGGGCCTGCATCTGTTTGAGCTTTTCACGCATTTCTGCCAGCACCTCATGGGTACGCTCATTGTCAGGGTTGAGCTTGATGGCCTCTTCACAGGCTTCAATGGCGGCTTCCGTAAAGCCACTTAAGTCGTAGAGAATGCCCAAAATCTCGAAGGACTCAGCACGGGTGGGGTCGACCGTGACAATTTGCTCAAAACAGGCCATGGCCATTTCCGCATTGGCGGTTTCTAAGAAGATCAGCCCGAGCAATTGGATAATGTCTGGTTCATTGGGCGTGACTTCAAGGGCGCCGCGCAGCTCCGTGATGGCCATCGGGTATTTGCCCTGGCGGCGGTACATTTCCGCCAAACCGACGCGGGCATCCACAATCTGGGGCTGGTGAAAGACAATGTACTGGTAGTTGGCAATGGCGGCGTAATAGTCTTGCAACTGGGCATAGACATTGCCGAGCATATAAAAGGCTTCGAGCTGTTGTGGGTTGAGCTGGGTAACCTTTTCAAAGGCAGTCTTCGCCTGCACCAGTTTTTCTTGTTTGACGTACAGCAGGCCCAGGTTGTAATAGGCTTCAGGGGCACTGTTGTTGACCTGCACCGATTTGAGGTACATGCGTTCTGCGGCGGCTAAATTCCCGGCCCCCTGTTCAATCGAGGCCAGGTTATTATAGGCGTTGTGCATACGCCCGTCTTTGGCAATGGCCTGCTCAAAATAACCCCGGGCAGCCTCTTTGTCCCCTTCGGACAAAGCAATCAAGCCCAGGTTGTTATAGGCTGCGGCAATGTTGCCATCTTGTTCAAGGGCTGACAGGAAGCTGGTTTTGGCCTCGTCGTAATTTTTGTTTTGAAGCGCGAGGATGCCCTGATCGAGCAGGGTTTGGACACTGATATCTGGTTTGCCCACGGCGAAGGCCTCTTTCATACGTACTGGGGTAGGCGGACCCAAAAAAATGGGTGAGAAGAAGGTTGTGATTCCCTTGAGTTCTCCTAACAAACATGCTAACATGAAGTGTGCCTGTAAGACAGGTGCCTGAAACGGGCAGTTGGCGCAGTTGGTAGCGCATCTCCTTGACATGGAGGAGGTCACAAGTTCGAGTCTTGTACTGCCCATTATTTAAACCGGCTTAACTGCCGGTTTTGTCGTTTTTTGAAGTCCGGGCCATATGGGCCGGGAAAATGAACGTGGCTTTTAGGCCGAACACGGTGATGGGTTCGGCCTTTCCCCAGTCTGGTTGAGGGTCAGCGTTTGGCAACGGCCAAAATCACGGCGGCCTCGTCTGGGCCCATTTGCTGTAAATCACTTTCGGCCAGCGACAATACCTGAGACGCTGACAATAATCCGCTCAAATCGACAATCCGGGCTCCGAGCAACAGATAAATATCCGGGACCAAGCCCCCTGCATCCCCAAAGGCCGTCAATTCTTCGATCAAGGGCGGAATGTGGCCCTTGACCTCTGAGACGGGTACGGCGGCCACTTTGCAATCGCTCAAACGCAGGCGGATGGNNCCCGGTCAATCACGCGCACCTGTGTCACCTCCCGTTTGATCAGCCCTAATAATTTCTGTTCTTGGTGAGTATAACCAATGGCGTACAGCCGCTCCGTTGCCCCCAGCACCGCTAAAGTTGGGCTTTTGGCAAAGGTTTTGGCACAAATTTGTTTGAGCTCCTCTTCGCTCAGGGTACGGGTTTGTAAATCACGGGTGCGCATTTCGCTGGTGCCCATGGCAATCGCCGTGACTTTTTTCTGGGTGGTATCAATTTCAATGGTGACTTCCACCGATTCTGGCACCGCACCCATGGCAATGACCGAAGCCGTTGCGGCCTGACGCAACTGTAATAAATCGTCATTGGTGGGGTTTAAAATACTGCGCTCGACGCTGTCGCGGATCATGCCTAAAGCGGCCCCAATCGCCGAAATGACTTCGCTGTTTTCGGCAATTAAGTGGTGGACGCCGAGGGTTTTAGCTGTCCAAGGGACAATCGCCGAGGCTCCGCCACCGCCGCCAACAAGCTCGATCACGCCCGGATCGAGCTTGTATTCGCGCATTAGCTGTTTGAGCACCGGGGTAATCTTGGCTGCCCCCAGGGTCAGAATCTTTTCTGCAACCGCCTCCGGGGTCTGCCCCAACTGTTGTGCCACGGCAGTTACAGCAGCTTTAACACTGTCTAGGTGTCCGGCTCCGTGGCCCACGTCTTTGACCAGACCTAAAAAATAGGAAGCTTCTGTGGGCGTGAGGGTCAACCGTTCTTCGCCCCGCACCACGGCCATATAGTCACTGGGGTCGCCCGGCCGTGGCTGCACACTTTCCAGGCGAATCTGGCTATAATCGGCGTTGGCATTAAAAGCTGGGTAAGCGAGCCCGGCAATATGGGCGCTGCGTGGCCCGACATCGGTGATCTGTTGTTTCTGGACGCGGGGTACAGAACCCCCGGCAATTCCCAGAGTACGTACATCCAGGGTCTGCAAATAGAGACGGTTGCCGCCAATCTGGGCACTTTTAATTTGGGGTTTGCCATTGCGAATGACGGAAATGTCGCTGGATGTGCCCCCTACTTCGATAAAGATGCCATCCGAGACTTTGGCATACATTAAGGCGGCGGCGACCCCGGCGGCTGGCCCTGACAGCATGGTTAAAATCGGGCGGCGGCGCATTTCGGCAATGTCCATAATGCCCCCGTCAGAGCGCATTACCATCAGCGGGGCCTTGACCCCGCTGGCGCGCACCGCTTCTTCCGTACGGTTGGCGGTTTCGAGCATTTTTGGCATCATGCTGGCATTAATGACGGCGGTACGGGTGCGCACCCGTAATCCGTATAACTTCGAAATGCTGCTGGCAGCGGTGGCCATCAAACCCATGGCTTCGGCTTGGGTGACAATCTGTTGCTCCCGCTCCGGGTGATCGACCCCAAAGGCCTCACTGGCGACAATCACCTGGGCCCCATCCTGTTGCAGCTTGGCAATCGTGGTGCGGATTAATTCATCTGTTAACGGCGTGCTGCCCACATCAATATAGGCAAAACAGGTCTTTAAAAAGCGGCCCGGTGATAGCTCAATGTTTTTTAAGTTGGTTTCCTGTTTGGCCCGCAAACCCTCGAGCCCTTGGCCCATCCCAATAATCCCGACCACGGCCACATCCCCTTCAAGCAGGGCATTGGTGGCCTGGGTGGTAGAGTGGGCAATTAACACAATTTCGTCAGCGGTAATTTGGGCCGATTCCATCAACTGGTGCATCGAATCGACCACCCCCCGCGCCACCCCTTCCTGAGCTTTGTGGGAAGTGGGCACACAGGCTTTGCCCACCAGTGAAAAGTCGCGAATATCGACGGCCACGGCGTGGGTAAAGGTGCCGCCAACATCAATGCCGATTTTAATTTTACGCATGGTTTATCCTCGCATGTACAAAGTGGCGGCGCAGATCAGGCCCGCAGCCGAAAGGCCCCAGGCATAAGGCAGGGTGTTCCAGAGCACCTTTTGCACATCGACACGCATTTCATTGGCCAGCCACACGTTTTGGGTATTGGTCGGGTCGCTGATGCCCTGCACCTGGCCGACCGACATCAGCAGGCCCATGACCGCAGCAGGCGGCATGCCCCCGGCCAAAAACACGGCGGCAATGCCGTAGCCCATGCCCCACAAGTTGAGGGGGCCACGGTACAGAGCCAGGGGTGTCAGGGCCGTAAACATCAGCACATACACAAAGGCATTGCCGGGAATCAGGTAATTTGTAATCGGTTTCAGCAAATTCAGCACCGGCCAGCCATTGGGATAGTTGGGCAAATCACCGCCGGGGCCCATAATCGCCACCAGAATCATGCCAATGCCAAACATCAGCAATACCGAGGGCATGACCACCGATCCCCCTTCTAAGCAGGCCTGGATCAGCACATTGAGCCGCCCTTTGCGGTAGGTGGCCACAAAGGTATACAATAAACCGGCAATAAAGGCGGCGGTAAAGTCGAGGCTGAAAACCAGAATCAGCAGCAGGGGTACCAGGGGGCCAAAAAAGCTCAGCCAGTGAACCTCATCGCCTTGAGCTTGAGGCCGCACTGCCCGTAGGATCACCGCCAGCGTCAAGGCGCTCAAGCCCAACCCTGTCAGCCACTTGAGGCCCATCCCGAGGGTGCCCAACCCCTGGCCAATCAGGGCCTGTTGGTCTGGCGTGAGGGCAAAGAAATAAGCCCCTAAGCCCCCGCCTACCAGTGCCAGGGTCAGGGCCATATTGCGGGCAATCTTTTTAAAGTTGAGGTTTTGCCCATCGCGGTACAGTTGGATGGTGACATATAAAAGAGCGGCGACCAGCCCGAGCACAAACATGATCAGGGCAAAGGGGCGCACCTGCTCCACTTTCAGGCCCATGACGGTGGTATAGAGCGCCCAGTTACCGACATTAAGAGTGCCGCCAATGGAGATACCCATCAGGAAAATACCCACACAGGTCATGGGGCCAATGCCCACCGAGGCCATGACGGGCAGCACAATGGTGGCGACCATAATAATGGCCCCGAGGCCGCCGAGGGTGCTAAACAGCATCACAATCAGCAGCAGCATGATTACGGCAATCAGCCAGGGGTTGTCCCCGGATAGTTCGGCCCCTTTTTTAATAAAGCTTTCTGCGACCTTGGTCTTTTGCAACAGAATGCTGAGCATACCCCCAAAGATCGCAATCGTATAGGCCCCATGGAGCTTGATGGCCCCTTTGCCGACCACCATTTGCATGACATCATTGGGGGTTACGCCCCCTACCAAGGCCAATAAAACTGCCATCAGGGGCAGAGCCAGCAGGGCTGGCAAGATGCGGTAAAACATCAGCAGGGTGGTCACCAAGAAGATCGCCAAAAGGCCAGTCAGTTGCAGGGTTTCCATAGGGGCATCCATGTTATTGAGGGTTCTCCCCATGATAACAGCCTCAGTTCTTTCTCAGCTAGGACGGAGATCGCAATTGGGGTGATTTGGGCTGGGGGCGGTAATTTGTTCTAGGACTGCGGGCACATAGTGGTCTGGAGAGATGGTCCAGCTATAGGGCTTGGGCGGCATGATGGTGTAATCTTCTTCAGCGATTTGTTGAATCTCTGTCTCAATGGGGGAGAGGATACTGTTTTTCACAGCTTCAGTATCGAGCAGGACAAATAGGCTGGGAGGGGATAGATGCTGCCGAAACCATTCATAGATGGGTTCATGGATGAGTAAATAACTGAGGTTACTGGTTGCGGCGGTCATTCTCAACAATCCATAATCTTGTCCGACAACCAGAGTGCTCCACAGACAGCCTAAGACAAGGTACTCTTTGTCTAAATGATCGCGGACTAAATGATCGCGGATAAAAAAATCGCCTATTTCGTGCTTCTGTCTTTTGTTTAACGGTATATAGAGGCATAAGCAGTAACTGTCGTGGGTGGGTTCTATACGAGAATCAAGTTCATAGCCCTGAATACCGATGTTTACAGAAAAGGGGGCTGAATTCGGTTGATCGAGCAAACGCCCCCTTACCTGAATCGCTGCTTGCCAAGGCAAGAGCTGTTGAAGGCGGCTTTGTTGTTCAGGTGTTAGCATGCTGACCAAGGTGCTGATGACTTGAGCGGTATCTTCGGCCCTAAAACCGACTTCAAAGCTATAGTTTTGTCCCATGGTGAGCCCTTATTCCTTTGGGCAGGTAGGAGTACAAGCTGCTTTGTCGCCTTGTTTGCACAGGAAAGCATAATCGGCTTCAGCTTCTTGGCAGCGTTTGAGCTGGGTCAGAATTTCGGCCCGGTCTTTGTGGGCAAAGAAATGTGTTGGATCGTGGCTTAAGGTCTGTTCAAGGGTGGCCAAGGCTTCGGGGAGTTTGCCACTTTGCTGTTGGATAAACCCTTTGATTGCGAGCAGATCGGCCTGTTCGTGAGGCCGTGCCTGGGCCAAGGCTGTGTCAATCTCGCGTAAAGCCGAGGCATAATTTTTCATGTCGTTATAAAGCAGGGCTATGTTTTGGTAAATCTGGGTGGTGTTTTTGGGGGTGAACAAAAGGTTCTGCTGATAGGCCTTGAGTGCTTCGGGATATTGTTTTCTTTCGTGTTGAATGTGCCCCAAACGAAACCAACTGTCTTCATGGCCAGGATCTAGTGTGAGGGCACTTTGCACATCACTTAAGGCTTCATTGAATTTGCCTTGGCGTTCACGTACCCAGGCACGGTAGTTATAAAAGCTGGGGTCTTGTTGAAAGGCCCCCAGAGCTTGGGTGAGTAGGCGCTCGGCATCGTCAAGCTTGCGTTCATAAAAAGCCTTGAGCCCCTGTTGCTGCAAATCGTAGGCTTCTTTTTGCCCTTTGGCTGGCGCACAGACATTTTGGCAATTGCTGCGCTTGGCCCGTTCACAGGCCCGCAGCAGGTTGGTTTGGGCCAGTTCACAATAACCCAGTTGGCGGTAGGCTTCAGCCCGGTAAAAGATCGGGTTGATCGCATGGGGCTCAAGTTCTAGGGCTTTGCGCACCTGGACAATGGCTTTTTCAGGGGCTTTGGCTTGCAGCTCATAAGCTGCTAGCCCGGTATAAAGATCCACATTGACCGGGCCCATGCTGCGGGCCTTCTCAAAGTTCTCCGCTGCCCCTTTGAGGTCGTTAATTTGCAGCAGGTGATAGGCCAAAAGCAGGTGCGCATCCCGTTTGCGCGATGTGTTTTGAATCAGGGCTTGGAAGGTTGCAGTGGCCGCTTGGGGCTGTCGCCACTCGTTCTGGAAGCGTGCCTTCATGCGATACAGGTCAAAGTTGTCTGGCAGTTGGGCAATGCCTTCGTTCAAAAAATGCAGGGCCCCGTCGGGTTCTTGTTCATGGTAAAAGACCAAAGCCCCGTAGAGGTAACCATCCGGGTGTTTCGGACACTGGTCACGCAAATCACCCGCTTTGATGTGCAGCGGGATGAGTGCTGCCCCTTCGGTGTACAAGGCGCGTGTGGCGGTGGCCAGTGCCTCGCAGTCAACGGCTGCTTGGGCCGGTGCGATCTGTAAGCCCACCAGAATCAAAAAAAACCACAACCCTATTTTCATACCATACCTCACGGATGATGTTTGTTCTATCTTATCATCTGCGGTCGGTAATGCGATTCAGCAGCCACAGCCCCAAAAGGATCGAGAGGGTGAACAGGCCAATACTGACCAAGGGCAGGCCCAGCAGGCGCGGCCCGCGATCCATGCCCAAAGAAATGGCCGAGGCAATGGTCAGGCCCCCGACCAACAGGGCGGCGGAAGCGGGCGCGGATTTGGGACGGTGTTAAATTGGGTTCGCGGCTGAGCAGGAGGGCTGCCACCCCGGAGACATGGGGACAGGCCATAGAAGTCCCGGAAATGGCGACATAACTGCTGGCCCGAATGCGTCCCTGTAAACTTTCAAAGGTGCGGTAGGTTGGCCAGGTCGACCAGATTTGCTCTCCCTCTGCGGTGGCTGGATTACTGCCTCCGCCACCGGGGGCCACCAGATCAATTTCAGGGCCCCCATTGGAATAAACGGCCACATTGTCCATTTCGGTGTGTGCCCCGACCGCAATCACATTGTCATAAATGGCCGGTTCAGCAATGGCTGCCACATTGCGCGGGCGGCTGCTCTCATTGCCTGTGGCCGAAATGACGGTGATACCCTGGGCAATGGCTTCATTCACGGCATCAATCAGCACTTGGTTATTGGCTGCTGGGGTGCGCCCGGTGCTGCCAATGCTCATATTGATGACCTTGGCCCCGCGCTCTATTGCCCGCAACACGGCTGCAGTTAATACCCGCGCATTGGTGGCTCCGAGCATACTGGTGGCCTTGATCGGCAAAATTTTCACGCCGCCGCCTGCAACCCCTGCTAAACCGGTATTGTTATTGAGGATTGCCCCAATCACTCCGGCCACATGGGTGCCATGACCATTGCCATCACGGCCTTTAAAATCGACCTGTTCGCCAGTAATGCGGCTGACCACCCGGTCACTGCCAGTTTCTTCGTCCCACACATCTTCCAAAGGCAAAAGGCGTTCTTTTAAGTCGGGGTGGTTCGGATCCACGCCTGAGTCGATGACTGCAACCGTGACCGTGTTGCTGCCGGTGCTCAATTCCCAGGCCTGATTAATTTTGGCGCTGCGAATATTCCACTGCAAACCAAACTGGGGGTCGTTGGGGGTGAGCGCACGGGTGCCAAAACCAGCGGGGATTTCGCTCACCTGATGGGGGGGTAATTGGTAACGGTAATTGGGCTCAACATAAGCCATCCCAGGCATCTGGGCCAAACGGTTGAGGGCCGCCGTTAATGAAGTACCCACGGGAATGCGCACGGCATAAATACCGCTGGCGACAGACAAGGATTCTTGGTGTTCAATGGGCAGGTCGCTGGGTAATTTGAGGGGTTGCCCAGGTTTGACCCGCAATAAAATGTCGCGGCTGTGTTCAGGATCGACTTGGTCAAGCTGCCAATCGGTGGTGGTGGTGGGTAGCG
>DLGM01000416.1 GCA_002482705.1 Cyanobacteria bacterium UBA7694
ACTGCGACGAACAAAACAAAAGCGGCTGCGGAGCCGGGTGCCGCGGCTGGTTTTATCCATGCATTTGCCTTTGTTGACGACCCTCCCCCTCCGACGGAATATAAAAACGGGATCCCTCTGGTGCGACGCCTGTATCCCTAAAATTCTTAAATCACACAAGCCTCAGAAGCCTCTGAGGCTTGTGTGATTTTGAGGGGAATTTAAAGATTAATGTTATATTCATAACACTTTAAACACCCCTTAAACAAAAGGGGGTCAGATTTTTGCCAACTTCGTGCATAATAAGAATGTAATCACCGCGTAGGTCGAAATGGAGAGCCCCATGAAACGGAATCATCTTGCCACCCTTACCCTGCTCACCCTGAGCACCATGCTCACCGCTTGTGGCGGTCGCACTCCTGGGGTTGGTACGGTGCCGCAAGTACCTGCCGCCGTGAATCCGATGCCCGATTATTCAGCTCCCGCTCCGGGCTATACCGATCCCTCCCTGAACAGCCCTGGTTATAATACCCCCGGCTACGGTAACCCCGGTTACACCGACCCCTCTATGGGTTTAGGCGCTGGCTCCCAGGCCCCCAACCCCCAAATGGGCACTTTTGAAGTTGACCAAGACACCCTCAACCAATGGCAAGCCCGTGGCATTGCCGTCAACGGCGGCGCTATCTACATTGCCGCTTCTGACAACCGCTCTCTCTTCAAAAAAGGCACCGTCATTAAGATGGATGCCACCTCCGGCAAAAACTGGAAAAACCTCGGTTCGACCATGCTCGGTCTCCGTCACCCCATGGACAGCACCATCCAAGGTGTTGCTGTTGTGGGGGGTAACCTGTTTGCCATCGACTCCACCCAGGGTCTGTACTCTGTGAAAGCTTCCGGTGGTGAAGTGAAACCCCTCAAAGGGGCTGGCGGTATGGATATTACTGGCAGCATGAACGGTCTCTACGTCAGCGCCAACGGTGGCTTAGAGCGCGGCGATATGAGCGGCACTGCTCGCACTCCTATGAACATTATGACCGCTTCCGGTATCGGTTCCGATTCTCGGGGTAACGTGTTCTTCGTCAGCGGCACCCGCGTAGCTGTAATGGACCAAAGCGGCATGCCCCGCGATGTGGTACAGCAAGGCGTGATGACTCCTCTGGATGTGGCCGGTGACGGTCGCAACGGAGATGTATACGTACTCGAACAGGCCGAAATCAAGCGCTTCAGCATGAATGGTCAGTTGCTTTCCCGCTTCCCTCACAATGCGGGTCAACCTTCCAGCATCGCCATTGATGAATCCGGGAATCTCTACGTTGCTGACTTCGGTACCAGCCACAAAGATTCCAAAATCATCAAGTTTGGCCCGGCTGGTACGGGTGCTGCTATGCCTGGTACCGGTGGCATGTATAACGATCCCTATGCCGGTGGCGCTTACGGAGCTGCCCCCGCTTATGGCGCTACTCCCGGATACAGTGACCCCTATGCTGGCGGTGCTTATGGTGCTGCCCCTGGTTATGGTGCTACACCCGGATACAGTGACCCCTACGCCGCTGGCAATCCTTACGGTACGGGCACCACGGCTCCTGCTTATGGTACCTACCGCGCTCCTGCTCAACAACAACAGCAGCAACAGCGCCGTTATTAAACAAGATTTGAATTGATTTCTACCTCTACGCTATCGGTGGGTCTTTGAACCCACTTTTTTCTTTTTTGTGGTTATTCCTAAGGTCGGGTTATAATTGGCTTATTTATTCGTAAACTTTGCGCAAGAACCCGGATAAGTAGGCTAGAATAAAAGTAAGAACTGCGTAAGCGTTAGGAATGTGAGTCCATGAACAAGTTTGCCCGCCTTGCCTCTCACCTCCTGGTTTTAACCCTGGGAACCTCTACTCTATTGGGATGCACCCGCAATGTCACCCAAGATCAAATGCTTGCGGCTTTCCGTACTGATCAACAAACCAATTTTTCCGGTCTGCAAGGGCAGCAGGCTGTACCGGGTGAATACATTATCCGCCGCAAAGGGGCCGCATATCTCGATACCCCCGAAGCCTTTGCGCAAAAATACCGCATTATGTTTATTCAGTCGATTGACGCTCTTGCCGTTGAACTCTTTCAAGTGTCTGATCCCAGCATCCTTCAACAAATGCAGGCCGATGTCGAATACGCCGAACCCAACTACCTTCGTCGTGCCACGGTACCCCAGCAGTCTGGCAATACCCAGATTTCCAATTACCATGCCCAGAGCGTTCGCAGTTACTCCGATCCCACTGCCGGTGCCAATAACTACATTGGTTTGGTTGACACGGGCGTAGACACTACCCACCCCGATTTACAGGGGCGCTTGATGCCGGGCAAAAATATGCTGGGTACCGGCCCAGTCACGGATGATCATGGTCATGGCACCTATATGGCCGGTGTGGCCGTGGGCAATAACCCTGAGCAACAACTGACAGGGGTCGCTCCTGGCAGTAAGATTATCCCGGTCAAAGCCTTAGACTCCTCAGGAACGGGCAGTGATTTTGCCATTGCTGGCGGCATTGTCTGGGCCGTTGAATATGGGGCTAAAGTAGTGGTGGTCAGTGCTCTTGGTGCGCAACAGGGCCAAGCCCTTGGAAATGCCATTCAACACGCCACCCAGCGGGGTGTACCCGTGGTAACCCCCGCTGGTAATAGCCTCGATCCCAGTGCGGTTTATCCTGCCACCGACCGCGGTGTCATTGCCGTAAATTCTGTTGACTCCAGCGGTCAACGCCTTTCACCCTTTGCTGCTCAGGGAGGCAATTTTGTCTCTATTAGTGCTGTAGCTCAAGGGGTGCGCTCCACGCTGCCGACCCAGCCCGGTTTTGCCCTCAGTACCATGGGCATGACTCCGGGTTATGGCATGCTCGAAACGCCTGGTGCTGCCGCCATGCAAGTGGCCGCTGCCATTGCCCGTATCCGCTCCACCCAGCCGACCATTCAACTGCCCCAACTGCGCCAAGCTTTACAGGCTGCCAGTGACGATATGGGCACCCCTGGCCCAGACGCCCAGTTTGGTCTGGGGCGTCTCAATGTGGCGCGCTTAGCTCGGGGTGGCGTTGCTGCTCAAAGTGTTGCCCGTCCCTATGGCAGTTATGCAGCTCCCCGTTATCCTGTTCCTTACGGTCGTTAAAATACCTGAATTTCCATTTGGGGTGCGATCTCTTCAACGAGGGGCCGATGTTACAGTTTGACATTGTGCTGCAAAAAGAGAACCTGCGCCCATTGGGGCAGGTTCATGCTTCGATGCATATGCCCACCCATGGCGACTTTCTGATTGAGCGCTTATGTGCGGCCGGGCTGCAATTGGGCCTGGTCTTTGGCCTGGATGATTTCCCTGTCCGGGCTGATCTTTTGGCCCACAGTCCCGCTCAAATCCTGATTGTCTGCGGGGCGGATCAGCACCACAGCGACGCCTTTTTAAAGGCTTGGCAGGGGGTACAAACAAACCATGTTTATAAAATCCTGATCACTTCCGAACCCATCTATTCCCCATTGGCTTTTTGGGTGGATGAATACCGCAATTCCGGGGTTGTTCACGAGCGCTTTATCGAAAGTTTTATGCCCGATCTGGTGCTGTTTTGTAGTCGCTTCGATTTGGAGCCCTCGCTTCGTAAATATCGCCAGTCTTTCCAACGGGCGTTTTATTCTTTGGCAGACCCGGCATTTTTTACCGGGATGCAGCTCCCTTGGGCCGACAAACAGCAGGCCCTGTTATTTATGGGGAAACCCATGGCCTGGATGTATAGCCGTTTGGCCAAGGGTTGGAGCCGCTTTCAGCAACTGGATTATTTTGCCACTCAACCCCGTATCCCATTTACAGGTTATGTGGACAGCCTGAGCTGGCGGGAATGTTATCAGGTGAGCAATCGTTATCGCTTCCAGCTCCAGCCCCGCTCCGGGTATTTTTTCCACACGGCACGGGCCCTTCAGTGTGCGGTGACGGGTACCGTACCGATTATCCTGCTGCCTTCTCCGGATGTATTGCCCTGGTTGCAGGCGGAAGCTCCGATGGTGCGCCCTGGCCACAATCTCTTGGTCGCTTTTGATGGGGAATATGAGCCCCTGATCGATATCTTGGCGGATTCGACCCGCTGTGAGCAGATTGCAGCAGCAGGCCATGAATTGCTGGCTCTGGGCACCACCCAGGAATCCATAACCCATCTCGTCCAAACGCTTCAATCACATTTCGCTTAAACAGCCACAAGCCGCATCATTCCAGCCCTCGACTGAAGCGTGTTATAATCGAAGCGTCGCTGACAACCAACATTGAATCAAATAAAGGAGCGAATGTATCGGTAAGCGGGATATCCCCCATACGGATGCAGAGAACACCCAATGAAATTCATTATCCACGGCAAAAATGTCGATGTGACAGATGCCCTGCGTACTTACGTTGAAGAAAAGCTCGGAAAAGTTGAAAAGTTCAGTCGCCACATTGTTGATGTTAACGTTGAACTGAGTGTCGCCAAAAATCCGCGCATTAAGAACAACCAGCAGGTAACAGTTACGACCTCTGTCAACGGTCTGTTGCTCCGGGCCGAAGAATCCAGCACCAATATGTATGCAGCCATTGACTTGGTGGCAGACAAACTCGAGCGCCAGCTGAAAAAGTATGAGCGCAAGCGCTCCGACCGCAGTGCGATTGTCAAAACTGCTGTGGCGATGGGCGCTGATACGACCACTCCTGATGAAGATGAAGAAGAAGGTCGTATTATTAAAAACAAGCAGCTGGCTGTCAAACCGATGAGCCCTGAAGAAGCTGCTGCCCAAATGGACCTGATGGACTACAACTTTATGTTGTTCCGCAACCAAGAAACCAATGGGCTCAACATCATTTATAAACTTGACCCCAAAGGTGCTGAGTACGGCTTGATCGTTCCCGATGAAGCTGTTGATCAGGCCAAAGTCGTCAAAACGCGCTAGTCAGTACCTAGCTTGGGCTCTGGACGGTTTCAGCGACACCGCCCAGAGCCCGTTTGCATGTCAAAGCCGCTAGACTCTATTTCTAATCAAGGATTCCCGATGAGCGACGTTTATCTTTTAACCAAACACTTTTATGACACGGCCGCACGTCACAGCAGCAAACCTGCCCTCATGGAAAAAATGGCGGGGAATTATCGCACGATGACCTATCAGCAAATGAAGGAAAAAGTCGAGCAGGTGGCTGCTTTCTTGATTGCCCAGGGCTTTGAACCGCAGACCCGGATTGCTTTGCTGTCTGAAAATCGCCCGGAGTGGCCGATCGCGGATATGGGCATGATCAGTGCAGGCATGGTTTGCATCCCGATTTATCCCACTTCAAC
>DLGM01000347.1:0-339 GCA_002482705.1 Cyanobacteria bacterium UBA7694
TTGTATAATGACATATCCTGTCTCCCGTGCTGCGTTTGAATTTTGTAGCTTCCCCCCTCCCTCTGAGACAGGCACTCTCTCCCCCTACGAGGACTTTATGGCTTTAGGTATTGGTATTGTGGGCTTGCCCAACGTTGGCAAGTCGACCCTGTTTAACGCGATCACCAAAGCAGGTGCTTTGGCAGCTAACTTTCCCTTTGCAACCATCGATAAAAACGTCGGTGTGGTTGCCGTTCCCGACCCCCGCCTTGAAGCGTTGGCCAAGGTCTTTGCCAAAGGTGAGCGCACCCCGCAGGTGATCCCCACCAGCGTTGAGTTTGTAGATATTGCGGGTCTGGT
>DLGM01000347.1:427-837 GCA_002482705.1 Cyanobacteria bacterium UBA7694
GGTGCGCTGTTTTGAAGATGATGATATTGTGCACGTCAATGGCAAGGTTGACCCCCTGGGCGATATTGAAACCATCAACTTAGAGCTGATCTTGGCCGATATGGGCACCCTCGAACGCCGCATTGAACGCCAGCGCAAAGCGGCCCGTGGCAATAAAGAGCAGCAGGCCGTCCTCGATTTGGCCGAAGAAATTTATCAGGTTCTGTCCGAGGGCAAACCTGCCCGCAGTCAGAGCTATAGCCAGCCCATTCCGAAAGATTTTGGGCTGCTGACCCATAAGCCTGTCATTTATGTCGCCAATGTGGCTGATACCGACTTGGGCGACGACAATGCCCAGGTCAAGCTGGTGCGCGAATTTGCTGCCCAAGAAGGGGCTGAAGTGGTCAAAATCAGCGCTCAAATCGAGTGTG
>DLGM01000347.1:897-1190 GCA_002482705.1 Cyanobacteria bacterium UBA7694
ACTTAGGCGCTACGGAGCCGGGATTACACCGCCTGATTGCCGTGGGTTATCGCACCCTGGGTCTGATGTCATTCTTGACCGCAGGCGAAAAAGAAGTGCGTGCCTGGACCGTCAAAGTAGGTGCCAAAGCGCCCCAAGCAGCCGGTGAAATTCATACCGACTTTGAACGGGGCTTTATCCGGGCCGAAGTGGTCAACTGGGAACAATTGATCGAAGCCGGGAGCAACGCCAATGCCCGCAATAAGGGCTGGATTCGCAATGAAGGCAAAGAATACATTGTCCAAGATGGCGAC
>DLGM01000347.1:1209-3898 GCA_002482705.1 Cyanobacteria bacterium UBA7694
AACTTCCTGTTTAACGTCTAGGCCGTTATTTCCACCGCAGTTTGTGGTTTAATACGATTAGGTTTTGGGATTCCCGGGCAGCGGTTTTGAGGCGTTGAGCCCTCGACCGCTGACGGTTGGCAAGGGTTATACGCGAGGGATATGAGCAGTTTGCTTGAGCATGATGCTGAGCGCGTGAAATTGCGCGTGCAGCAGGCGCGACAGCAAGTCTCCTTTCACCAGAGGGAGCAGCTGGCGCTCTCGACCCCTGCGCCCCACGAGTTGGCCCGCGTATGTTTGGGGCGTTCCCTGACCGTTATTCCCTCCTGGAATCCCGGTCTTGCTCGGCCTGAAACCACAGCCGTCTGGATTGCCACAGATCCCGATCAGCAGGGCAGTTGGGAGCATGTGCGCGATCTGCGTCAACAATCTCCTGAAACGCTGATCTTGGTCGATGACTGTGTGGTGGATGAATACCAAGTATTACAAGCCCGTGAAGCCGGAGCCAATGGTCTCATTCTCCATCTGGGTCTTTTAGGCGGGCGACGTACGGAGTTATACCAAAACAAGGTGCGCACCCGTTCGTTAACGGCTGTAGTAGCTGTGACTTCCCTCCTGGAGGTAGAAGCGGCTCTGGCAATGGGAGCACGGGTCATATTGGTCTACAGCCCTGATCTTGAACTCTTCCAGATCTGTGCTGAAAAATCGCCCCGTTCCCTGCACCTTTTGGGGGCCGGGCAGCCCCTCGAACAGTTGCCCCAATTGGCGACATGGGGGTATCGTGGGGCGTTATTGGATGCCCACTTTTGGGCGGAGCCGGGTGCGCCAGAGCGCCTGTACAACTTACAGGCCCGTCTTAAAGAGAGCCTGTAGGCCGGACATTCTCACTTTCTGAAGCGCAACCGTCAGGTACAGGGGCCGCGTATGCTCACAGCAGTGAGGTAGAATATGCCCAAACGTGTTGTCTTATTGGCTGTGTGGGTCTTAATTTCTGTCTGGCAGGCTCCGGCTGCGCTGGTTGTTTTGGGTTCGCTTGAAAGCAGCCGGACTTTAGACACTGGCTTATACCATGCATGGGTTGATCTGGGTTATCCGGGGCGAGGCTGGTAATGGGTGGCCTGTACGAGGTGGGGTGGATGCTGTTGTTTATGCTCCAGATTGTGCCCAGTTGGGTCTTACACTGGCCACCGTTGCGCAGGGGTACACGCCGTCCCGTGGTGTTGCTGCCGGGCTTTTTAGGGCGTGGATTGGAATTTTGGCGTTTGCGGGCCATCCTTCACCGGGCCGGTTTTCCCGTGTATGTGCCGACCTTTGGTTTGCAGGCTGGGGACATTGCCCCGAAAGGGCAGCAGTTGGCCGATTATTTGCGCAAACATCAATTGACGGACTGTTACCTGATCGGGTATTCCCTGGGCGGTTGGGTGGCCTTGAGTTTGCCCGAATCAGAGCGCTGGCGGATCCGCCGTTTGATTACCGTAGGCGTCTCTTTTCAGGGCACATGGCTGGGGGCTTTGTTCCCGATGCTGGTGGCAGCGCGGCAAATTCTTCCCGGTTCCCCGTTTTTGGGGCCGCGTTGGCGTTTGGCCACCCAATCTGAGGCGCTTATCAATGTTTATGCACAGCATGATGAAGTGACGGTTCCGCTTCGTACCTGTTATTTGTCCCGTTGTCGTGCGCAGGTACAGGCCCCGGTCAGTGGGCACCTCAATTTGATCTTATCTATGCCGGGGATTGCCGTTTTGGAGCGGCTTTTATTGCAAGAGGAGGCGCTTATTTTGTCAGGGCGCAGGCGGCCTGAACCCCTTGCTCACAGGCCTGCTGCCAGTCTTTGTGAGCTAAGTGAGCCTGGTTTTGCTGTAAGTGGGCATGACCGCGATAATAGAGGCTGAGGGCATTGCCGTCCAATGCGAGGGCCTGGGTAAAAGCAGCTTGGGCTTGTTTGGGCTGTTTGAGGGTCAAATAGACAATGCCCTGGTTGAGCCGGATCTGGGCCTGATCGGGGGCCACTTGTTGCCACCGCTCCAGATCGGCTAAGGCTTGAGACCACTGGCCTTGACGGCGATAGATGTCGGCCCGGAGTTGCAGGGCGGCCGTGTATTTGGGCTGGAGCTGGAGGGCGCGGGTGCAGTCTTTGAGGGCCGTGGTGAGGTCTTTCAGGGCGATCGCTGCTTGGGCCCGTTGGAGGTAAAACTGTGCCTGTTGCGGCTGTATTTCTAGGGCGCTGTTGATATCCTGCAAGGCTCTTGCTGCTTGGCTGGTGGCCAACCAAGTGGTCGCGCGCCAGCTGTAGGCCATGGCCAGTTTGGGATTGGATTGTAAGGCTTGATTGAAAGCACTTTGGGCCTGAACCCACTTTTGCTGGCGGGCCCACACCATGCCTTGGAGCAGGTGACCTTCTGCACTTTCGGGGGCAAGGGCAATGGCTCTTTCGGCATCTTCCCCGGCCTCTTCGAGGCGATGCTGCAAGAGATAGGCTTCTCCACGATTATACCAAGCGGCACTTAGGGCCGGATCGAGTTCCGTCGCACGGGTCAGGCTCAGTTCGGCTTCGCCCGTTTTGCCTTGGCGCAGCAGCACTTGGCCACGGTTGTTCCAGGCGGCGGCAAAAGCGGGGTCGAGTTCGGTGGCGCGGGTCAGATCACGCAGGGCTTCGGGCAAACGTCCGAGCTGGGCCTGAAGCGTCCCGCGATTGTACCAGGCTTCGACATTG
>DLGM01000464.1:0-5816 GCA_002482705.1 Cyanobacteria bacterium UBA7694
CGCAGCTACGACGTGCGCGGCAACCTGCTCAGACCGGTATTGCCAGGAGTATAGACCAAGTTCCCCAAAGCCGTTTGCACGTCGGCAACAGAACCCACAAGTTGAAGGGGATTGTTGGGAGTGGTGCCATTATTAACGGTGCCATTATTATCTGGATCAATGCTCACGTCACTGGGTAAACTCGACAGGTTGAGGCGCGCACCATTGTTCGGCGTCAAGGTCACGGTCACGGGGTTGCTGTCATCGTTAATGCTCAGGCGCAGCGTCGGCTGGTTGGCATGGGCGGTGCCGTCCATGATCAAATCCTGCCCGGCAAAGATGTTTAAGGTACTGCCTGGGCTGGTGGGGAAGTTACTATCGGTTTCACTGCCATTGTAGGTATTGCGGGGCGGATTGGTAATCCGAATCGGTACCTGATCGTTCTCATCGCCAAGGGTTCCCCCACTGCTCGACATCGTCAGGTTCACATTCAGAGGTTCCGCTAACACGCCCGCTGCCGGGGTAAAGACCAGCCCCAATAAAGCACTGTTGATATTGCTGGGGCTACCGGTGATCAACATTGCTTGGGGTGTCCCCGAAATCGTCACGCCAGCAGGAGAGCCCGGAATCGTGAGTGCGCCACTGGGCACGCTCAGGGTCACTTCCACGTTGGCATTACCCAGATAATTGCGCACGGCCAACTCCCGATTGGCAGCAATGCTCATCGGAATGGCAACGCCAGGAGCCCCTAAAATCGGCTGGGTTGGGAAAGTGGCGTTTCCATCGAGGGTGTTTTCAGGAATGCCTGAGACATTGATTTCAATCATATCAATATCAAGACTGGCACCATCACTGGTTGCCACTGTCACCATCACTGGGCCGCTGAAGGGGCCTGTATCGGCGTTACTGGGCGTAAATACAATTCCGCCATTGAGCAGGGTGTTGATATTGGTCGGTGAACCCGTAATCACAATCGGGTGAGTCGCCGTGCCTGTCGGGCTGATTGTCTCGACATTATTAACGCGAACCGTTACCCCCTGTGGCAAGGCATCATTATTGGCCCGGGTGAGTCGACCATTAGAGGGCGTTAAAGTGACGGTCACGGGGTTAGAGTCTGGGTCTGTCACTGACAGAGCCGTGCCAAAGAAGCCTGCAAAAGTCAGCGGCGTATTATAACCCAAAGCCAAAGGCGGGGTGGTCGTTAATAGGTTGGGGAAACTGTTATTGTCCGGGTTGTTGTTATAACGGTTGACCGGAGGAGCCGAAACAATAATGCTCACCACATCGTTGGTATCTGTCAAAGCGGAGTTATTGGTATCCACACTGTCCATACGCAGACGGTAGGTCCCCGTATTGGTGCCAAATGGTGAATAGCGTAACCCGGCCAAATAAGCATTCACATCTGCAATCGGACCACTCAGACGAATGGCATTGGATCCCTGACTGGGAACCGGCGATTCGCTGACCGTTAACGGGCGCATCACATCAAACGAAAGCGAGCCGTTGGCCGTGGCCCCGCCATTGTTACCCGCACTGTCTTGCAGAATGAGATCGACTTGCACCTCCGTACCCGGCGGATAAATCACGCTCAAAGCCCGCTGGTGACCGCTATCTAAGGTCAAGCTCTGACTGCGGGCAATTCGAACCGCATCGGTGGGGAATGTGCGCTGGGCATTAAACAGGTTGGAAGGCTGGATCACGTCAATAGTGAGGGTATCAGAATCAGAGGCTGTTCCGTCATTTGCAACCATGGTGATACTGGCTGTCCCCGAAAAACCTGAATTGGGGGTAAAGGTCACCCCTCCAGACAGGGCATTATTCAGGGCAATCGGCACCCCTTGCAGCACCAACGGCTCAGTCTCGCTCCCTCTGGGAAGCACCGTCACCCCACTGGGCACAGATTCAAGTTTCAGGGCACCATTCTGGGGGGTTAAAGTCACACTCATGGAGGTGCCATTGGGATCTACCACAGCCAAGACACTGTTATTGATCGGGTTGAGGGTGATCGGGGCATCCACCGAAGTGGTCAGATTGCTGAAAGTGGCATTCCCATTCATGCGGTTTTCCGGGGGAGTCGGTGCCGCGCTATTCACGCTAAAGGTCAGCGTATCAATATCATCGGGCGTACTCCCACCTTCCACCGTGTCGCTGGTGGTCATTGTGGCCGTCGCTTGGCCCACAAACCCAGTGGCAGGGGTATAAACCAAATTGTTTAAAGCCGTGTTGACATCAGCCACCGGGCCATTGACCGTCAACGGACTGCCTTGTGTGCCACTCCCACTCACCGTCACCGTTCCTGGTAATGCCGGGCTATTGGCCAAACTAAAGCTGCCAAAATTGATCGCATTGGGCTGTAAGATCACGGTGATCACTTCATTGACCGAAGCATCCCCCGCACTCAGGGCATTGCCATTGGCCGTGTTCATCACAAACGGCGCATCAGCGGGAACGGCTATAATCCCGGAGAAACCAGCCGAGTTGCCTGCAAAGAGGTTAACGGGGGCTTCCGCAGGTAAGGTACTGCCAAAACCATTGACCACTGGCGACTCAAAGCCATTGAGGCCCACAGCCACCAAGGAAACGGGATAAGGGGTATCTGGGGTCAGCAACGCTTCTGCCGGCACTGGGAAAATTATCGGCTGACCATTCGCTGGAACGGTAAAGGTGGTGGTACCTGGGGCTCCGCCAATAATTACCCGGAAGTTTTGAACAGGCCCCCCGGAAGTGGGGGGGGTAATCAAGACATTAAAACTGGTCGTAGAAACGGGTTGGGTAGATAAACCTGGTAACGAAGGGGCCGGTGTAGCAATCCCACCGCCACCACCGCCGCCGCCGGAACCTTGTTGAGTGCCTGTACTGGCAACCAAAGCCGAAGCGGATAAATTCTGGCCCGGCACACTGACCGTAATCCGAGCCGTTTGGGAGGGCACTTTGGCCGTCACGGTCCCTTGGTTGTCAACACTCAGGGCATCGGGGAGATTACTCACCCACTGCAAGGGAACACTGGCCGGGTCAACGTTTTTGCCGTTTTTATCCGTCAGGGTAACGGTCAACTGGACTTTTTTACCTGTCGGTAGGCTGGTAAACGAAGGGGTTAAAACAATGCGCGCAATTTCAGCGGGGTTGCCTGTCGCAGGGCCCGGTTGTGTCGGCTGACTGCCAGAGCCTTGGTTGCTGGGGCTGGTCGGAGTCGTGGGAACGCCCGGCGTTGTTGGCACGCTGGGAGGAGGTGCCACAGGAGGCAGCCCCGTATTTTCTCCTTGGCCCAGACTGCGAATTTGCCCAGTCACGGTGCGACCAGACACACTATCGCGGACCACAACATTGGCTAAGCCAGAAGGAGAGATCGCCGTCACCAAGCCATTTTTATCTACCTGAAAGGCATTGGGATCAGAAACCGACCAGTCGAGACTGAGACGGGCTGGATCAATGGCATTGCCCAAAGTATCTTTGGCAATCACCAAATACTGGGCCGTTTCACCTTTGCCGGGCACCGTCATTTGGCGTAATACTAACTGGAGCGAAGATACGGCCTGAGGGTTGCCGTTAAACGTATTCGGACTGACCATGACCTCGGCTTCAGCACGGGTTTGGGAGCGCGCATCTTCAACCTGAATCAGACTGCTTTCAAAGGGGGTAATCCCCGTCAGCAGACCTTGGGAGTCAACGGTAATGGCCGCCGGATTTTTGCTCGTGAAACGCAGATTGAGTTTGCGGGGGTCAATGCGTTTGCCATTGCGATCAAGGGCTAAAATTTCGAGGGCCACCTTTTGGTTGGGGGTTAAACGGGCTTGGGTGCGCAAGTTCAGGAACAGAGCGGCTAATTGTTCCGGGTTGCCGTCGAAAACCAAGGTGCCGGTATTGGGGATTTGCCCCTGGCCCGGTTGAGAATTACTGCCCAATGGGTTACGGCCTACGCCGAAGTTCTGTGGCGTGCCACAGGCAGTTAAGGTGAGCATAGATGCGGCGAGAGATAGGGCAATGGGGCGGCGAATCGAGAGTATTACAGGCATAAAAGTCCTCTGTATTGCCATGGCAAAGAGAGCACCACTCCTGTGTACCTAATTGATTCACGCATAAATTCAAATAAAAAATAATTTTATCAATGAATAAATACATGTATCAAATATTAAGATACACAAAAGTGGCGCAGCTATTTATTTAATCCAGGCAGATGTTAGGGGCATTGTAAATGTAAAGGTAGGTGAAGAGGAAGCAGCAAAAGTAACAAGGTTGCACCCATTACCTTAAGAATTCTTCAGGTAATATTCAGGACCTCATTAAAATTGATCTTTGTCAATAAAAAGCCGCCAGACAATCTCTATGTGTCACGAATCTAGGCAATATTTATAATAGGGATGGACTGTTTGAATGCACTGCGGCAAGCTCAACCACACTGAGGGGTGTTCCCGGAGCAGCCTGTACCTGCGTACCATAATTAATGTAAGGGCTATAAGCCTGACGTGCCGTCACAGACACAAAAGAGATACGTCCCTGCTCATCAATCCGGGCCGCCGTCAGGCGGCCCCCAAAGGGGCACCCTGTATCTAGGCTAATGGCGTGGGGAAAAACCATCGGTCCATGAAAAAAGGGTTCATGACCAAAAAAGACCAGCCCGGCACGGCCATCATAAACGTCAGCCCAAAAATGGTCTTCCGGGCGCTGTAACCCCAATCCGACAATTTGCCCTTCTGGATTGACATAACGACAAAAATAAAAGCGCTCCACCCATTCCCGCACACGCTGCGGCCAATGCTCACGCTCATCCAATTCAGGTAACTGGGATAGATGATTCCAGAAGTCGGGATAAATGCCCCCATGAACCGCCAGAAAACGCCCATTTTCAAAGCTATAAAAAGGCACACTTTGGCTCAAAAATTCGAGGTGGTGCGGCAATAAGCCCTCACCAGGATCCATCCCCTGGCGATAGCGACGCAGGGCACGTGCTTCGTGGTTGCCGCGCACCACGGTGACCGGGTAATGCTGGCTCAAAGCCATCACAAAATCCACCACACCGGGGGAGTCTGGGCCTCGGTCAATCAAATCGCCCAAAAATACCAAGCGGGTGCCTGGCACAGGATCCAGTTGTTCCCAGAGAGCGTGAAGTTCTTCGCGACATCCATGGATGTCACCGAACAAAAGGGTTGATTGCATGACTGACCGTTGCGTGTTTCTTAACCTCATATGATACTCCATGATCCCGGTCGCCGGTAAGCACATGGAGCGATCAAAGGTTAGAGGTACTGATAATACACCAAACTCAGGCCATTGTCGGTGAGATTATTACTTCCCCACATGGGAGGATCAATCCCCACACCCAGGCGCACGCCACTGTACATATCGATTTCAAACTGGACACTGGGCGTGATCTTGAGGCGGCTACTCAGTTGGTTTGGCCCCATGCCGTTCCAGGCACCGACATGCCCGGCAAGCCCTAAACCCACGCGCCACCGATCTGCAAATTGCCAGTTGCCCTGTAGCTGCCACAGCAGTGCCTGCCCCAGGAAAAACGGCGTCTGAGTGGGATCTGGGGCCCCAAAAGGCAAAGAGTAACCCACATTTAAAAATAATTCCACGGTTTCCATCGGTTTAAAAACGGTCAAAATTCCTGCGCTTCCGCTAAAGACACCAGCCCCCGTCAGGCCTTGGGGGTCGCCTTGGGCCTGTCCGGTCGGAAGAGTCAAATTGCCCCAAGCAGCTGTCGCCCAACTCAGATTACTCAAAAAGGTGTAGCTCCCCTGCAACTGAATGTCCCCTAAGCCACCCCCGACCTGTAGGCCCAAATCAGTCGGAGCAATACTGCCCAGTGGCCCCCACGTAGCGCCCCGTAAAGCCGT
>DLGM01000464.1:5839-9724 GCA_002482705.1 Cyanobacteria bacterium UBA7694
AGAGGGAAAATAAGTGGCGCTGATAATCCCGCTCACCGTTGTTATCTGGCTGTCTTGGGGTGCAGGATTCCAAGTTCCTCTTTCATTAAAGCTACCGCTAAAATTTCGGATACTGAGGCCACTTTGTAATAACCACTGGCGATCCTTTGCAAATAAACTGGCAGCCGCATTTCCCAAGTCAGCGGCACTGCCCGATCCCCCACAACCACAGCTTAAACAAGCTTGGGCCGGGCGGGGCAAGAATAATAAAAGCCCTAATACCAACGCATATCGTTTCATAGGTAGTTATTATCCCCCAGAAAATTTCTCACAGACAACGCAGCAGATTGTTGCAGCCCCCCTTGGCGCAAGAGGGTGAGGCCCTGTTACAATGAGGCTATTATGAGTAATACAGCCTCTTCTGAAGAAACGCTTGGCCGTCTCCTGGGCCGTGCCCATACAGTCATGGCCCGGCGTTTAATGTACCATTTTCGCATGGCCGGACACCCGGAAGTGACCAACGAACAATGGGGCATCTTAAAGCGCCTGTGGGAACAAGACGGCCAAAGTCAACAAGAGCTTGCCAACAGCACCCGCAAGGATCGCCCCAGCATCACCCGTTTGATCGACACCATGGAGCGTCTGGGCATGGTCAAGCGGGTCCCGGATCAACAGGACCGCCGCATTAACCTTATTTATTTGACCCCTCATGGACGCGAAGTGCGCGAGCGTCTGCAACCGCTGGCCCAACGCACCACCCAAGAGGCAAGCGCGAACCTATCTCCCGAACAACTGGAGACGCTGCGCTCCGCCCTGTACCAAATTGGTGTCAACCTGAGCGAGCGTCCCGAAGAAGCTTCTATTGTTTTGTGAAACGGGTGCTGCTAAAAGCGCTGGGTGCTTTGTCAATTTTGACAATATGTGAAGGATAGCTAATCACTTGCGTGGTAATGCTATCCGGGCTCGGTGATTTTTCACTGTAGCTCACCTGCAGGGTTTTGTCACTGAGGCTGACCGCTTGAATGGTCACACTGTATCCACCCGTCGGCTTTTGTCCCGCAAACACAGCCACAACGGCTTCTTTTTCAAAGTCAACTTCCGGGCGATCCGAGTCTGAACCCATATGCTCTGACCACAGGGTTTTCCACTCTTCAGCAGTCGTAGCTGTTGCCGTTCGCGCTGTTTGGATTTGGCTATTGCGCTGCGCAAGATTGGTAAAACTTACCTGTTCACCACTGGGTGCAGGGGCACTGCTCGAAGGAGAGGGAGAAGGGCTGGCACTGGGGCTGGCCGAAGGATCGGTATTGTTCGAAGGGCCACGGCCCGTGCCACAGGCGGTAAGCGCCAGAGTCAGGGCTAACAGGGTTGCAAGCGAAGAGAGGGTGGACATATACATGCTCCATTTTTTTATAGTATTGTCAGGGTAACAGATCAGGCCTGTCAAATGGGTGAGGAGATAAACGCCTGCGAGCCAGCGTATGAGGTAAACCCGGCCAATCTTTATAATAGAGCCACGGCTCCTCCCGCAGAGGAATTTGGATGCCGCGCCGCAAAGCCGTACAGGCCTCTGGCACATTGTAGTGAAAAGGAATTTCCAGCGGCAGCGGATGGTAAGTCAATTTGAGCTTGATTTTTCCGGCCTCGATCAAGTCTTGCAGCAATGCCCGGTCGAGCAAAACACCCTGTTGCCCCAGCCACTGAGCCAGCCAAGCCCGCATTTCATCAAAAAACTGTCCAATGCGGTTTTCCGATAATAGACGTCGCAGCAATAGCTCATCCGGCGACCACCAAATGCCGTTGTAAGCTGGCCCTTCAGCCGTCACATATTCATATCCCCCGGCCTGAATCTGAGCGGCACAATCCCACAAAAAACGACTGATTTCAAACAAAGTGGGATACGTCTGCGGCACATCCAGCAAGGCATCGAGCAGGGCCCGGTAGCTCACCCCATAGTGAATGTGCAGCAGTAACAGCGCTGGACGCAGCAGTTCTTGGCCATAATAGAGTAATAAGGTCAACCAGGCAAAAGCACGGCACCGGGCCCAGTCCTCCAACGACAGCGTACGGGTGGCAATAATCAGCTCTTGGTATTCTTCAATCCCATCCGGGGGGGGAGTGGCCGCCGTATGTAAATACACCGTCGCTACCCGCTGAGTGATCAAACCATATTGTTCGCGATAAGCGGGCTCAGCCATTTCCGCATTGGGCAAGATGCTGGCATTAAAAAAATGCAGCGAATGGTGCTGGCCCCCTTCAATCAGGCTGGCAATGCCTGCCGTAAAAGACGTATAGGTTTCTTCCGGGAGGCCAATGATCACGTCCGTATAGGTCTGAATCCCCTCTTCCGTCAGACGCTGATGTAGCTCCTGATAGGTTTTTAACGAAATATTTTGCCGTTTGACCGCCTTGAGCACCGGGGCATGAACCGACTGCACTGACAAAGTCACACTTGCATCCAGACCTGCACGAATCAGCGTTTTATGCACCTGATAGGCCCGCTCGGTCATATTTTTGGTGTTTTGGACAATCAATGCCCCTGGATAACCCGTTTTCATTTTATAGTCTGCCGCCGTTTGAGCCAGCTCTAAATCGCGCGAAAGGATACCAAAGTTGGCGTCACAGCAAAAAATCAGGCCCAAACGATGGGCTGCAAACCAAGCTAACTCGTGCTGTAAGCGCGGCACATCAAAGGCATTGACCTTGGCTCCAGTCGCTGAACCCCAATCACAAAAGCTACATGAAAAAGGGCAGCCCCGGTTGGTTTCCCACATCGCCGCCCAGGGCTGAGAGGACGTCGTCTTCACCAGTTCGTCAAACAATCCCATGAGATAGGGAGAGGGCAATACCGCCAAATCTTTACGGCGCGGGGCACGAGGCAGATGGTGAAAGCCCCCCTCCGCATCAAGCCAACTCGTGCCGGGAATGGTTCGCCAATCCCGCTGAGGGTAAACAGCCAGCAGGTCTAAGAACACTTGCTCACCTTCCCCATGACAACAGACATCAATCTCCGGGTGGGCCCGCAAAAATGCCTCGGCCTGATCCGGGACATGGGGTCCGCCCACCACAACCCAACGGTCAGGACGGGCCTGCTTGAGAACCCGGGCGATCGCCAGCGACCGCTCTACATTCCACACAAATAGGCTGAAGCCCACCACATCAGCTGCCTGTAGCGCCACAGCGGCTTCGGCCAAAGAAGTCAAGGCCTGGCTAACAGGTGCTAAAAAACGGTAGCGCTGGGAGTCGGAGGTATTTGCAATGACATAAGCCTGTAACAGCCCGGCGGTATAGGGCAAAAAATTGAGGGCGGTGATGTTGAGCTGCACCAGGCCAATGGTAATCGGAGATGACATAGGGGAATTCCCAAAAAGTGATCCCTTCTATGGTAACAAGGAACCCGAACGGATGAGCGAATCTGAAAACAAACCCGACAACCGCCGCAAAAGGTAATCGCAAGCCTGCCATCAGCGCATTACGCACCCCAGTTGTCAGCCCTGGTATTGATACGATCAGCGCTCGCGAATAAAGCCTGCATTAAAAATTGAGCAAGGTCTCACGAATAATTGTGGTACAGGCTCGGAGCTGCTCTTCAGTAATCACAAGTGGCGGCGCAAAGCGAATAATGTCCCCATGGGTGGGCTTAGCCAACAGCCCATTTTCCATCAGTTTGATGCACACATCCCAAGCCGTGCGGCCATCGGCCTGAGGCTGAATCACCACCGCATTGAGCAAGCCTTTACCACGCACGGCGGTCACTAGGGGAGTTTCGGCTTGTAATGCACGCATTTCAGCCCGGAAAATTTCCCCCATGCGGTCGGCATTTTCTGCCAGTTGTTCTTCGCGCAGCACTTCCAGAGCGGCCATCGCCACCTGACAGGCCAGCGGGTTGCCGCCATAGGTCGAGCCATG
>DLGM01000135.1:0-12948 GCA_002482705.1 Cyanobacteria bacterium UBA7694
CGAATCGCGAACAGCGAGACTGGCCCAGTTGCCTGAATTTCAAAGTGATGGTGATGGCTGCCCATAATGTGCATGAGGGGAGCGACTACCCTATGGTCTGGAAAACAAAAGTGCAGCGGAGCGCCGGAGTGTATCACCCACTCGTGGTACACGGAAGGAAATATGCGTAGGGACGGCACCTCATGGGCTTTCGCCCGCCAGCCCCAAAAACCGGCAATCCAGGGGCGTAAACAAGGGCTGGGCAAGCGATATAAATACTGCACCTTGACCTCTAGGAGGATGACTCCTGTGGACGACGCACCAGTTCCACAAACCACATTAAAATTAAGCCCGATTCAAAGAGCAGAATTAACATGCCAGCCAAAATACTTTGGGTAAATACATCCACCGTAGGGGTAATCATCGCTGACACCACAAAGCTACCAAAATAAGCATAACGGCGTTGGCTCGCCAGGGTAGCCCGGGCCAATATACCCAATAAATTGAGCACCAACAGCACAATCGGGATTTGAAACATCAGGCCCGTCACCACCAGCAATACAGACGTAAAGTCGATATAACGGCCAATCGAAATCATCGGCTGAATGCCTTGGGGGATAAAACCAATCAAAAATTTGACGCTGATGGGCAGCAGAGTAAAATAGGCAAAACATACCCCCAGAGTAAACAGCACATAACTCATGACCACCACCGGGAAAATCATCAAGCGCTGACGCCGGGTCAAAGCTGGCCCCACAAACCAGTGAATTTCACGCAGAATGACAGGCAAGCCTAGGAAAATACCGATCATGATCGACAGGCGCAATACGGCCATCAACCCTTCTTCTACCGCCAAGGTATTAAACGTCACGTGGGGTACCGGACGACGCAGCAAATCGAGCATTAGCTGATGCTGAGAGAAACCAATAGCCGAACCAATCACCACCGCCACCACCGAGATCACCAGGGCTCGCCGCAGCTCACCCAAATGGTCCACAAAGGTCATCTCATGCAAATTCTCCGCAGGAGCGGACGCTTCTGGCGGCAAAAGCTGGGTATCACTCATGAGCGGGCCTCCTGCTGACGTACATATTCATGGACCAGCATGGCCGCAGCGGTACTGACATTGAGGGAATCAACCCCCATACGGATCGGAATGGCCAAGCGCACATCGGCCTGTGCCAACAATTCGGCCTCAATGCCCTGCCCTTCACTGCCCAAAATCAGGGCACAGCGCTCGGGAAAGGCGTAGTTAAACGAGGTATAGGTGCCATCGGCTACGGCTGCCACCAGCGTAAAACCTTCATTTTTGAGTTGCGCTAAGGCCTGATGATCGGCCTGCTGAAAAATCGGGGTGCGCAGACAAGACCCCATCGAGCCACGCACCACTTTAGGGTGAAAGGGATCAACGGTTTGATTCAAAGCGCGCACACCCTGCAAATGCATGGCGTCGGCCAAACGTACCAGTGCGCCAAAGTTGCCCGGATCCTGCACGCCACCGGCAATCAGTTGACAGGGCCAGGCTCCGGCCCGGATGCTCACGGCCTGTTGACGGCAGACAGCCACAACTGTAGGCGGGCTGCTGAGAGTGGTCGCTTTGGCCATCACGGCTTCGGGAACCTCAAAGGATTCACGCGCTCTCTCAGCCAGTTCAGAACGGCGCAACCCCGCTGTATACAACAGCAACTCAGGCTGGAAACCCGCAGCCAAAGCTTCTGCAACGAGGGTTTCCCCTTCGACCAAAAAACGTTGTTCTTGGTCACGGCATTTTTTCTGGTGCAAGCTGCGCACAAATTTAATTTTGGGGTTGGTAGGGCTGGTCAATTGCATATGTGCTTCATTCTAGCAACTTGTGCCATACTGATGGGTATGAAATGGCCGTTTTTCGCCCTGATACTTGTACCTGTTTGCCTTGGCGGCCTGTTATTGCCCCGCCTCAATTTTTTACAGTTGGGGCAGCCCTTGGGACTGCTGGCTCTGATGCTGATCCCGGTCGTGCTCTGGCTGCTGCGTCACTGGCTGCGGCAACAACAGCACAGCCTCCATCAATTGATTGATAGCTGGTTATTGCCCCGCCTCCATACCCAAGGCAGTTATCGCCCCCTGCTGATTGCCCGCAGCATTCTGTTGATGGCAATGATTGCCTGTCTGGCGATGGCACTGGCTCGCCCCCAAGGCAACATTGTCGCCGGAGAACAGGAACAATCCGGGATTGATCTATTGTTTGCCCTGGATGTCTCCGACAGCAGCCGGGCCACCGACGTCCATCCCAGCCGCCTAGAGGCCTCTAAATATTTGGTGCGTCAAATGTTGCAGCAACTCACCAGCGACCGGGTCGGACTGATTGTCTTTACCAATGAAGCGGCCCCCGTGGCCCCCCTGACCACCGATTATGGTGCTTTAGACACGATTCTGAACGATATTACCCCTGGCTTTTTACCCTCCCGTGGAACCCAAATTGGGGCCGCCATCACTGCCGCCGAAAAACGTTTTGCCAAGTCGGGCGATACCGGCAAGATTCTTGTGATTATTAGCGACGGGGAAAACCAAGACCCCGATTCCCTCAATGCCGCCTTGGGCACCCTGGCAAAAAAAGACTGGATTGTGTTTACCATTGGGGCAGGTACTCCCCAGGGAGCCCGGATCCCCGTAGAAGATCCGATCTTTTCACGGCTGATCTATAAACGCTACCCCACCGAAGGGGGCGAAGAAGTGATCACCAAACTCGATGAAGCCACATTAAAACGCTTGGCTGAACGGGGCCGGGGCAAATATCTCCCCATCCAAAAGGCAAACCAATTGCCCAAACTCATTGAGCAGGCCCGCAGTACCCTGCAAAAACAGAGCTTCAGCAGTAGCAGCCTCACACGGGAAGAGCGTTTCCAAGCTTGGTTATTGCTTGCCCTGCTCTTGTTTACCCTTGAACGCAGCATCGTCCTTTGGGAAAATAGATGGCAGCAGGTACTGCAGCACTGGCCGGGGAAATTACCCCGCCGATCTTCGGAGGTTTCCAATGGCTGAACGCATAGCCCTTTTCGCCCTGATGGCGCTCTTACTTCAAAGTGCTTGGAGCTGGCCCTGGGAAGGGTATTGGGCCAATCGCCAAGGCCTCGAAGCTTTTAGCCAGCAAAAATACGCCACCAGCAGCCGTTATTTTGAAAAGGCCCTCCAGGCCGCCCCTCAGGATCCCCGTCTGCACTACAATCTGGGCAACGCCCGCCACCAGGAAAAACAATTCAGTTCAGCAATTGAAGCCTACCGCCAAGCCCTGCGCTGGAGTGAAAGCAGCACCCCTGAAGAACGAGCCAGCACCTATTACAATCTGGGCAATAGCTATTTCCGTCTCGGCCAGGAAGGGGAACCAGAAGCGCAGTGGAAACAAGCCGTTGAAGCCTATGACCGCGCCCTTGAACTCAATCCCAACGACGGGGATGCAGCCAAAAATCGTGCGTTTGTTGAGCAACAGCTTGAACAACTCAAACAACAAAAGAATCCCAACCCCTCACAAGGGGAAGATCCCCAAGGAGGCAAAGGGCAACAGGGCAATAACCCACCGCCAGAACAGCAAACCAATCCGGGTTCAGAAGACGGCAACCAGAATGCGCCTGGCAATACGGCGGCAGATCAGCCCCCCCAGGAAGCCCCGCCCCCGGAGCACCCCTTCCGGGAAGAGGATATTACCAATGCCTTACAATCCCTTGAGCAGGATGAGCGCAACCATCGCAATGGCCGCTATTTCCAACGCTTTCCCAATCAGCCTCCCGCCCCGGAGCAAAACCTGTTTAACCTGAGCCCTGAAGAACTCATGAGCCTCAGCCCTGAAGAACTACAACAAAAGTTGCAGGGCAATACCCCCCCTGCCCGCGACTGGTAAGGAACCCCTGATGCAAACCTTAGTCACGACCACCCTTGAGAACAACACCGCAACCCTCACCCTGCAACGCCCCGAGCGCTTGAATGCCCTGAGTATTCCCCTGATGGAAGCCCTGACCACCGCCCTGCAAGCGGCCGATCAGGACCCACAAGTCAAGGTCATCGTCCTCACCGGCAGCGGCCCCAAAGCCTTTTGTGCCGGGGCCGATATCGACGGGTTTTACAACGAGGCCCAGGGCACGATGGATGAACACAATTTCCGTGAAAAGCTGGTTCTGCTGCTCGAAACACTGATGCGCAGCCAGAAACCGACCCTTGCCCGCGTCAACGGTTTTGCCCTCGGCGGAGGGTTTGGTCTGGCCATGGCCTGTGATTTGGTCGTGGCCGCTGACAGTGCCCGGTTTGGCACCCCAGAGGTCAATATTGGCCTCTTTCCAATGGTAATTATGCCGGTCCTGTACCGCAGCATTGGGCGCAAAGCCCTGATGGAACTAATGCTGACGGGGGATAAAATCACCGCCGAAGCGGCCAAAGAACTGGGTTTTGTGAATCACGTGGTGCCGGCTGCTGAACTCGACGCAAAAGTCGCTGAACTGGCGGCCAAGATTTCCGGCAAAAGTGGCTCGACTCTGCGTCTTGGGCGCGAGGCCTTTCATACCATGGCCGATATGCCCCTCTCCGATGCCCTGCGCTACCTCAAACAAATGCTGTCCCAAAATCTGCACACCCCTGATGCCCGTGAAGGGCTACAGGCCTTTTTAGAAAAACGTCCCCCCATCTGGAACAGTTAACCCCCCGTCGCCTGGAGGCCTCTTATGTACCGCTTTTTGATTGTGCTCAGTTGTTTAGTATTGGCCTGTGCTCCCCAGCAGGAAAAATCCGATCAAGCACCGGCAGCGGAAACTGCACAGGTGCAAAGTCTGTCAGCCCAAGCGGCAGCCCCCCTCTTGAAACAGGACAGCAGCATTCGTTATTTGGATGTGCGTACACCCGGAGAATTTAATAGCGGCCACATTGCCGGAGCCCAAAACATCGATTGGAATGGTCCCGACTTTGCCACCGCCGTTGCCACTCTGGATAAAAACCAGCCCTACTTTGTCTATTGTGCATCCGGGCGACGCAGCAGTGAAGCAGTGGCCAAAATGCAAGCGCTGGGTTTTAAGCGTCTTTACAACCTCGAAGGGGGCATTCAGAGCTGGCAAAGTCAAGGGCTGCCCACCACCGCCCCTTAGGCGCGAAAACGGGCCTGGAGGTCTTCCGGTTGGTAAGCTTGAACCTGTCCGGTGAAGGCATTCATACTGACCACTTGGCCTGTTTTTAAGCGTTGACTGGCATTGGGTACCGCAGTAATCGCCGGGACACGGTACTGACGGGCCAAGCGGGCTCCATGACTGGTCACCCCCCCCAAATCGGTGATCAAACCGGCAATTTTAGCAAAAGCGGGCTCCCAATGGGGCTCAAAATAGTCCGTCACCAATACATCCCCATGGCGTAAAGCCTCTAGATCGGCGGTCGAAGAGACCACACGCAGACGGCCAAAATAGCGCCCGCCATTGGCAGGCAGCCCTTGCAGTTGTAGGTGGGGGGGAACATGGTCAGGATTGATGCGGTTGGCCACATACTGCTCTAACTGGCGCGCTTGCACCAATTCATGAAGCTCATTCATTTTATAGGCATCCAGCGGCATTTTCAGCAAATGGCGCAGCTCATCCAGAGTGAGATAAAAAACCGCCTCGGGCTGCTCCAGCGGCAGATGTCGCGCCAAAGCCAAAAGCAGTTGTCGCAGCAGGGGTTGCACCATCGCCACATAAAAGGGCAGATCTTGCCGAATCCCCACGTACTGCCGGGTGAGAGGCAGCAGAAAACGCCACAGCCCTTGCTCCACCCAATCGGGCCCCTTATTAAACGCAGACAACAACGTGTGCCAGGCTTGGGCTTGGGCCTCTGCCTGTGCCTGCTTCCAGGCTGCACTCAAGGGGAGTCTGCGTTGCAGGTAGGCCAACCCCAAACGGGGATCCTCAGCCCAGCTGACCTGAAGCGGATCAGCACTGATTTCAGGCAGGCCGACCATCCCCAACACGCGGTGGAAATGGGCCAAAAAAGTTTGTCCTTCAGGGAAACTGTCCAGTTGCTCTCGCAATTGAGCTGCCGGAGCATCGCGGAATACGGCACTGAGGCGTGGATGACTGCGAATCTGTGTCAGACAAGCATCCACCATCCGCGCGGATTGGCCGCGGCGATTGTCTGGGGCCGCCAACAACAATGCCAAAGGAGGTAATGCAGTTTCGGGCCTTTGGTGTTGTCGCTCGGTCCAAGCCGCTTGTAAACACAGGCGCAGCTCTTGTTCACTCAAAGCCACAAAGACATAGGCTTCGATAAAGGTCTGCACCGCACCCAAAGTTTGATCCAGCAGTGAAAAGAGCGTTTCGGGAGCAGCCTGGGCAAAATCAATGGCCCACAGACGGCGCAGGGTCATGGTATAGGTCTGAAAACGAGAGTACCAAAAGGACTGATTACGCATAAACTGACGGACAAACTGCCACATGCCTTGGCGGTAGGCCTTTTGATAGGTTTGCTGTAACAACTGCCAACGCTGCTTTAACAAGGTGTCCAAACTCTGATGAAAACAGGCGCGATAATTCAGGATATGAAACATCTGGGCCGGTAAATCGGTTTGTGGTACCCCCACAATTCCCAGGGCCGAGCGCCAAGCGGGCTCTAAAAGAGGAGCCAATAAAGACCAACCCAAGGGTGAAAAAGGCGTATCAAACAGAGGAGATAAATGCTCAGCCAAGGGCCATTCGGCCTCATTTTCTGCCTGTAAATGAACCTTGTCAACAGGGGTCAGTTGCACAATGAAGAGTTTATCCCGCACCAAGACCCATTCCATCTCCAAGGGCGCTTGGTGTAACAATTGTGAGCAGCGCTGTCCCCACTGCCCAAGCAGTTGTACCTGTTCCGGCGTCAAGGACAGGGTGTTCTGACGGTCCTCAGGCAAGGCTTGTTCGCTAATCGCCCCTTCTTTGCCCACTGTTAACTGAAGCTTTTTTTGCCCCATGTGCTGCTGGGAAATGTGTCCTTCGGGCGTACAGACAAAATGGTCGGGAATGATCAGCCCCCGCGTCACCGCATCATTCAGGCCCCAGGTGGATTCAATCACATATTCCGAGGTACCGGCATGGGCGGGTTGGAAATTGAGCAGGGTCCCGGAGGTCTCACTGGGGACTTGTACCTGCACCAGCAAAGCCAGATCATCATGGCGCTGGGTTTGATGGCCATGATAACAGCGGTAATAAAGCACATCCTCGGTCCACAAGTAAGCCCAAGCCAGCTTGAGCGCCCGCTCCAGTTCCATCAGGCCACGAATATTGAGGATCGGACGCAAGCGCCGGGCAAAATCATGGGCCGGATGATAGGGCATCGAAGGGCGCAAAACCAAACCCAAGGCATCGGCACTTTTAAGGCCGCGCCACAGTTGCTGCAGGGCTTCAAACACAGCCGTAGGTAAAGGCTGACGCATCAGCTTGGTTTGAATATTGCGTCCCACAGCCATTAACTCTTGATAACTCATGGTCGCGAGTTGATCCACGTCAACACCTAGCTGTTGAAGGGTCAAACGATAGGCCGCAGGCGTAATACACACCGTCGGGGGAACAGGGATCTGCGCCCGCATCAGTTGGTTAAGATAAAGACCTTTATTCCCAATCCATTCAACGGGTAAGGTAGCAGCATAGGGAAAAGAAACCGTTAAAGGGAGATGTTCAGACGCTCCCTCCGAGGAGGTATGCCTTGCCACAATGTTGCTTGATCCTTTCGCATAACCTATCATAGTATGACATGGACACCCACGTTTGTTAAGGAAAGAGGAGCTGTATCGATATTCTGGCCTTTGATCACCCTGCTGTCACAGTAGATATCGTGCTCTTCACAATCATGGATGAAGATCTGAAAGTCCTGTTGGTACAGCGCAAAACCGAACCCTTCCAAGGGGGATGGTCTCTGCCTGGGGGCTTTGTTCACCTCAATGAAGACCTCGAACAAGCGGCCTTGAATAAGCTCAAAGAAAAAACCAACGCGGATCATGTCTATCTAGAGCAGCTTTATACCTTCGGTGAACTTGGCCGTGACCCACGGGCCCACGTGATTACCGTCGCTTATTATGCCTTGGTCAGCTCCGAACGATTCACCCTGAAACCCTCCGATGCCGTCAGCGAAGTGACTTGGCACTCGATTTATAATTTGCCCGACTTGGCGTTTGACCATGGGCGCATTTTGGCCTATGCCCTAGAGCGCTTGCGCAATAAGCTGAGCTACACCACGGTTGGGTTCCAGTTGCTGCCCGAAAAGTTTACGCTGCCAGAATTATGCCGCATGTACGAGATTATCCTCGATCGCAAAATTGACAAGCGCAACTTCCGCAAAAAGATCGCATTCTTAGACATTCTCGAAGACACCCAAGAGAGCACCCAAGAGTTTTCTAAAAAACCGGCCAAGTTATACCGCTTTAAACATCCCGACGTGCTCGATTTACCCCAAAACACCAAAGCCGTGATCAGCCCCAAATTGCCCCAAAGCTTGGTGGGCAATCAGTCTTAACTCGCCTCAGGGGTTACCGCCACTGCTTTTGGAGTTACCTCGTGTAAATACACATCCCGTTGCGGAAAAGGGATTTGAATGCCCTCTGCATCCAGGCGTTGTTTAATCTGCAACAGCAAGTCACCGCGCATCGCGGCAAAATCCTCTCGTTTAACCCAAGACTGCACGTTAAAATTAATGCTACTGTCCGCCAAATTGGCAACAGCCACACTGGGGGCCGGATCCACCAAAATGCGTTCATCTGCCAATAAGATCTCCGTGAGTACATTTTTGACCTGTAACAGATCGGAGTCGTAACCCACACCCACAACAATATCCACGCGGCGCACCGGATTTTTAGAATAGTTAATGATGGTATCGCTCAAAAGCTTGGCATTGGGCATCAAGATCAGGCGATTATCCGGCGTATTGATACTGGTATGGAAAAAATTGAGGCTTACCACCGTGCCCTGAACCCCACCAATTTCCACATAATCATTCACCTTAAAGGGACGCAGCACCAGGAGAGAAATGCCTGCAGCTACATGATTGAGAGAATCTTTTAAAGCCAAAGCGACCGCCAGACCAGCCGTTCCCAATACGGCCAACAAAGACGTCATTGGCACGCCTAAACTATTGAGCGCGGCCAACACAACCACTGCGGTCATCACGACTTTGGCCCCACTGAGACAAAAGCCCACAAATGTGGGCTCCAAGTGGGTCCGGGCCAAAAGATTAGCCAACACTTTGCGCAGCGACTTCGCAACCCATAAACCCAATGCTAAGATCAGCAGTGCTCCAAGTAAACGTCCACTGTACTCGGTTGCCTGATGGGTGAGCTTATCAATGAGGGGTTGCAACATACTTTAATTCCTTCGCAAGGGATGCTTAACATTTTAACAAATCAGCTCCCTGACAGGGGCCGTGTTCGTGATCGCAACCGCCCTGGGTGCAAGAGTGTTATAATTTGCTAGCACAAAGGTAGCACATTACATCGAAACAGGAGACATCGTCCCGTGTCTGGAGCTCATAAAACCTCATTTGATCTTAAGATCATCCCCCATCGCAATCTGTGGTTTGCCATCTCAGTAGCCATGATGGTCCCGGCGATTATTTTCCTGTTAATGGGTGGCCTCAAGCCCGGTCTCGACTTTACTGGCGGTTCCATGCTGGAGCTGGCCTTTAAAAAGACCCCCGTGGTGGCTGAAATGCGCACCGAATTACAGTCCTTTGACTCAGAAAAATTCAGCGATGTGGTTGTCACCACCCTGAAAAACCCTGACGGCACTGAGTACGTTTCAGTGCGCTCAAAACCTGTCGACAACAATGAACAAGTCAAAATGTTTGAAACCCTCAAAGCTAAATTTGGCGAATTTGAAGTGCAGCGTGTTGAAGTAGTCGGTCCAACGGTAGGGGCTGAACTCACCCAAAAAGCAACCCTCTCGACCTTGGTTGTCATGGCCGTGATCGTTATTTACCTCACCTTCCGCTTTAAGTTTGATTATGCGCTGTGTGCCATCATTGCTTTGGCCCATGACGTGGTGCTGGTCCTCGGTTCTTTTGCAATCCTCGGTTATTTCATGGGGGTTGAAGTGGATAGCCTGTTTGTCACCGCTCTGTTAACCGTTGCCGGTTTCTCGGTTCACGACACGATTGTCACTTATGACCGCATCCGTGAAAATGTCGGCGATATGGGGCGTGGCAAAAGCTTTGAAGAAATTGCCAACGACAGTATCAACCAAACGGCTGTACGCAGCCTCAATACTTCCATCACCACCATGTTCCCGCTCTTCTGCTTGACGGTCTTGGGCGGTGAAACCATCCGTTATTTTGCCTTGGCCATGTTCATTGGCATTGTTTTGGGCACGTTCTCTAGCATTTTCCTGGCCAGCCCGCTGCTGGTGGTGGTGCGTCAAATGACCGACTCTTCTTACCGCAAAAAAGCGGCTTAATACTCAAACAATCAGGCCCGGCACTTTAGTGCCGGGCTTTGTGCTGAAAGGAAAATTAAATGAACAGTATCTGTGTTTTTTGTGGGGCCGCTGAAGGCCATTCCCCAGCCTACGCCACTCTGGCAGCAAGCCTCGGACAGACCATCGCAGAGCGCGGCTTACGCCTGGTCTATGGGGGTGGCAAAGCGGGATTAATGGGCATTGTCGCCAACAATGTCTTACAGGCTGGCGGCGAGGTGCTCGGCATTATGCCCGAATCACTCGTCCATAAAGAACGGGCCCACACCGGTTTGACCGAGCTCCAAATTGTGCCCGACATGCGCGAACGCAAAGCCCGCATGGAGGCCTTATCAGATGGCTTTATTGCCCTGCCCGGAGGTTTTGGCACCCTGGAAGAAATCATTGAAATTATCAGTTGGGCTCAAATTGGCTTGCATCACAAACCCTTTGGTTTGCTCAATGTCCAAGATTATTACACGCCTTTACTGAACTGGTTTGAAGACATGGTCACTGCCGGTTTTGCTACAGCCACAGGCAAAGGGCTCCTGTACATAGCCCAGGAGCCCTCAGAATTGCTGGATCAGTTTGCGACCCACCAGGGCCGCACCTATGATCGTTTTCTTGGCTTTAGCTGATTAAAATATCACCGCTGAGGGTTTGAGCCCGGAGCAAGCCCTGTCCTTCTCCGATACGGGCTCGCAAACTGTGTTCGGTGGTTTCAATCGCACTGAGCTCGATGCGGGATTCTACGTCCCCACTGCGGCTGCTCAGATCAAGACGGCAAGAGCTGTCCGGCTGCAAGCTCAGATCCACATCACCGCTGTGGGTATTGAGCATGACCGAAGCAGAGTTGAGGACACGCAGGTCACCACACAGATCACCGCTGGTGCTACTGAGGGTCACTTCTCCCGCCAACTCACCGCCAAGTTCAATATCCCCGCTGGTGGTGGTCAGCTCAAGACGCCCCTGCCCAGCCACCAGACCCATTTGAATATCACCACTGACTGTTTCGGCTTTACAGCGCTGGGCCACGGCTCCACTGAGGCGAAGCGTGCCGCTCTGGCTTTGGACATGGGCGTCAATCAAAGCCCCTTCCAGGGTAATGTTCCCGCTGGCCGTGCGCAGATGTAAATGTTCACTGTTTTGCACAGCCTTGATATTGCCGCTGGCCGTTTCCCCGTGGATCGTTTTGACCGTTACCTGATCCAGATGCAGATCGCCACTTTGGGTCTGTAAACGGCACTCGCCATCCGCCTGATTAATGCCGCTGACATTGAGATCAAAACGGGTGGACTGAAGCTCAAGACTGAGATGACGCGGAAGGCGAATGGCCAGATGTACACGCAATTGTTCAGGTTTTAAGCCTTCGGTACCTTCCAGTACCAAACGCAGCGCATCTCCATCTGGATGAACACTCCAGATTATCTGGTCGAGGCGTTCTGCCAAGCCGGAACCTGTGGGAATCCGTTTCACAGACTCAATTTGCAGGGTGGAGCCATCATACCCGGTTGCGGCAATGTCTCCCCAGGGATTGGCGCAGAAAAGACGCTGAATACCAGCCGGTAAATCGAAAGTTTGGCTGGCGGTTTGGGGGGCATCCCACTCACTGGTGTTGCTTTCACCAGCCGCAGTGGTCGAACCGGGCTGAAACCAACGATCAAAACGCTTCTCAATCGCGGGGCCCCACTGGTTGGCCACCGAATCAATCAGGGTATTGATCGAGCCCATAAATTCCTCCACTTTAGGGCCAGCCTGGCGCATCACTTGCTCCGGGCCGGTACGCAAAAAATCGCTGGCCGGGGGACGCTCCGGGGGCGGAGATGCCTCAGACGCTTTGGTGGGAGCCAGAGCGTCGAGCAAAACTTCGGCCTCTTCGAGGGAAACACGATTCTCTTGAATCAACTTTAATACCAGTTTACGCGCTTCAGACATAATACATACCTCGCGGAGGGATTAGAGATCTTGTTGTTATTGTACGCTGCTCACTCTAAAAGTAACAGCGCCTGCGGAATTACCACAGGCGCTGTGAGCTTAGATTGGAAAAAACGAGTTACTTCAAATCAACCCGCTTGCGCTCGCCCTGCACATCGACCCAGATCGAGTCAGCACCCGATTCGGCAGGTGCCTGACGCACTTGGCGGGCATAATTAGACTGCATTTCGAGACGCTCGTCCAGGCTCATATTCTCAGCCATGCCTTTTAAGACTGACTTGGCTTCATTGCCTAATTCACCAGCAACGCGATTGACCGACTTTTCTAAGAACGAGAAGTTCACGGAAGAAGCGGGCATACTGGAAGCTTGCATGCCATTTTTAATCGCGAGGGTATCACTGACGCGGGCTTCCATTGAAGGATTGCGTTTGGAAGAGTCTTGAGAACTGTCCCCATCTTGGCTGGCACCCTCCGCATTGGAGGCAGCACTGATCGCGGTGGGGCCCATGACGGTATTGCCATTGCCGTCAACGCGTACTTCACCGTGTAAACTGTTTTGCGTTTCTTCATTGGAGTTGTCGCGGGTATTCAGAGGTGCGCTCTCGGTGCGAATTTTCGCATGATTGGCCCGCATTTC
>DLGM01000135.1:12955-13466 GCA_002482705.1 Cyanobacteria bacterium UBA7694
AGCATTTTCACGACTCGGGCCTGTGCTTACTTTTTTAGATTCTTCGATGGCATCTGACATGGCCGTCTCCTTTGGAGCAAAATTGCTTATGGTATTTGTATACCCAGCCCAGGGTCATCTAAAACAGCAAACCGGGCTCTAAGTTGTTTGTCCGCCATTGCCGTGAGAAACTTGCCTGATCGGGAATAAAAGCGCGCTCCCAATCAGCAGACGGTAGGCCACAAAGCCCCACAGAGAATGCTGGCGTAAAAAACGCGTGAACAGGTGCATGGCACCATACCCACTCAAGGCAGCGGCCACACAGCCGGTAGTAAAATACACCAGCGTCCGACGATCCCGTGGCAAGTCGGCCAAGTCCTTGAGCTTATACAGCCCACTGGCGGCAATGACGGGCAACCCCAATAAAAAAGAAGCCCGTGCAGCTTCTGGGCGCGCCAGCCCCAAAGACAAACCTGTACTGATGGTAATGCCCGAACGGGAAACCCCAGGCATCAGCGCCACCGCTTGGGCC
>DLGM01000417.1:0-4179 GCA_002482705.1 Cyanobacteria bacterium UBA7694
GCAGCTTCAGCAGCAGCGGCAGCGGCCATCATGGCATCTTCCGCGTCTTTGGCCATGCTGCGGCCTTCAATGATCGCATCAGCAATGATTGAAGAGATCAGGCGCACAGCCTTGATCGCGTCATCGTTGGCAGGGATGGGATGGTCAATCAGGTCGGGATCACAGTTGGTGTCCACAATCCCGATGATGGGGATGCCCAGCTTACGCACTTCTTCGACCGCAATATATTCTTTCTTGGGGTCAACGATGTACACGGCATCAGGCAGGTTTTTCATGTCGAGGATGCCGCCGAGCACGCGCTCGAGCTTTTCCATTTTCTTTTCCAGGTGGCTGGCTTCTTTTTTGGTCCGGCGATCAAACTCACCATCGGACTGCTGCTTCCGGAGATCCTTCAGGTAGCTCACGCGCTTTTGAATGGTCGCGAAGTTGGTCAGCATGCCGCCGAGCCAGCGATGGCTGACAACCCGCATTCCGCATCTGAGGGCTTCTTCCTGGATGGCTTCCTTGGCTTGTTTTTTGGTGCCAATAAAGAGGACCTTCTGTCCCTGCTGGGAGATGCTCTTCACGTGATCATAAACTTCATTGAGCTGAGACATGGTTTTCTGCAAGTCAATGATGTAGATGCCGTTACGCTCATCAAAGATGAATTTTTTCATCTTGGGGTTCCAGCGACGGGTCTGGTGACCGAAGTGGACACCCGCTTCTAGCAGTTGTTTCATTGAGACGACGCTCATCAGAATATTCCTTTCTTTCAATCCAGTTCCTGCATCAGCGTGGCGTCTAAGGCGGGTTGATGCAGGTTAAGTCTATGTCAAAGATCACTGATCTTTAACACGGTGGTACATTCTCAGGACATGAATTAGGCCCGAGATTTTCGCAGAAATTTTACGTCGGGAGGAGGGGGAGCCGCTAGGCGGACCCGAACCAGTTTCACGACCGCTCTGTCCAAGCGACCGACGGGATAACCATTCCTCATACTAGCACAGTTAACAGGGGCCTGCTATGGGAAGACAGGGGCTCAGGTAACATCGTTTGCATACGCACCGAGCAGAAGAAGGGCTTTTCTAGTTTACACCTATTTTGTGTAAACGTTAACTGTTCTTAACCATTAGCTGAAGGGGTCATGAAAAAACCGGGCTCCGTCGCCGGAACCCGGTTTTAATCGCCTTGCTGTTAAGGCAGGTTGAAATAGAAGCGGGTGCCCTGGGCTTCGATCGCCCCGGTCAAACGCTTCAAGGCATGGATATAGGCCGCTGTCCGCATATCACAGCCAAATTCGTTTTTGGCATTCCAGACATTGATCGTTTCACGCTCCATGATCGTTTGCAGCTTGGTTTGTACCTCTTCGAGGTCCCAGTAATAACCGGTTTGGTTTTGCACCCATTCAAAATAGCTGACGGTAACGCCCCCGGCGTTGGCCAGAATATCGGGAATGACCAACACACCCCGTTGATTGAGGATATTGTCGGCATCATCGGTGGTGGGGCCGTTGGCCAGCTCCAGGATCACTTTGGCTTTAATATCGTGGGCGTTACGGCTGGTAATTTGGTTTTCCAGAGCTGCCGGGACAAGCACATCCACAGGCAAGGTCAGCAGTTCAGCGTTGGTAATCGCCTTTGCCGTGCCTTTGGTGGGGCCCCCCATGAGCTGCAAGTTGTGGTCCATTTCCCAGCGTTTTAAGCTCGCAGGCTCAATTCCTTCCGGGTCATAAATCGCCCCTTCCGAGTTGCTGACAGCCACAATTTTGTAACCGGCATCGTACATGAGTTGGGCACAGTGGTAACCGACGTTGCCAAAACCTTGAATGGCCACAGTCGTTTTTTCAGGAATGATGCCAATGTGCTCTTCCAGACGGCGCAGGGTATAATAACCGCCGCGACCGGTGGCATCGGTACGGCCCACCGATCCGCCTAAGCTCAGGGGTTTGCCGGTGATCACGCCCGGGAACTTGCCGCGCTTAATGCGGTTATATTGATCGGCCATCCAGCCCATGATCATCTCGTTGGTATACATATCGGGAGCGGGAATATCCACTTCCGGGCCAATCATGTCTGAGATCATTTCAATGTAGGTGCGGCTCAGACGCTCTAATTCGGTTTTGCTCAGCTCTTTGGTATCGACACAGATACCGCCCTTGGCCCCCCCGAAAGGGATTCCGACCACGGCACACTTGAAGCTCATCCAGAAAGCCAGGGCCATGACTTCGTCAAGGGTGACGCTGGGAGCATAACGGATCCCGCCTTTGGCCGGGCCACGCGAATCGTCATAACGGACGCGGAAACCTTTAAAGGCACGGCGAGCGCCATTGTCCATACGGATGACGACACTGACAGCCAGAGAAGATTTGGGGTATTTGAGCTGTTCCTCGACATCCGGAGAGATTGGGAAATACTGAATGGCTTTGTTCAGACGTTTTTTGGCCTCGCGAAAGAGTTTACCTGCATCATCGGCTACCGAGGCCTCCGGGCCTGCATGGGCAGCTTCAGGGGATTGAGTGAGTTCCATACGCGCTTAAAAGCTCCTTTTCAACTCGGCGTTTGTTACAATACACGTTACTTTAAGTCGGTTGGCTAAATAGCACAACTTCCTTACACTATAACTCCAAAGTGGTTTGGGCGCAGGCAGTTCCACCCTGTCTTTTCCCAATCCAAGTAAGAAAGGGTTTGGCAGCATATGGCAGGCCATTCAAAATGGGCGCAGATCAAGCGCCAAAAAGCAAAAACTGATGCCGCCCGTGGCAGCGTATTTACCAAAATGGCGCGGGAAATTACCGTTTCCGTGCGCGAAGGCAGAAGTGGCGACATCAATGCCAATTTCCGGCTGCGCTCAGCCGTTACCCGCGCTAAAGCCGCCGGTGTCCCCAATGACAATATCGACCGCGCCATCCAGAAAGGATTGGGCATGGCTGATGGGGGCAACTTCGAATCGATCCAATACGAAGGTTATGGCCCTGGGGGTGTTGCCATTATGATCGACGCCCTAACCGACAACCGCAACCGCACCGCTGGCGACATTCGCTCTTATTTTAATAAATGTGACGGCAATCTTGGGGCCACCGGCAGCGTCAACTGGATGTTTAACAAGCGTGGCGTGATTGCCCTAGAGCCCGTTGAAGATGTGGATGCCCTGCTCGAACAGGCCCTCGAAGCCGGAGCTGAAGACCTCAAAGAAGACGAAGAACAGTTTGAGGTCTTGACTGCCCCAGAAGATCTGGAAAGTGTGGCCAAAGCCCTCCAGAGCCAATACACGCTGTTGTCCTCGGAGGTTGCCTACCTGCCGGAAAACACAATTGCGGTGACCAGCCTCGATGTGGGCAAAAAACTGCTCAAACTGCTCGATTTGCTCGAAGAGCATGACGACGTGCAAAACGTGTATTCTAACTTCGAACTGGATGAAGCGCTGGTCACAGCCCTCGACACCTAACGTGGAAAATCTGCTGATCCTGATTTCGCTCTTATTGGCCCTCATCACCGTGGCCGGGGTCTTGTGGTTTGCTTTCAGCCCAGCCAAAAGTAAACGTGCCCGTGTCCAAGAAGCGCTGGAACGCGCGCATAGCGAAGCGCTCAAAGCACTGCAAAACGAGCTTCAACAACTGCGTGAGGCCCGCGAACAGGATCAGCAGAAAGCCGAAAAAGAGGCCGCCGAGCTGCGCCAAACCCTGCGCAGTCTGTCCGAAAGCCAAGAAGAGCAGCGCATCCAGTTGGAGGTGCGCACGCAAATACTCGATACGCGTGAAACGTTGTTACAACACCAGTTGGAAGCCCTGACCGCCGAACAGACCTCCCTGCAAGCAAAGCAAGCGGCCTTGGCCGGGCTTACCCCCGAAGCCGCCCGTGAACAGCTCTTGGCCGAATGGGAACAGCGTTTGGCCAAAGACCTCTCCCAGCGAATCCGCCAATACCAAGCTCACCTGAACGAACAGTGTGAAAAAATGGCGGGGAAAATTTTGGCCCAGGCCATTCAACGGACTGCGGTTGATCATGTGGTCGAGCGTACGGTGACCGTCGTGCCCCTGCCTAACGAAGAGTTAAAGGGCCGCATTATTGGCCGCGAAGGGCGCAATATTCGTGCCCTGGAAATGGCCACCGGGGTCGAATTACTGGTTGATGACACCCCTGAAGTCGTGGTCATTTCCTGTTTTGATCCGATTCGCCGCGAAGTTGCCCGCCGCACCCTCGA
>DLGM01000417.1:4215-4445 GCA_002482705.1 Cyanobacteria bacterium UBA7694
TCGAAAAATTGATTGAAGACGGACGCATTCATCCGACCCGGATTGAAGAAGTGGTCGAGAAAGTGCGCGACGAACTGGATCGTTATCTGATCGAAGAAGGGGAGGCCGCCGCCCTCGAAGTGGGGGTTCAAAACCTGCACCCAGAAGTGATTCGCCTGCTCGGGCGTCTGCGTTACCGCAGCAGCTATGGGCAAAATATCCTGCAACACTCCAAAGAAGTGGCTTATACC
>DLGM01000417.1:4488-10819 GCA_002482705.1 Cyanobacteria bacterium UBA7694
CTTATACCGCTGGGATCATGGCCGCTGAAATTGGCGCCAACCCCGAATTGGCACGTCGGGCCGGTTTATTACACGATCTGGGCAAGGCCCTCACCTACGAAGAAGTGGGCACCCATACCGCCTTGGGCATTGACGCCGCCCGGCGTTATGGCGAAAAACCCGAAGTATTACACGCCATGGCCGCCCATCACTTTGATGTCGAGCCCCAAACCCTGGAGGCCGTCTTGGTGCAGGTGGCCGACACCCTATCAGCGGCTCGGCCCGGTGCCCGCAAAGAGCCGGTCGAATTATATATGCAACGCATGCGGGCCCTTGAGCAACTGGTCAGCCAGTTTAAAGGAGTACAGCGGGCCTTTGTCATCCAGGCCGGACGCGAAGTGCGCGTCATGGTTGAGCCCGACACGATCAGTGAAGACAGCCTGCCTAAGCTGGCCTTTGAAATTGCCCAAAAGGTCGAACAAGAGCTGGATTATCCCGGCCAAATCAAAATTTCCCTGATTCGTGAGACCCGCGCCAATACCTTCGCCCGCTAGTCGCGCAGCATATCAATACCGCGCTGGAATTCGACCATTTCCATAATCTTTTGCAAGGTCGAACGGGTCACTTCCGGTGAGGGGATATAACGGCCCCCATCCCCGGAAACGGCAGCCACAAAACGCTCATTGCCCAACATTTGTTTAAACTCATCGGGGAAAGAGGCCCACTGATCCGGGAAAGCCCGTTCTGGATTGTTTTGTAAGACCTGGAAGAAGCGCAGGGCCTGATCCACCTGTTTTGCTTCCGGGTTATACACATTGCTGCCCAAACCACGCACATAGTTAAACGACTGGGCAAATACCTGCTTACTGAATAGATTGGATGGGCTTTCAGCAACCTTGCTGAAATAGTCCTGGGCCTGGCGGAATTCGGCCTGATCGGCAAAGTCTTCCCGCTTGGCCTGGTTGATCGCCAGGGCATACCCCCCCATTTTACCCAGCGCCAGCATCATTGAACTAAAGGCCGGGTCCTTGAGGCTCTCCTTGAGTTCAGGGGAGGCTTTGGGGAACAGTGCTTCCAGTTGGCCCGGATTTTTAAAGCTGTTAAAAAACTGGCGGGCTTCCCGGTCCATGCCCCCGGAATGCATCAACGCCAGGGTATGGTTGTGGATCAATTGCAACACCTGTGATTCGGAATCACCGGCTTTAAAGGTTTTTTCAGTGGGGATATAAGCCATACCGATGGATTCCATCAGCGGACGATGGGTATCCACAATCGAAAGAATGGTGTCAGAATCAAGGCGGAACTGCCCTTGCGCCTGTACCCCTAACATCGAATCAAAGGCCTGACCTAAAAAGGCGTTGACCTGCTCACCCGTCGGCTCTTTGCCCAGTTCGCTGCGCAGGGCTGCAGTGGCTAAAAATTTCACGTCAGCGGGTAAATAGTGGCTTTTTTCTTGGCTGCCACTGCCCATTTTACGGCTTTGAATCGTGGGCAATGAGTTCAGAAACAGGAACTTCTCTGGAGCCACCTTCAGCAACTGCTGGGGATTGAGAATAAACGTTTTGTAGGTTTCAGCAAAATCCTCCATCGGATCTGTAGCCGCATACCGGGTGACAAAGTTATCCGTATTGCGGCCGGGCACCGCCTCACGCACATAATTGCCCTCATCAATGGCTCCGCGTGAAGCCAATTGGGCATACACATCCATCAGGTTTTCGGGCGTGTACACACTGCGGCTGTAACCGTCCGCCACTTCCCCACCACTGGTTTCAACCCAACCAGAGAGCTTAGAAAACTCAGAGATATAGTGGTTTTCGTTGCTCAAACCCAATTGGAAGTGGTGGCCCATTTCGTGTACCAAAATCTCTTCGGTCCGGGCCACCTGTCGATTGGAACGAAACACATCCGAAACGTCCTGCAATAAAAACTGCAGCGAGGCCTCGCCAAATTCGCTCTTACTCATCTCTTGTAACAGTTGCTGCATATGGGGTTCAGGCAGCAATTGGAGTTCTTTGAGTTGATCGCTCACATTGACCATCCTAGAGAGCATTTCAAACTGAGGGGAACGGGCCAGACTGACAATTTTATCGAGGGCCTGCTGTTGAGACGGGTTGAGCGTATACTGCGATTCAATGTGCGCCTTGAGCAGTTCCGACTGCACAGTCCGCACGGCACGCTCCGTATTGGGGCCCCACAATCCGTCTGGCTTGAGCGGGGTTTGATTAAGGCCCACCAAATAGGGGTTTAACATCGTTTGTAAAGCTTGTACCTCGCCTGGGCTCTTTTGGCGAACCGCTGCTAAACCCTGCCGCGCCTCGGCATCCAGGGTTGGGAAACTGTCTTGCAAAGCGCGGTCATACAAAATCACGCTCTTGCTTTTGAGATCGTAGTGCCCGGCAATCTGTTTGGAGGCAATGCGCTCAATCATATTGCCCCCTTGGGGGATATTTTCCTGGGGATAATCATCGCGCACAAAGGTCACCCCATCGAGCTGTTTGCGGTGGGCAATCGGCAGATGGTTCATGGCATTGGCCAAATCAGCCAGGTTTTGTACGCCCCACTTGCGCCCATCTTTTTCGGCAAAGCGGATGCGGGCTGTGCCCACCATTTCTTGGATGGTGCGCTGTAAATTGGACTGAATCTGCTGGCGCACCTGATCGCGGTTGTGGGTGGCCGGAACCTTGAGGACCCGGTTTTGGTAATAAGCTGGCAGGCGCTGAATCTGAAAGAGTTCGTAGCTGTCTAAATACTGGGCGGCATCTTTGGCTTTGCCTTGCGCATCCACCACTTTCAGGGTGGAGGTAGCTCCACGTGCCGGACTGGCTGTGGCAAAGGCACTCTCGTAACGATCCTGAGGCGGCGTGGCCATCACCCGTGCCTGGGATTCTTGGCGAATCAGCGAGGACTGGGCCAGAGCCTGATTGTTCATGGTACGCAGGACGGGCTTGGGAGCAGGCGCAGCCGATTTCCCCCAGCTAAATACTGTGTCACTTGCTTTGTGTAAAAAGTCCTTGAACATACCTCTGCCTGCCTGTGGGGAAAGTCCTCACTTCACTATATCCTTAATTACCCCCTCAAAGATGCCTCTCTTTACCGACATTTAAATAACGCTTAAGTGTAGCAGTATAATGAGAACCTCTATCTTGCCCGCACCACAGGCCGTTTATGCTCTTTAATCCCCCGTTACAAACCGGTGTCTTGCTCCAACGTTACAAGCGCTTTTTAGCTGACATTCACCTCGACAACGGCGAAACAATTACCGCTCACTGCCCCAATCCTGGAGCAATGCATGCTTGCAGCACGCCCGGATGGCGCGTTGCCGTCAGCCATAATCCCGATCCCAAACGCAAATTGCCCTATACCTTCGAAATGATTCACAACGGAAATTGCTGGATTGGCGTCAACACCATGCGTACCAACCCCTTGGTCAAAGAGGCTCTGGAAGAAGGCATTATCCAGGAATTACAAGGTTATACAGACCTCCGCAGCGAGGTCAAATACGGCGAAAAAAGCCGCATCGACTTTTTGCTGAGCCATCCAGGCACTTGCTACCTCGAAGTCAAAAATGTCAGTTATATCGAAGGGCAAACCTATATGTTCCCCGATGGCATTACCACTCGGGGTGCTCGCCACATGCAAGAACTCCTGGCTATGGTCACCGCCGGGCACCGCGAAGCCGTCTTATTTGTCGTCCAGCGCAGCGACGGGAGCCACTTCCGGCCCGCCGCTCACATCGATGCCGCTTATGCCCAAGCGCTGCAAATGGCCCATCAGGGCGGCGTCGAGGTGCTGGTCTATGAAGCCCAGGTCAGCCCCAATGAAAGCCGGATTATTCGCCCGTTGCCTTGGCAACTGGACGCAGGCGATAACCCCAGCGAAAAAACTTAGCAAATCCCGTTAAGGCCACCAAGGCATTGAGCACGGCAAAAACCAGTAGCAACACCTTATTCACAGCCGGTGACGGGGTATATTTCATGAGATGAAATTCCCACATGCGGTTATACACAGCCCACAATGCCTTACGCCGAGCCAACAGACTGCCGGTATTCGGATCCACATAGATTTCCGTCTTCTGGGCATCTGCAAAGGTCACACGGTAGATCGGCTGAGCAGAGACATAGTTGCCCGTGGAAGTGGGTAACAACTCCGTCTTGGTAACTGTGCCCGTACCGGTATAACCCAACTGGGCCACCCGTTCTGCCAACGCCGATGAAATCGGGCTCATGGGTTGACCTTGGTTATTTAATAACAGCGGCGCTCCCTTGGCATGATCCAACTGGTAGGCCAGCTCTCCGCCCACATTCCGAACCCGAATGCCCACCAGTTGACTGCCAGGAGCCAGCCCCTGCAAACGCTGGGCCAAAACCTCTGGGCTCAGTGTCGCTCCCGTCACAGGCAGCGGAGCGGGCGGCGGATCACGATACAGATCCCCAAAGCTCAGACCCGCCATCAAAAGCCCCCCAATACTCCAGAGCAAAACCTGAGCAAAGACAAGCAGGCCAATCCAGCGATGGGTCCAGTTAAGCACTTTGATGAACACAGTAGAACTCCCACAAACAGACAGATCAGCCTTCACTGTATCGGATGACCTAGGTATTTGCCCAGCGCATAAGGGCAAACACCTTCCCGCTGTGTTTCAGGTGCGTTAAGCTATCCACGCTCTTGCTTTCAGCAATAAAGATAAAACAAATATTTATTCTAAAGTCATTTAACCCGACAATGCTGGCAAACACGTTTAAAAGTCAAAGCCCACGGGTATGGTGAAAGCAACGGCTTCCAGCAGCAGAATTTAGATAGTGAAAGAAGATCCCATGGGTGATATTTCCGTTTCCAGACAGATGATGATCGAATTGACCAGTCGGGGTACCCAAGGCCTGATTCAGCAGATTTTAGCTGATGGCACCGTCAACACAGAGGATACCAAAGCCATTGAACGCCTCCATCAGAAGCTCGAAGGCTTGGTTCAGGACGATGACGACCGGCTCTTGCTGGATGCTCTCAACCCCAACGGCTGGTATGGCACCTCTGCAGCCACCGTTCAGCAGAACCTCGAATCCCTGGCCAAATTGCAAGCCAAAATCAGCAGCCACGAGCTGGATCCCAACAATGTCAATTTTGACGAGCTGACCCAGGATTTGAACATTATCACCGAACAACAGGACGTCATGGGTTATATCACCTTCGGCATGAGTGGCCCCACGGTCACCTCTCGTCGTCTGACCCTTGACGCGCCACCGCCCACATCCCTGCCCCACGCCAATGACGATGATGCAGCCACTCCAGCAGTGGGCATCAACTTTCCCGATAACCTATCACATACCGAATTAGACAATACCGAAACATCGGCTGTGGCCCACCCGGCCCTAGAGAATACACCAGCCGTTGAAGGCATTCCCCCTGAAAACACAGCCGTACAACCCGAACCACAGAATGCCTCACAAACTACCACCGTAACAACCACGGAATCGGCCCCAGCAGAGACCGCACCCACCCTCGGGAGCGAACGGCAAGCGGCCTTGAAGCATACAGCAGCCCAGCTCAACCAAGCTGCTGATGCCCTGGAAAAACTCGACCCTCAAATTCACAAGTCAGATATCCGCCGCCTACGGTCACTGGCCACTGAAATCCAAAGCACTAAGCTTACGCCAGAACGTCAAAAATCACTGTTGCACGAAGCGCAACAAAAGCTAGATGCCGTCAAACAAGAAGGCTCTATCCCCGTCGTCAAAGAGTTTATTAAACAACACCGCGCCGAACTTGAGCAAGCGGGGTATCCCTCTGAACTGCTCAATCAGCCCGAACTGATGAGTGATGTGTTACTCGGAAAAGGGGCGATGGGCAATCTACAAAGCCTACAGTTTTACGACAACCTATTTAATACCGCACAAGGGATTATGAGCTTTCTGGGGCTTGGCGCTTTTACCACCGCGCTCAATGCCCCCACAAACGCAGCATTAACCCCTCCCGTTACAGAACTAAATGTTGATACTGACCTCAGTTTAAACACTCTGGGCGCGGGTCGGAAAGCCTTGCTCGACGACCCCATGAGTGGCACCGGCCTCAGTTTAGGTGGCCTCAGAATGCCCAAACTCACAGCCCCCACACTCCAATCGCCCCTACCACCCGCCTCACTGCAACAAGAAATGATCCAAGCCGTAACCCGTGGCGACAGCGCTGCTGTCGAAGCTTTATTCAACGGCGAACGGGCACTGGCCTTTCAAAGCATGAACCGGGAACAAGTCTTAAACCTCACCCAAACCATCCAGCGCCAGCCCGAACTGGGACAATTGGTACGCGACACCCTGAACCACCGGGGCAGTTAGACCAACCTGGGCAAGAGCGATCCTTCAGT
>DLGM01000127.1 GCA_002482705.1 Cyanobacteria bacterium UBA7694
CGTAGCTGTCGGCTGTTTAATTTGGTTGGGCAAGGTTTCTTGCTGGGCTGCCAATATGCTGCGGAGACGGCGCTCGGCTATGCTGTACACCAATAGCGCCAAAACCATTACCATCAATAGCGATTCGACACGCTCTGGCTTTTTCAAGAATAAAGCGGAGGTAAAGAAATGTGGGTCTTTCAGAAAGCGAAAACCGCGCTCGACTTTGTCTTGCTGTTTGTAAGCTCGTATCACGTCGCTGGCGCTCAGATCTTCGGCTGCAGTGTTGGTAGCCAAAATATAACAGGCACCCGCTAATTCTTTATCTTCTTGGGCTTCTGCATCCACGCTATAACTAACCCGAATGCGGAATCCCTTGGCGCTCTGTTCCGCATTTTTACGGGGTCTACCGGCCTTGGTGAAACCTGACTCTGGCTCTACCTCAACGGCCTGCAAAACGTGGAATTTTTGCTGTTTGAACAGCGCCTCCACGGCCTTTTTTCCATCCGGCTCACAACTAAAAAGGGTGCGCTGTAATTTCTTGAGTTGTTTTTCTAGCTCGACAGCTTCCGTCTGAATCTTTTTGTTCACGCTCTTTTGCGAACGCTCTTCAGCGGCTTCTGAAAAGACAATCACCCAGCGTTCATCGCCTTCTTGGATTTCTTTGTAGTAGTTTTCCGCATCGAATGTGTGCCAGTTGTCAGTTTCACACTGGGCTGTATAAATGGCTTCTCCGGCACGCTTTAAGGTGCCTGGCACCCTCGTAACATAAGGCATTAAAGATAACTGTTCAAGGGTCATTTCGCTGTACAGTTTGGCATCTGCGACCAAACACTTGGGACCCGGGCCGACTGCAAAGGCTTGAGATAAAGCCTCGGCCCGTTTACGAAAAATCTCGCTGTCATTACTGTTGCCGCTCCAAGTTTGTGTCCACATGGGCACGCCACCATCTTGGCTTACCAACAGTTCCTGGAGCACCTGTTTTAAGTCTGGGCGATGGTCACGAGAATAGCCGTACGTCACATTCACTGGGACTTCAGCGGTGCTTTCCTCGGTAATCTCGACCTCACCAGCGCTGTATTCACCGTAAAAACTCATGCTCGTGGTATCCAAATGCCCAACACGCATGTCTATCCCCTCTTGTGTACAGGCTGACAGGCTCAATTCGGCAAATAACAGGCTGCATCCGTAGCGGTAAACTTCATCCAAGGTGCGACCCAGTTTGAAGTGGTTGAAGTAGTCTGCATCAAGGGTTTCGTCCCCTAATAGGTAACCAATCGGGCGTTGGGCAAAAAACTGCGGCGTTAGGCTCATGGGGCGGTCGGAAAAACCCAAACCACTCAGAATCATACCGGCGACCGCTTGGCCAGCCGTGATTTTTTCATCTTTGGCGGGCGGGATGCGTTGGTCTATCTGGGCAACTAACCCCAAATCCTGAATAATCCCAGCCACAATGCCTAAGTGGTCGATGCGCTCTACTTGTAGTCCCATGGGTGCTAAACCTTTGCCAGTTCTCGTTTTGGCACAGTTTAGCATAATTCTTGAGTTGTGCTAAAAGAGCTGCTCAATGTAGGCACCAAAGCTTTATTGGGTGGCCAGTGGCGGAAGCAATAAAATTCTCGCGCACTCCCCCCAAGCCCGACAGGCAGCAAAAGAAGGGTTATTGCCTATCCGAGAGCTTAATTTAACGCCTTAGGCACTGGCGTAAAACCGCGTGCCCGGCAGCACCAGTTCTTCGCCGTAGCGCTTGACCTTGACCTGCCCGGTCAGATCGAACAGGTACAGGCCTTCATCTTCGCCCACGGATACAAAGCGCTCATATTCTTTGTCTTTGTGGGTGTAGGTGTCCATTAATAGGAAAGAGTGCTCATCGAGGCCCACGGGCAAATTGAGGTTAAAGCGCGCCGCCAGATAGGTGACCGTATCCGGGTCCTCCATATGGATATAATCCTTGCAATGGGGGAACATTTGCACCTTCGAGACAATGCCAAAACCCTGGTCAAAGAGCTCAAAGTCATACATGCGGCTTGAGCCTGTCCACTCGGTCGAGTTGTCGTCAAAGACAATCAGGTACTCACACAGGCTCAGCGAGCCAGCAGAGACGGTGTAGAAATTGGTGCCCCGGTGCAGAGCTTCCACAAAGGCCTCTTTGAGCTTAAAAAAGTTGAGGCGATTGAACAAGACCGCAATGTGGCCGCCAAAAATGAAGATCGAGTTGGAAGACAGAATGCGGTCTTCGAGGGCCTTTTTCATGGCCTGGTAGCGGGCATTTTGCTGAATGCCGGAAGTGGCAAAGAAGTGATCGTCAATTTCTTTGCAGACCTGCAACATTTGTGCATCGTTGGCGCGAATCGAGGCCATCGAGGCCTGAATGTCTTGGCAGGCATAATGAAAGAGCAAATCCCAGGGGCCTAAGGCTTCGAGCTGGCGACTGGCTTCGGCCACATTGTAGGTCAGGGCCTTGTACAGGGTGGCCCCCCGGAAGGTGGCCTTTAAATTGCGCAGTTGGCGCTGCAAAATGCCAATCAGGCCAGAATTTTTTTCGCGGTAAAAGATTTTGACCTGCTGAATCACTTCCTGTTTGGTGTGATAAGCCGCGTACAGATCGGGTTCGTGGGTTTTAAAGGTGTTGAAGTCGTGGTAGACCGACAGGTTTTGGATGTTTTGGTCATAACTGCCATCAAAGGCCGGGTCAAGACCAATATCATACAGCGCCTCTTTGACATGCGACTCATAAAACTCACGCTTTTGCCAAGCAGCGGTTACCAACAACACCTTTTTAGAGTCGCGCACCGCCGGATCACTGTGATTCGAGGCCAAAATGCGGTCTTGGAAGGTCTGGATAAAGTCGGTTTCAAGGCGAATATTGCCGTTAAAAATGATTGAGCCCTTCATCGGGTGGGTTGCTCCGTAGGTAAGGGGGCCAGACGCTCAGGGTCGCCCAGCACCACAAAATGGGTGAATAACAGCGTGAAATAGGCCTTGGCAACAATGTCGAGGCCATAAGCCAATATTTGTAGGGGAGTCGAGGGGCTAAACAGCCCGGCAATGAGCAGTACGGTGGGCAGCAGCCACACCACACTGAGCAGCAAAAAGGTACGCCAGTGGCGCAAAATAATGTTCTTGCTGTGGCGAAAACCCTGCACCCAGTTGGTATTGGCCAGAACACAGTATTGGGGCCATAAAGACACCAACGACGAGAGCAAGCCAACCACCCCCAAGAACCCCAAAAAGACCATCAGCCATTGGCCCGTATGCTGTAATTGCTGCGGGTGTTTGTGTAACAGGGCCTCGATCGCGGCAAAGTCTTGGGCCTTTTGACTGCGCAAATCGGTCGCTATTTTTTCGAGAAACGGCATGTCAAGCGGGCCCATCAGGGCATCAGCCAAGACATTGCCGAGCGAGACGGCAACCAGGCCAAAAAAGATCAGGGCGGCGCTGCCAGTTAACAAAGGCCAGAAATAACGGCCAATGCCCTCTAAAAAGTCGTCGAGGGTGGCCTTGCGGGTATCTTGCACCAGGGCCACCTTCATTTGGTAGAGCCAGCCCCCCATAATCGCTTGGTGAAGAAAAAAGAGCGCAATCGCGGTCATGGCCGATCCCCCCATGGGGCCAGCCCCACCAGTCAACAGGGTGACCAGCAGGGTTTCCGCCAAAACAGGAATCAGCAGCAGGCGGTGATCGCGCAGCTTATGAAAAGTGCGCACTAAAATGTCAGTCATGAACGGTTATCCGGGCCACTTACCTGAAAAAGTTGATAGGGCGCCGGCAGCATTGGGTGCATCACATATTGCTGCACATGGGGCTGAATCATGTAATAATCAACGGGATTATACAGAAATAACCAGGGCGCATCTTCTAAAACGGTGTTTTCGATTTTTTCGTAGATTTCATAACGCCGAGGCTCATAATAGAGGTTTTCGGCGTTGGCAATCAGTTGATCGACCTGGGCATTGGCATAACGGCTGGTATTGGTGGTACCCGCAAAACGCGAATGGAAGGTCGGATAAAACAGATCACTGGGGTCAAGCAGTTCCGGGGTCCAACTGGCATGGTAGAAGCTGGGGAACTGACCGTCGGCTTCCCGGCCCGTGGCAGAAACGGGGGCAATATTGATTTTGACGCCCACTTCCTTGAGGTTGGCCTGAATGGCTTTACACATCGCCAGCGAGGTGGGATTGTTTTGATACTTGAGCGTCAGACGCAGCTTGGTATTTTGCCAGGGCTCAATAAAGCCGTCCTTGTCGCGGTCACGCCACCCGGCTTCAAAGAGCAGCTTGCGCGCTTTGTCGGGATTATAGGTGTACAACATGCCGCTGCGGTTGCTGCCGGGGAACCCAGGCGGATAAATGCCGCTCATGGGCCGGGCATACCCATCCAAGAGCTGCTCGGTAATGTTTTGTTTATTGATCGCATAGTTAAACGCCTGGCGCACCTTGCGATCGTTAAACGGCAAAGCGCGATTGTCCATGCTGATGTACGACATTTTCCAGCGCGGCATTTTAAAGATGCGGCTGCGGCTGGGATCGGCCAAACGGTCGGCCTTGCGCAGGCTCTCTTCCCCGGCAGCGTTCCAGGTGGGGTCTACTTGCACAAATTGCAGCATATCAGCGGGTAAAAAGACGTGATCCAGCTTGTTTTCGGTAAAGGCCTTAAAGCGCTCCGGGCCTTGGGGCATGACCGAGAATTTAACTTGGGGCACTCCCGGCACATTGGGGCGGTGGTAGTGGCTGAAGTGTTGCAAGGTCACTGATTGATCGTCGTCCCAGGTGGCCAGTTTATAGGGGCCGGTGCCAATTGGGTTTTGCGCAAAGGGTTTCCACCAGCGCTCCACATCTTCAGCGGCCACCACCGAGAAATAGGGCAGGCTCAGAAGCTCCAGGGCGTAGGGAATGGGCTTTTCGAGCTGCACTTGTACCAGATCATGGTCGAGGATTTCGACGCCAATCAGGTGGGGGTTGCGCACATTGGCGCGCTGAGCCGCCTGATAACGGCGCAGGCCCTTGATATTGAGGCGCTGCACGGCCCACAGGCCCGGATGTTTCAGAGTCGGGTTGGCAGCCCGCTCTAAAGAATATTTCACATCGGCCGCCCGCACCAGACGGCCATTGTGAAAGCGTACACCTTTGCGCAGCTTGAACACATAGGTTTTGCGATCGGGCAGAATCTCCCAGGATTCGGCCAGCGAGGGCACCACTTGGCTCATGGAGCCCCCTTTGGTCGCCACCGTAACAGGAGAAGTGGCCACCAAGCCCTCATAGATCAGGCCCCCTACCTGCCGGGCATCCGACGAGGTCAAAAACAGGGGATCCAGCGAAGTGAGCGGACGCTCCAGGTAGGTGCGAAAAGCCGGAGTCGACTGGGCCGCAACCGGAGCCGACAGGGTGCTGATACTGAGCGCGGCCACCAGGGCCAGGGTGCCAAACCTCAATGCGTTCATAGGATCTCCTTTTTTAGGCCTGGGGGCGCATATGCGGGAAAAAGAGCACGTCACGGATCGAAGCGGCATCGGTCAAGAGCATGACCAAACGGTCAATGCCAATGCCCAAACCACCCGTGGGGGGCATCCCGTATTCGAGGGCCCGCACATAGTCGTGATCCATAGCGTGTGCTTCATCGTCGCCCGCATCCCGGGCTTCCAGTTGTTTTTCAAAACGTTCTTGCTGGTCAATCGGATCGTTGAGCTCAGAGAAGGCATTGGCCATCTCACGCCCAAAGATATAGAGTTCAAAACGCTCAGTCAGGGTTTCATCATCGCGATGAACCTTGGCCAAGGGCGAAATCTCTTTCGGGAAGTCGATAATAAAGGTCGGCTGAATCAGATGCTGGTCGAGGGTTTCGAAGATCTCGTTCAGGATTTTACCGACGCCAAAGCTGTCTTCGATGGCGATGTTCAGCTTTTTGGCAGCGGCCCGGGCATTTTCAAGGCTAGAAAAATCTTCCGGGGTCAGATCAGTGTATTTGCAGGTGGCTTCCAGCATAGTCAGGCGGGGCCACGGGCGTGCACCAAAATCGAGTTCGGTGCCCTGATAGGTAATTTTGGTCGTGCCATGAATTTGTTCGACCAGATAACAGAGCAAATCCTCGGTGAGGTTCATCATGTCGTTGTAGTCAGCATAAGCCTGATACAGTTCGAGCATCGTGAATTCGGGGTTGTGGCGAATGGAAATGCCTTCATTGCGGAAGACGCGGTTGAGTTCGTAGACGCGATCAAAACCGCCCACGATCAGACGCTTGAGGTGTAACTCGGGGGCAATGCGCAGGAACAGCTCCATGTCGAGGGCATTGTGGTGGGTTTTAAACGGACGGGCCGCAGCTCCCCCGGCAATGCTGTGCAACATCGGGGTTTCGACTTCCATAAAGTCGCGGGCGGTTAAAAAGGCCCGGATCAGGCCCAAGGTCCGGCTGCGAATTTGGAAGGTCTGTTTCACTTCTGGGTTGACGATCAAATCGAGGTAACGCTGACGGTAGCGCAGATCCACGTCGGTCAGGCCGTGGTATTTTTCGGGCAGCGGGCTGAGGGATTTGGACAGCAGCACAACCGTGTCGGCCTGCACGCTGAGTTCGCCCGTGCGGGTTTTGCAGGGTTGCCCGGTGATGCCAATAATGTCGCCAATGTCATAGGTTTTAAGCTGTTTGTAAGCTTCTTCGCCGAGCTTGTCCATCATCATCACGGCCTGCAAACGGCCACTGGCATCGAGCAAATCGAGGAAGGCCATTTTGCCTTTGCCACGCCAGCTAATAATCCGCCCGGCGACGGAGACGGTGTCTTCAGACTTGGCCGCATCTTCCAGATGGGAATAACGCTCGCGAATTTGGGCAAAGCTGTGGGTGCGCTTATATTCGTAGGGGTAGGGGTTAATGCCCTGTTCGCGGATTTCCGCAAGCTTATTGCGGCGAACCTGATGTTCGGTGAGGTGTTCCATTGTAAGGGTTCTTTCTATCATTCTAAGGAGTCAAGGGGGATGTGCGCAAAAGAAAAAGAAGGCGCTTAACTCCTATTGTAACACGGTTCCGCTGCAAGGCTTGAGAAGCTAGGAGGCTCTTTGGCGCAAGGCCTGACGGGCATAATATTCCTTGAGGGTCGCCTCAATATCCGGGCGGCGGGCATACCCCATTTCAACCAGTAACATGCCGATTTTTTTGTTGGCATGTTGGGGTTCGTATTTGAGCGTCAGCACATGGGAGAGCTGCCACTGTTGAATGAGCCCCATACTCACCAGAATTTGGCCCAGTGGGTCAGTTTCGGGCTGTGTTTGTTCTTTGAGTGCCGCCTGTAACTGATTGTCGTCAATATAGCCCAACAAAATCAGGATTTCACCCAGGGGCTTGTGCAGCAAACGGGGTAAACGGTATTGGTAATCAATGGCATCTTGAAGCTCTGTGGCGCGCAGATAACCTTTGCGAATTAGAATCTGGCCAATCGGCTCGCGGGCTCGCGGCCCCACCGGCAGGGAGGGATTTGGCGGCGGCTGCGGCGGCCCTTCTTTTTCACGGTTTTGGTAGTACTGCTTCAGCGCATCTTCAATCTGTTCACGGGTGCTCAAACCCAGCTCCAAAACAACTGTGCCAAGGCGCTTTTCTTCGTGGGTAGACTCTAAGGCATTGATCGCCTGAGTGAGTTGGGCTTCATCCAAGACCCCGTCACGAATCAGTTCGCGTACAATCACGTCTTCAGCAGAGGATTTTTCTCCAAGGGCAATTTGTAATTGCTCTTCTGTGACATATTCCATGGCCACTAATACTTCGCGCAGCGACATCGCTTGGCTACGGGGGAGACGACACTGATACTGAAGGGCACTGGTCAGTTGCTCTGGCGAAAGCAACCCTTTATCCAGCAGAATTTTGTCAATCGACAGGGTCTTTTTTGCATCCATCACCCATACCCATCACTCCTGATTTCATTTAGCCTGTCACATCTGTTAAGGCTAAAACCATCATAGTACAGAAGCAACGGATTTCATGCTGAGAAGGCCCCACAAAATGTGTGATATTTCTCAAAACCATGTAAAAAGTTTGTAAACAAATGGCGGGCTAACGATTGCGGAAGTAGTCAATAACCGCCTGCTCAATAGCTTCACGGGAGGCATAACCCAAGTCGGCCAAAACCTGTCCCAAATTGCGGCGCTGTTCACCGGGCTCAAACTGCAAACACAGGGCATGGGCCAGCTGCCACTCTTCAATCACACCCGCTTTGACCAAGATTTTGCCAATCGGTTCGTGGCCAAAATCAGGCTGAGCCGCCAATGATTCCTGGAGCTGAGCTTGGGTAATCGAGCCCATCATCACGAGAATATCACCCAGAGGCTTATAGTCGCGCGCCAGACGGTTTTGATGTTGTAAGGCCTGATCCAGTTGTGCTTGGGTATTTTGCCGCCCGTACCATCAANNATAACACCTGCCCAATGGGCACACTGCGTGGAGCAGGAGGCGCAGGCGGAGCTGAACTCAAAGGAGGCAAGGGGGTGGAACCGGCCGAGCTGAGCGAGGGGATCGACACGGGTGGCTGGGGTTGTTGCAATGGGGGAGATTTGGCTGAAGACACGGGTGTGGATACGGGCGATGGAGCAGCCGGTGTCGATGCTGATTTATGCGGATAATGGTTTTCTAGGGCTGCTTCGATGGCTTCACGCGCAGCGTAACCCAATTCGATCAACAGGGAGCCCAAACGCTTATGGGCATGTTCAGGGGTATATTGCAGGCTGAGAGCATGGGAAAGTTGCCATTCTTCAATCACCCCGGCTTTGATCAGCACCTGTCCAATCGGGCTGCCTTCGGTACGTGGCTGAGAAGCCAACGCATCTTCAAGCTGGGCCCGGTTGATATAACCCATCTCAACCAGAATTTCGCCAATCGGACGATGGGCCAAACGTGGCAGGCGACTTTGATAATCAATGGCATCTTTTAATTCGTCGGGCGTGAGGCAACCTTTGGCAATCAGGATACGCCCCAGGGGCATCCGCATCATCGGGGAAAGTTCAGCAGGAGAAGCACCAGGCAGTACAGTCGGAGCCTGCGCCGGAGGCGGGGGCGGAGGAACAGGCTTTTTGCCTTGCATCAATTGGAAGCTGGCAATGGCGCGTTCAATTTGGAATTGATTGACATAGCCTAGGTCCATCAAGACCCGGCCCAAATATTTTTTATTTTGGAAGGTGGCCATGATCTTCATGGCTTCGTTCAGTTGCTCCTCGGTGAGCAAGCCTTCCATGATCAAGATATGGCCTATTGGATCTTGCTCTACAACCGGAGCTTCTCCTAGGGCCGTGCGCAACTCGCGTTCACTGATATAGTCAAAGGTGACCAAAATATCAGTCAGGGACATATACTTGCCTGGCGGAAGGCGACATTGGTATTCGAGGGCTTTGGTGATCTGGTTGTGGGTCACCAGGCCTTTGTCGATCAATAGACGGCTGATAGCCAGGGGCGAGGTATAGTCTGACATAATCCTCAAAACTTCCAGGTTACGTAATATTGACGTGCCTTTATTATATCAACTTTAGTCAATTTGCTGGGCATGAGCGTCACAAGTGCGCTGTAATCCAGTGTTTGCAGGCTATAATGCTTACCTATGAATCATGAAGACGATGCCCAATGGCTTCTTGAAGAAGCCCAAGAATTGGAAGATGACGATGAAGTCAACGAGCTGCTGCCAGCAGATGGCCCGATCATGCAAATGGCGGTGCTGCGCTTTGCCTTAGAGCAGGTGCATCTGCGCCAGCGAATCGACGTCTTTTTAACCCACCGCATTCGCCATGCCACCCGCAACCGCGTCCAAAAAGCGATTGCCGAAGAGCGGGTGCGCGTCAATGGCAAACTTGTCAAAAACAGCTATGTACTCCAGTCGTATGACGTCATTGAAATCACGATTATGCGCCCGGCGGTCACGGATATCCAGCCGCAGTACATGCCCCTGGGTGTGTGTTACGAAGATGACCACATGCTGGTGGTCAATAAACCTCCCGGCATTGCGGTACACCCCACCTACCGCCACTGGGACCACACCATGGTCAATGGCGTGCTCTATTATCGCCGTCACGTGCGCGGTGAGAGCGGCGAACTGAAACCCGGTCTGGTCCACCGCCTTGACAAACACACCTCCGGGCTCTTGGTCTTTGCCCTCTCTCCCGAGGCCCACCGTCACTTGGCCAAACAATTTCAACGCCGCCAAAATGAAAAGGTCTATACCGCTTTGGTGTGGGGCGTCCCCACCCAACCCCACGGCATTCTCGAAACCAACCTGGGAAAAAGTACCCGCGATCGCC
>DLGM01000323.1 GCA_002482705.1 Cyanobacteria bacterium UBA7694
TCAACCCATTCCAAGCTGACCCGAGTCCTCCACCACGCCAGTTATACCTTCCGCAAAAAGATCAGCCACAGTGCCGACTCTCAAGACCAGCGCCACCGCATGGTGCCGGGCTCCCGCCCCGTACTGGGCCTCCATCTGAGTGACACGCCGGACTATATTACGCCTCGACTGCTGCCCCATGATGAAGCCAGTCTCAAAGTGTATCAAGACACCATGGCCCGCACTTGGGAAGCGGTACACCAACTGCTGGGTATGGGAGTCGGCTTAGAAGATGCGGCCTATTTATTGCCCAATGCCGTGAGCGTGCGCTTTAGTGAATCGGGGGATCTGCTCAATTTGCATCACAAGCTCAAGGCGCGCCTGTGTTACAACGCCCAAGAAGAAATTTGGCAAGCCTCTCTCGATGAACTGGAACAGATTACCGCCATCAACCCCACGATTGGCAGCTTTTTGTTACCGCCTTGTGGATTACGGAAGCTTGGGGCCCACAAGCCGTTTTGCCCGGAGGGGGATCGCTTCTGTGGGGTGCCGGTATGGCGGCTTCAACCACAGGAGTATGCACGGGTGCTGTAGGGGCACTGTAGGAGGGGGGGCACAAAATTTTGTGCCCCCTACTAGCCCCTAACGCGCCGCCAGACGCTCAGGCACAACCAGTTGCTGCTGAGGTTGAGCCTTGAGTTCACGCATCGACAGGGTACTGATCACCCCATTGGTCAGCTTAAAGTTCAGGCGATCGCTGGCTTCAACACCACTGAAGTGCAACGTCATTTTAAAGTTGCCCTGGGCATCGGTGCGGGTGGCCTCTAGCTGCCCCGTCTTGGCATGTTCAAGCAGAATATCGTGGTGCACAGCCGGTTGATTGGCAGCAAACATCACTTTACCGCTCACATCCATCGAAACGCGCCGCTTGGGTGCCCCTTCTTTTTTCCCAGCCACCACTGGAAAGCCCTGTGACTTCCAGCCGAAGTAGCCTTCGTCAATAACACGCACATTGGTATAGCCATTTTTGCGCAAAATCTCGGCGCTCATGCCTGACAAGTGGTGCGGACAGCCACAATACATCACCAGCATCTTGTCTTTGGGAAAGGTGAATTTGCTGGCCATGGAAATGGCCTGATAGGGGTATGAAATCGCGTTCTTAATGTGCTCTTCATCAAATTCATATTTGCTGCGCACATCCACCAAAAGCGCTTTTTTGCTTTCATTCAGCGGATGGACCTGTTTGGCCTTAATCAAGAATTTGGGATCAATTTCGGCATGATCATGACCTTGCTGTTGCGCTGGCGGATTGCGGTAGGGAGCTTGGGCGTTGACCACCATCGCTCCGGCACCAGCGGCGACAAGAACCCCGGCCAGTGCAAAGAGTTTATAACTTTGTTTCATCGCTTTCACTCGTCCTCGTCATAAGTGGGATCTGCTTAAAGCATCTCCCTTATTGTTATCATGGCATCGGGGCTGCCATCAACCCTTTGAAACCAGGCGATAAACGCCTAAAAGAACCATGGCTCCTACAATCGAGCCGATAAAACCGGCTGACTGATGAGCGCCATAGATATTGAGCATCTTGCCCAAGACACTGGCAACCATAGAGCCACCGATACCCAAAAGAATGGTAACACCTGTGCCCCCTGGGTCTTTTCCAGGCATTACAAACTTGGCAATGGAACCCACCAGCAGGCCAATCAACAGTGACCAAGCCAGCGTTATCAGGCCACCCATGACAAAGGTCGTGGCCATCATCAGTAAAACCAAACCTACTAAGAGTAAAATCATAAGTACCTCCCGGATGCCCCGATTATAACACCGTAACACAAGGGGTGTAGCACATACCCGTACTTTTGGGTTTTACCACAGCGGAGGGGCAATGCGTCTGGCGTAGGGAGGGTCGGGGTTATTTGCGCGAACGCAAGGCAGCCAAGCCCCCATCCACACCCAATATTTGCCCAGTAATCCAGCTCTGAGCCGGGTCCAGCAAAAATGCAATCGCCCGCGCCACTTCATCCGGCTGCCCGAGACGTCCCAACGGGTGCATCGCCACCGAGGCATTGCGGTTCAGTTCATTGGCAGTCAAATGCTGGCTCAATGGCGTCTCAACCAATCCTGGCGCAACACAGTTCACCCGAATCCCACGGGGAGCGTAGGTAGCAGCAGCTGATAGGGTCAAACCGATCACCCCCGCCTTCGCCGCGGCAATCGCGTCGTGGTTGATCAGGCCCGTTTGCCCTGCGGCAGAACTGATCAAGACAAGACTCCCGCCGCCAGTGCGCATGTGGGGAGTTGCAGCCCGCACCAGCGCAAAGGCTGAGGTCAAATTCAGATCCAGTATGTGGCGGAAATCGTCAGCAGAAGTGAGATGTGCAGGCTTTAACACAATTGAGCCCACGCTGTTGACGGCCCCATCGATACGGCCATAGTGAGAAATGGCCGCCTTAAAACACCCTTCCACGGCGGCAAAATCAGTCGCATCCACCGTATAAGTCGGGGCATCCAGTTCAGCCCCCAACGCAGCCAATTTAGCCGGGGTACGCCCCGCCAAAAATAGCCGTGCCCCCTGGGCATGTAACAGCCGCGCCAGTGCCGATCCAATGCCCCCCGCAGCGCCAATAATCACATAAACCGGCGTTGTTTGTATCATCACAAAACGATCCTTTTGCTTGAGAATAAGCCCACAATAACATATGTCAGACATACGTCACAACAAGCAAATTGTAGCTCAGACCCATCAATGTTAAACTTAGGTAATGTCACGATGGAGGTCTTCCTATGGGTCGCCTTTGGCTTTCCGCTTTGCTCCCCCTACTTATTACAGCCTGTGCCGCTCCCCTGCCTGCCACAGTCGTCACGCCCCGCCCGGCTGCTTTACAGGCCCAATCCGCCCGCCAAAGCCTCCCTCTGTTCCGCGTCCAAGAAAACTTCGAATGGCGTTATGACGTGACCGTATCCCCCGTTATGGACCCCTACGTCGAAGACAAAGGCACCTGGACCCTGCGCACCGACCGCATTGTCCA
>DLGM01000202.1 GCA_002482705.1 Cyanobacteria bacterium UBA7694
AGTTTGCCCGTATGAGCGTTGATATTGTCGGCATGTCGACCGTGCCTGAGGCCCTGTGGGGCTTTTGCTTGGGCATGAACGTGATGGCCATTTCCTGTGTCACCAACGTCACCTATGATACCGGCGCCTTGGCCCAAACCTCCCACGAGGAAGTGGTCACCGTGGCGCAGCAATCTTCCCTGAAGCTGGAACGCCTGTTGCAGCAAATGCTCACCACCCTGTGATTGCCCCGGTCCTTCTGGCGCGCCTGAAAGCAGCCCGATCCCTGGTGGTCATCACCGGGGCCGGGGTCTCCGCCGAAAGCGGCGTGCCCACCTTTCGCGGTGCAGGCGGCCACTGGCAGCAGCACCGCGCCGAGGATCTGGCCTCGCCCCAGGGCTTTCGCCGCGACCCGGAGCTGGTGTGGCGCTGGTACCATGAGCGCCGCGAACAGGTGCGTGCCTGTGTGCCCAACCCAGCGCACCATGCGATTGTGGCCTTAGAGCAACACTACCCTGAGTTTACGCTGATCACGCAAAATGTGGATGGATTACACCCAGCCGCCGGTTCTCGCCAGATGATCGAAATCCACGGCAGCTTGTGGCGCTTGCGCTGCACCCGTGAGCCCAAGGTCTGGGAAGCACGGGAAACTTTGACGGAGATTCCGCCCACCTGTAGCTGTGGCGCTTTGGCCCGCCCGGATGTATTGTGGTTTGGTGAGAGTTATGACCCGGATTTATTGCGCCCCGCCGCCCGCGCCGCCGCACTGGCCGATGCCATCTTGGTGGTGGGCACCTCCGGGCAGGTCTGGATTGCCAGCGGCCTGTTGGCAGAAGCCGCCCCGGATACCGTCACCCTCGAGATCAACCCTGAACCAGGGCTGCGCGATCAGGTTGATATGTGCCTAGAAGGCCCCGCCGGAGAGATCCTGCCGGGGTTGGTCGCGGCGATCAGGGCGTAAGGGGGGCCAAGGGCGGGCATATGCAATATGCCCTTACAAGGCGATGATCGCAGGGGCTATCCGTCCCATATGAGTGGCGGCGATCAGCGGCCAGGAGCCGACGACATATGCAATACGCATATACAGGGAGCAACCGCAGGGGCGGATATTATCCGCCCTCTACCCTAGGCCCATACAAGGGCGATGGCCCTTCATGCCCCCAACCTCAGGCCGGAGGACGATCCCCCATCAACCAATCCCGCACACGCTGGGTCTGCACATCTATCGGCGCATCCTTGAGAGAATAAAGAAAATCGAGCAGTTCAGAAGCACTCGTAGGGCGCAGAGGGGGCTGGTAACGGCTATTGTAATCGCTGATCGCCATTTGCATCACATCCCACACCATCTCGATACCCAAGTCGGTTTGGGTCGAATCGAGATAACTCAGGGCTTCAACCAAACCCGTATCGAGTTGTTCTGTGCGCGTGCCCCGCTGCTGCATTTCGCGCAGGGTATTCTCAAGGATCAGGCTCGGCCCCAAACGGCGATTGCCATCGCGGAAACCCACCGCAGCAGTGAACGTCGGATCACTGCGCATATCCTTAAAAGATTCCGGCAATGCCTGTAACAGCAAAGGATTCAAAACCGGACTATTCTGCGTGGCCCGCATTTGCGCCAAAGCCAGCAACAGCGCACGGGTTTCGCGGTCGTCACTGCGCCCATACTGGGCCAGCAAGCCATTCAGAGCCGTCTCAGCCCCTTCAGGGGGATCCAGGCTTGACAGACCTTCGTTTAAAAACTGGGATTCAAAAACTTTGAGTGCCTGCTCAGCCAACAGCCGATGGGCACCGGCTGGGGCCGACTCAATGGCCACCACCAGCGCCTGATAACGGTGACCCAAGGCATCCAGCACCCAGCCCGGATCCTGAGCCGCCACCATCGGAGCAGGCACCTCCGCCGTCTCCGTAACGGGTTGTGTGCTGGCCAAACCAATGCGTTCTTCGGAGACCGCCTCCGTCAACACATCATCCTCAGCAACAGCCGTGGCCAGAGGGCCAGGGCCTGCCAACAGGCTCTGAAGAGGGGCATAATCGGTTGCCAACTTGGCCGCAAAGCGCGTGGTGAACTGCAAATTTTGGTTGCCATTGAGAATGGTCTGTAACGTGCTCTGCAACTGTTCCTGGGTGTAACCACTGGCCGTTGCCATGGCCAAGATATCCTGGGCGCTGTGGCGGTTTTCTTGCAGTGAATTCATGACCAGAAACTTCATCAGTGAGCGGCGCATGAGACGTTGTGGATCATAAACAAACATGCGATTGGATTCGCTGAAATCATCCAAGGCATTGGAAGCGGCGTAATCGGTCGCTGAGCCTGTATCACTGCGCAATTGATCGCGATAATCCTGGGTGGTCATGGCCTGAGTGCCAAAGGTCAGGGTGTCGTTATAAGCAAAGAGCTGATCCCAGTTGCGCGTGACTTCAAGGGGGCTGCTATGCTCCAGGGCCGCCTGCCAATTGTGGCCCAACTCGTGAAAGATCAGTTGTTCACCCAAATCGACCCCGGCTCCAGATTCCATGACATTAAACCAGCTATTGACCAAATACTCAGCCGTGCCCTGATCAAAACGGCCATTGACCAAGGGGCGCAGCGCCTGTAAATCGGTGATTAAGCCCGCACGGGTGGTACTGTCAATGTCACTGCGCAACAACAGTTGGCGCACTTCGTGCGTAACACTTTGCATAATCTGACCAAAATTGGTGCCACGGGTGCTCTCCAGTTGCTGAAACTTATCCTGGAAGAACTCAAGCAGACGCACCTTTTCGGGCTCCGGCAAAGCGCGGTCGTCTTCAATCCGCTCCTTGAGCATGTTCAAAGCCAAAGACAGTTGGAACTGCTTCACCGCCACCGTGGTGTTCCGCCCATAGACCCCATCGGTGGCAAGATTGTTCTGACTGGCATAAGGGCTGCTTTCACGCATAAAGCCTTGCAGCACGCTGGTGGCGTGCATCTGCTCCATACGACAGGCAACTTCCAGCAACCGGGCCGGACCAATCCGACGCAGGTAATTTTGCGTACGCGTATCAAGTTTGCCGTCAGCATTGAGCAATTGCAGCGGCGGATCAACAATTTCCGGGCGATCCAACCCCCGATACCCAATCACAAAGTTGAGGGCTTTTTGTAATTGTTCAACACCCCCAAACTGCTGCACATAGTGGTTGAGCACATGTTCCTCAAGGGCCCGGGGGCTCATTGTATCCAAACCACGGGCCTTGAGTTCCGCTGTGGTATAACGGGGATCCGGCTCCCCCGATGGGGTTTCCCGCGATAACAAGGCCAATTTGTCGCCCACCTGATCCACAATCGCCTGATGGTTGCCATTCACCCCCGCATCATAGAGGGTAATTTCCCCTTGGGTGTAGTCGGTTTTGGCAATCCGGGCCGCACTCTGCATATCCTGCAAGAAATTGCCCCCGTCACTCGTCATCGGCGGCGGGGTCTGATCCCGGTTAAAAATCATCGGGCGCGGCCCAC
>DLGM01000349.1:0-667 GCA_002482705.1 Cyanobacteria bacterium UBA7694
CCGCTGATGATATCGAGGCTCCCGGCTTTGACGAAGCCTCGGGCTACGGAAAACTCAATGCGCTGCGCGCGCTGCAATGGACGGCCCACGATGCCCGCGATTAAGACCCTTTTGGCTTTGCTCTTATTGACCAGTTGTATTGCTGAAGAGCCCATCACTGGCCCTGACTCCCCCCTTAGCACCCCGGCCCCGGTACCCACGCCGTCGGGCAGTCAGCAGCCCGTTCCCCGGCGGGATGTACGCATTCTCGTTGCTGATAAATCGGTGCAACCCGTGGCCGGAGCCAAAGTGACTCTGACCAGCGATGTGCAACAGCCCGTGAGCACCCATACCGATGCCCAGGGCAATGCCAACTTTAGCAGCGTGCGTCTTGACGGGAACTATACCATCCGGGTCGAAGCCCCGGGCTATATCACCGGTACCCGCCAAGTGAATTTGAGCATCTTAGCCACTCAGGGGCAGGGCTCTCTGTATTTGGGTATTACCCTGGAGGCCCAGGGGGGCAGCGTGACGGGGGTGGTGCGCAATGGGCAAGGGCAACCTTTGGCCGGAGCGACTATTTTTGACGGTACCCAAAGCGTTTTGAGTGACGACCAGGGTTTATTTAGTCTGGGTTATACTGCCCCCCCTGGTGCTCTCACCTTAACCATTAATAAGCAAGGTTATC
>DLGM01000349.1:673-1322 GCA_002482705.1 Cyanobacteria bacterium UBA7694
TATACGACATTAACCCGCACCGAACAAATTAGTGACAGTCAGCCACGCAATCTTGGCACACTGACCTTGAACGCGACCTATGGGGCACAAGTCATTGCCATTGACGGCACGCGTCAGCCGTTAGGACAGCCCGGTGATAGCGGGCTGAGTGCGTTTACAGTCTTGACCCAAACTTTAAGCAGTGAGGGTTATCAGCTACAGACGCTGAGTGGTTCGGCCATTACCTCTTTAACGGGCATCAGTACGCTCTTTATCCCCTCGCCTTCACGCTCGTTCAGTGCTGAGGAGATTGCCCTGATTCAGGGCTTTGTGCGCGCTGGTGGCAAGCTCGTAATGACGGGCGAATGGGCGGGCTTTGCAGGTTTTAATGCCCAGGCTGCCAACCAAGTGCTCAGTGGTATGGGTCTCGAATTTGGGAATGATGTGCTGCGGGAAAACAACTCCGGTTTGCTCAACGTCAGCAGTTTTGGCGGGGTATTTGCCACGGGTTTAAGCAGTTTACAACTGTATCAGAGCAGCAGCGTACTTGCCACTGGGGCCGCTGCTCAAATTGTTGCCCGCACTGCTGAGACCGGTTTCCGCATTTCGACCTTTGGTTCCTTTGGCGTGGCCGCTATCAGTGCCTATGGCTCTGGACGGGTCTTTATTC
>DLGM01000349.1:1343-6184 GCA_002482705.1 Cyanobacteria bacterium UBA7694
GTTGGTCCAATGACGACTCCAACAGCAATGGCGTTGCCAATATCAACGAATCCAACAATTTGGCCTTTGCCAAAAAAGTATTTTCTTTTTAAAAGCATCCACTGAGTGTGGCAATTTCTTGTCGGCGAGGGTATATCCCTTTATCTTATTAGTTAAAGGATAAAGAACTGTTACCAGCCGTCGGGACGGCAATCGCGAAGTTTATATCATGCAGTCGGAACCATCCCATCAATATATCCAAACACCCGGCTGAGGATTCTCGGCCTGTGTGGGGGCCTTAATCGTTGAATCGTCTTAGAGCGGCCCATTATTTGGGTCGCCCTCGTTAGAAGTTTGTTTAATTGTGTAAAAGATTGGCAATTTGATCGCGATTTGTCATCCCCTACAGTACAATGGATAGAAATGGTAGGGGTCCACCAAGTTATTGCATGATGCCACTTTCTAGCCAAGAACACTGTTTGGGATTTTCGTTCCTGTTTACACATCATCCCTATCCATTGTTGGTATGTCATCGCGAAAGCCAGATCATTGTGGCCGTGAACTCGGCAGCAGCCGCGCTGTATGGTTATGCCGAAGAGGCTCTGCTCCAACAGCCCCTGACGTTGCTTCAAGCTCAACCCCATTCCGGCATGCAGCATCATCTTCTGGCATCCGGTAGCCAACAGGTTCAGGTCACTGTTCAACCCCTAACCTGGGAGCAACAGCCAGCTCTGTTAATGCAAATGGAGGTCCTTGAAGCACGGCCCGAGATGAACTGCAGTCTTGTAAGTGAACTCCAGATCAAAGAGATTTTGGCTGAGTATGAAACCATTTTCCTCAACAGCCATGATGCCCTCTTTCTGGTGGCAGTGAAACCAGAAGGCTTCGTTTATTTGCGCAATAATCCCTGTCACCAACAGTTGACAGGGTTTGGGTTGGCCGATTTGGTGGGCAAAACGCCGCAACAGTTGCTGGATGCGGAACAGGGAGAGCGGGTTGCGGCCAACTACCGACGTTGTTTGGATCAAGAAATCTCTATTGAGTACGAAGAATCCTTGTTGTTGCCAGGGGGCCACCGCACTTGGCATACAGTTCTCAGCCCTGTAATGGTTGACGGTGAAATTCGTTATATTGTGGGCTCCTCACGGGATATTACCCTGCTTGCTGCTTACCGCTCCTCTTTGGATGAGAGCCAAAAATTGTATCAGCAGTTGGTGAATGCATCTCCTCAAGGGGTTTTTCGGATGCGTTCTTTTGCCGATCAGACCTTTCGGTTTGAGTTTGTAAATGATCGCTGGTGTCAATTTACCGGAATTGCCCGCGAACGCATTCTGCAAGACCCGCATCTTGCCTTTCAGCAGGTTATCCCGGAAGAGCAGGAGGCTTTTATGGCCGCCAATCTGGCTGCGGCTGCCGAACTCCGTTCGTTCTTCTGGGAGGGGCGCATTGAAGTGCATGGAGAGCTTCGTTGGGTACGCATTGAATCTCGCCCCAGTGTGGTGAAAGAGGGCGAAATTTTGTGGACTGGCGTTATGAGTGATGTCACCGAACTTTACAAAGTCAGAGGGGCTCTGCAAAGCCATGAACAGCAATTGCATAAATTGGCGGAACGGGTTCCTGGTGTCTTTTACCAGTATCAGTTGTTTCCAGATGGGCGCTTCTGTTTCCCTTATGCCAGCCCCGGCATCAGGGAGGTTTACGGGGTCACCCCAGAAGAGATTCGCCATGATGCCCAAGTAGTCATGCAGGCACTTCATCCAGATGATTTGGCCCGGGTTCAACGCTCCATTCTGGAATCAGCACAGAAACTCACTCCTTGGGTCTGTGAATACCGGGTCAGCCTGCCCCATAAGGGGGAACGGTGGCTTTTGGGGCAGGCTACGCCTGAGCAGTGCCCTGACAAAAGTATCCTGTGGCACGGGTATATCTCAGATATTACCGAAGTACACAGCCTGAACGAAAACCTGATCGAAAAAGAAGAACGATTGCGGTTAGCACAAGCCAGCGCTGAAATCGGAACCTTTGATGTCGATTTACACAGCGGAGTTTATTACAGTTGGGACAGCACCATGTCGCTCATTTATGGAGTGAATCATGAGACTTTTGTCCCGACCCACGAACAGTGGTTTACCATGGTTCACCCTGAAGACCGTTTAACCCTTTCGCAGCAAGTGCAGCAAGCTATTGCCCAACATCACGACTACCATGGCACATACCGAATCTTTACCTTGACCGGGGAGCTTCGTTATCTGGAAGCCCACGCGACCATCGTTTATGATGCTTATGGGCTACCCGTCCGCATGTTGGGTGTCAATATGGATATCAGCGCCCAAGTTCGCACAGAACAAGCCCTGCGAGAGTCGAGCCAACACCTCGAACAAACCAATCGCCAGCTCGAAGAAGCCATGCAGCGTCTTCAGGAGTTGGCTGTTCAGGCCGATTTGGCCAATGTGGCCAAAAGTGAATTTTTGGCCAATATGAGCCATGAAATCCGCACTCCCATGAATGGCGTGATTGGTATGACGGGCTTGTTATTAGATACTCCTCTGACCCCTGAGCAGCACAAATATGCTGAAATCATCCGCTCCAGCGGTGATATGTTACTCAACCTGATCAATGACATCCTCGACTATTCAAAAATTGAGGCCCGTAAGCTCGAAATTGAGGCAATCCCCTGTCAGCTTGAGGTTTTGACCGATAATTTGGGAGACATGATCGTTTTTGGCGCCATGCAAAAAAACCTGGATCTGATCATTCAATGCCCGCGTGAAATTCCCAGCTCTCTGCTGGGAGATCCGACCCGTATTCGCCAAGTCATCCTGAATTTGATGGGCAATGCGATCAAATTCACCGCCGAAGGAGAGGTGTGTCTCAGTTTAGCGCTCAAGCAAGCCCATCAAACCCATGTTTCAATTGAGTTCAGTGTCTTTGATACGGGGATTGGCATTTCCCCCGCAGAACAACAGCGCTTATTCCAGCCCTTTATGCAACTAGATGGCTCAACCACCCGTAAGTTCGGGGGTACCGGCCTGGGGCTGGCCATTTCCAAACAATTGGTCGAGCTCATGGGCGGCGAGATTGGCGTTGAAAGTACCCCCGGTGTGGGTTCGCGTTTCTGGTTCCGGCTGCCCTTCAAACGGGATTTGGCGGCCAGTCCGGGGCCACAACAAGCGTCTTTACCGATTCCCAGCGCTGCGGTGTACACCCGCTCCCAGCGCATACAGGGCTGGTTACAGCACTTATTACAGGAAGCTGGGTGCCAGATCCTCAATCGGGAGATGCTCCCTCATGCTCCCTTGGTTTTCTTGGATGTCCACAGCCCCTACAACGAAGCCGATCTCAAACACGTGCAACAGGTCATTTGGCTTCTCTATCCCAATCAACACCCCCCTATTACATTGCCCAATAGCAGTACCTTAGGCTTACCTCTCAAGGCCCGAGAACTGTATGCATTGTTAAATCATTATTCCCCCCAAGCCATAGAGCCACCAGTAAAACCACCACAACCCCTACAAAAATTGAAGATTTTAATCGCCGAAGACAATCCCGTCAATCAGGTCGTTGCCCAAGCCATTCTGAAAAAACTGGGCCACTTTGGCGATTTGGTTGCCAATGGCAAAGAGGCCCTACAAGCCCTGCAAAATAAAAGTTATGATTTGGTATTAATGGACTGCCAAATGCCTGAAATGGACGGTTATAGTGCCGCAGAACATATTCGCAGTGGGGCCTATCCCGGCATTGATAGCCACATTTTGATCATTGCATTAACGGCCAATGCCATGAGCGGCGACCGGGAAAAATCCCTGGCTGCCGGAATGAATGATCACTTGCCAAAACCCTTTACCCCTGACGATATGGAGCGCCTGATCCAGCACTGGATGCCCACCCTTGTCGCTAAGCGGGACGCAGCCCAAAGTCTTCCACGCGAATAATGCTGTAGATCTCTTGGGTGGTGCNNACTGACGGCCTGCCGCAGTTTGCCTTCGGAGACGGGGTGGGTAATCAGGATCAGTTCAGCTTCGCCGGAGCGATCCTTGGTCTGTTCGAGAGTATGGATGCTGATATCTTGGTTGCCCAAAATGGTGCCGATTTGCCCCAGTACACCCGATTTATCCTGGGTTAAAAGGCGAATAAAGAAGCGATTGACCACATGATCATTGGAGCTGAGATCTTTGCTGCCATGGGCATGTTGGCATGACATCAGCGAGTTGGGCGGATTTTCGAGGTCGCTGACAATGTTTAAGATATCGCTGACGACGGCGCTGGCGGTGGGCATTTGGCCCGCTCCCCGGCCATAGAACATCATATCGCCTACCGCATCCCCATTCAGGTAAATGGCGTTGTAGACCCCATTGACCGAAGCCAGTGGGTGCTCCTTGGGAATCATGGTGGGATGGACCCGTGCTTCGAAATGGTCTCCATCCTGTTTGGCAATGGCCAACAGCTTGATGGTGTAACCAAAGCGCTCGGCATATTCAATATCGCGCTTGGAAATATGCTGGATACCGACACGGTGAATTTGTTCGACCTGCACCCGGTGGCCAAAGACCAGCGACGACAGAATGGCGATTTTATACACGGCATCAAAACCCTCAATGTCGTCGGTGGGGTCGGCTTCGGCATAACCCAGAGCCTGGGCTTCTGCAAGCACCTCTTTGAAGTCGCGCTTTTCCTGGGCCATGGCCGACAGAATATAGTTGGTGGTGCCGTTGATAATGCCGTACAGGGAGCCGACCCGGTTGGCGACCAGACTGCGTTTGATGGTTTGGATAATCGGTAAGCCCCCAGCTACCGCAGCCTCTAAATACAGGGCCGCGTCCGCTTCACTGGCTGCGGCAAAAAGCTCTTCTCCGTGGCGCGCT
>DLGM01000296.1 GCA_002482705.1 Cyanobacteria bacterium UBA7694
ATAAGGCCCACCAGGTGTATTCGGAGCTGTCCAATAGACCTGCGTACCCGTTGTGGCGCTAAAACTGCCAAAGTCACCGCCCACCGTGCTCCAAGTGAGGGTCGGAGTACCTTCAGCATCACTGCTATTACAGGTCAGTAGAGTGGTGTGGGATAGACCCGGTACCGGATTCAGAGACGCCGTCAAGGAGCTAATGATCGGAGCCTGATTGACGGTGACATTGACTGCGGTACTAGTGACCTGATTGCTTTGGGCGTCAGTAATTTTAGCGGTCAGACTGTGAGCCCCACTGGTGGCGAGTGTGGTATCCCAGTCAAAACCATAGGGCGCCGAGGTGCTTTCCCCCAATTTGGTGACCCCACTGAAGTACTCGACTTTACTGATGGCATTGCCTGAGGTAATGCTGACGCTCAGGGGTACGGTGCCTGTGAGCGTCGCATCCGCAGTGGGAGCAGTCAGACTAATCGTCGGCAAAACATTAAAAGCCACTCCCGTACTGGTCTGCGTACCCACCTGCACAGTGAAATTGCCATTGGCCATTTGGGGGACAGTGACTATCAAAGTAGTGGCACTGGCCGAGATAATCGGAGCATTTACCCCATTGAGACGCACCGTATTATTGGCTTCGGTCGTTGAGAAACCCGTCCCTGTTAGCGTCACAGTGCTGCCCACAACCCCACTGCCCACACTCAAGTTACTAATGACCGGAGTGACGGCAAAACTCTGGGTATTGCTGTTGTTTCCACCGACACTCACCCGTACATTCTGGGCTCCGGAAAGGCCGCTGGGCACAGTGACCACCAGTTCAGTGGGGCTAGCGGAAGTAATTGTGGCCACCGTACCGCCAAAGTCTACGGTATTACCTGCAATGCTGTTGTGGAAGTGGGTGCCCGTGATCGTCAGACTGGAGCCAATGACACCACTGCTACTGCTCAAGGCCGTGATAGCCGGGCTGCTCGCAACCGCAAAGGAAATGGTACCTGCATTGGCCGTATTGCCCGAAGTGACCACAACCGTCGGGGACGTATTGGCGGTATAACCAGGGGCCGTGGCCTCCACTTTCCAAGTGCCGGGGCGAACGCCGCTGAGAGTGCCAGCACCATTGGTACGCCCCCCCACTTCCCCACTGGCCGGATCGCGAATGACCACCGTAGCGGTATCAGGATTAATTAGGCCTGTTAAGGTAAAGCTGACATTGCCAGAGGTTATTTTGTATTGGGGTTTAGCTGCATTTAAAGCGCCGATATTCCCCTGATTGCTGATCAGGTCGGCACCAATGACAGCACCATCGATCAGGGTGGGGTGAGTCATATAGGTATAATTGGGGGCCGTGCCCCCGCGACCCGTCAGCGTATCGACAAAACTTTGCAAGGTGGCCAAATTCAAATTTTCAGCGAGGTATTGGTTGGCTTGAGAACCTGTGATCGTCGCTAAAATATCGGCCAGGGGGGTGGTGCGGAAGGAAAGTTCAATATGGGTGCTGGCAGCCCCCACCGCAAACGCAGTTTTGAGGGTGGCCCCAGGAATTTCAGTTTCGGTATTGTCATAAGCCCGCAAGCTGAGGCGGCGGGCCGCCCCATAGGGCACGTTTGAGAAGCTGACGCTGAATGTGCCCCCGGCATTGGTAATAAAACCATTGGCGTCGGCACCATCGGCATAACGTGTTGCGGCAATCCCCGGCCCGACCAATTCGAGTTTGAGTTTGGCAATCTGGTTAACGGCCAGCGCTTGTGTTGTAAAATCCCCTTGAGGAGCCTGAGGCATAGTGATTTCAAGGGTCACACGTGCCAGTGGCTGCTCAGTTTGAAGGCTTTCGGGCTGGGGTTCGATGTTGATCTTGGCACTGGGAGCGGTGATTAAAACAGGTGGGCGTGCAAAAGTGGTGTCACGCAATGGCTGGGCCATCAGCGATTGAGGGGATAGGGCAGATTGTGTTTGGGGCGTAGACTGACAGGCGCTTAACAGCCCCAAGGAGAGCGCAACACAACCGATCACAGACATTTTTAAAGTAAAACAACGCATTAATACAGGCCTCCAGTGCCGTTGATATTACCGCTGCTATTGGCAACGGCCATGGAATAGTCTTGAGTGACTGTCTGGGTGCCATCGCTGACACTACAGCGCAGAGTATAAGCACTGCTGGCGGGTGTAGGAGCCGTCCAGAAAGTTTGCGCACTGCTGGGAGCACTGAAACTGCCAAAACTGCCGCCTACTGTGGACCAGCTATAACTGAGGGAGCTCCCGTCAGGATCTTGCGCCTGACAGTTCAGGCGGGTCGTATGGCCTGCCCCAACCAGGGTGGTTGGTTGGGCAGATACAGCACTGATAACCGGTGGGCGATTGGATTGAAAATCAAGCGTCAGCGTTTTCTTTTCTTGATTGCTTAAAGATTGATTCAATAGCTGTGCTTTGCCCAATAACTGATTGGCTGTGCCATAAGCACTTACAGTCACTTCTCGGCCTGTGCCAGGTGGCACATTGATACGGTATTCGTGGGCCAGTTGCCCAGCACTGCGATAAGGGGTCACTGACAAAAGTGGCACGAGATTAGCAGCCTTAATTTCCATGGATAATTGCCGGGTGCCAGTGGGGACATTCACAAGATTGAGCAACATTTGCGAGCCATTTTCTGGCAGGTCGATATAACTTTGCAAGTTATAAGGCACCAGATCAGCCGTCATAGGATATGAAAAAGCATATTTCTGGATATAATCGTAAGAAATCAAGGCATAACCTTGGTACCCCCAATCGGTACCCCATGAATTACGCACAATAAAATAGCCGCCCCCAGGAGCCCCCACTTGATCCCGGTAACCCACTAGCAAAACAGCATGGTTGCCATCACTGGTAATATTTCCATTGGGCTTGTAGTCAATTTTGGCTGTTTCAAGACTATTGCGATTAAGCATATTCCAGGGAGAATCATCTGATTCCTGACCAAAATCTGCTGTGGCCGATGTGACAAATGTTGGCATACCGATCACCAATGGTTTGCCCTGACTTAAGACTGCTTTTAAGCTGTTTGTCTGATTCGTGATTCTGTAAGTGCGCAGTTTATGTACAGGAACAGGGGTAGTGGCCAGAAACTGGGCCACTGCTGTACCCAATATGTTCTGTGCCCGTTGTTGGCGTGTATTGGCCAATGCTGATACTGGGATAGGTGTTGCTGATGGGGGCGGGGGATAAGGTATAAATCCATCCGTGACCGTTCCCTGATTACTGGTAAAACCAAAATAGGACCCAAAATCGGCTGGTGAATTGGCGTCTAATAATTCGCCAACTCGTTCAATGTTTGAGCCTTCTGATATTGTCTGTACCGTACTTGTTTGAATCGGCTGATACCAATACCAGTATTTGAAATTACCTTGTTGTGCCCAGCTAAAATATGCTGAACTGTTAAAAAAACTATTCCAAGCTTGATCAATATTCGTTTGTAAATTATTATCATTGGGGAAAAAATGGGTTTCGAGCAATACGTAGCTGTTAGGATTGTTCAGGTTGTTATCTGTGTGAATAAAAAACTGGACCTGAATCTCTCCGTAAACAGGTGATTCATCCAGCGTCTGGTAACGGGCTACTTCTTCTTGATATAACCAGCTCAGAAACTGAGGAGATAAACCACTTGTCGGGCCCTGGTAGCGATTGGCTTGTCGCAGCAGATAATCCATCAAACCGGCCCAGGCATAAAAGGTACAGGTTCCTCGGCTACCTTGAGAGCGAATGGCAGTATCATTTGGGCGTAAATCGATCGCAATAGGCAAAGCTCCTCCCTGGTACGCAAAGACCGGATCGAGGTTATTATAAAATGCAGTTTGCACCCTAAAGCTGTCATCTTCCACATCTAGCCCCAAACCGACAACAACGGGCAGAGAAATTGGATTATTGGTACCTCCTTCAATCGATTCAACGGCAGAAGGCGTTAATACCGTTGTAGTCAGGTTACGGCTAGGTACACTCTCCCGCGCCTGACCTTGTGCTTGTTCTGGGTCAATGATCGGAACAAAATTTTCTAAAGATGGGAGAACAACAGAAGGCAATACTGTTACCAGAGTTGAGTCTTTAATAGGAGAGGGAAAGTGAGTGGGGAACCCAGATGAGTTGGGTGTGCCGCCGCCCCCGCCGCCACCCCCTCCACCACCAGACGTAGTGGAAATGCCTCCAATCAGGCGGAACACGGTCGGCGTGAGTTTGCCTGCTGCCGTAAAAATCTCTAGGGGTTTGTCACCATTGGTGGTGCTGGGCAGGGTGAATACCAGTCGTTGGGATGTGGCAGAGGTAATCGTGACGGCAATGCCCCCCAGAAGGATTTTTTCGATCCGGTCGAGGCCGGTCCCGGTGAGTTCGACGCTCATACCAGGCACCCCTTCCGTACGCGAAAACTTCAGCACCGCAATGGCTTCCGCTGTAGACCCCGAAGGCAAAACCAAAGGCGGGATCACGAGCGGTGAAGGCGAGGGAAGAGAAATTAGGGGTGAGGTTGGAGAGGATGCACTGGGTTGTACGGGAACGGGGGTGAGAATCGGGGCTGGGATCGAGGCACTGGGCCGAGGTGCCGCTGCTGGCGGCGTTGTCTGGCAAGCACTTATCGTCAGGGAATAGCTCAAAAAAAGCATGACAAAAGGAGTCCTGCGCATGGGAAATAGCCTCGTGGGGGGGAAAGATAAACTCTATCGTCTAAATCAAACAAATAAAGCCCATATGTTTTAACATAACAGCCATTTCAAGCGGATGCAATGAGCAATAATCATCCACTTTATGCGAATTTTTCGCCCTTACGGTTGCCGAACCAGCCTAAACCCAGCATCGGAATAAGTATAGGGGTGTGATGCACCAAGACGGGATGCCGAACGTGCTTCACTGGCATATTCAAGCCAACTACCTCCGCGCAAGACATGGCCTGAGCCAGCCGGTCGCTGTGGCCCGGTGGGGTTGGTGCGCGGATGCGCCCCATACAGCGTTTGATAAGCCCACACATAGTGTAAGTCCTGGCTCCACTCCCAGACATTGCCGTGCATATCGTACAAACCCCAGGCATTGGCCGGTTTTTGTGCAACGGGCTTGGCTCCATAAGACACACCAGCATAGGTATTGTTTTCCCAAAACCAGCCAATGTGGTAAGGACAACTGGTTTCATTTCCCGCAAAAGGTGCAGAATTGCCACAATTAAAATCGGTCGTGGTCCCTGCCCGTGCGGCATATTCCCACTCGGCTTCGGTGGGCAAGCGATACGTGCCTTCATAGTTATCATTCAGGCGTTTGAGAAAGCTATCGGTATACCCGGCACACTCAACCGGGTCCCCCTCTTCACCGGCAATTTCACACCAGGTCACATTATAAATGGGGTAGTTATCCCCCAATCCATTGGCAAGGGTGGGCGGTTTTTCCGGCCAAGCTCCCATAATGTCCCACCACTGTTTTTGGGTTACCTCGGTGGTTTGCATTTCAAACGCAGACAAATGAACGGTATGCTGAGGACGCTCCCCAGCATGTCCCACCCCTTCCGGGCTCCCAATCACAAAACTGCCCGCCGGAATACTGACAAAGTTCATGTTGAGCGGCAGGGGAGCGGGAGCTGTAAACAGAAGTGGTTGACTGGTTTGCTCTCCGACAGCAACCGTGACCGCAACCTCGCCACTGATGCCTGCGGGGACCTTAACGCTTAATTCTTCCGCCGAAACAACCGTTATATTTGCAGTGGAGACGCTCACCGTCCCAAATTGCACGGTATTGCCATCCCCATTGGCGTGAAAATGAGTGCCTGTAAGGGTAACCGTCTCGCCAGCCGCACCCGATTGTGGGCTGAGGCCAGAGAGGGTCGGCTGCACCGGGGTAAATTGAAGGTCACGCTGGATAAAATCACCGGGTTCGGTCCCTGCAAAGCTACTGGGCGTCGGTTGCAAGGTATAAGAGGTTCCGCCCTGCACAAGGGTTTCGAGGTAATAATGGGGTGTGACATCCGCATGCAGATGCGGCAGGATACGCTCAATCTGATACAGGCCGTTGCTCTTTTGCGTCAGAATCTGACTGGTGGGATCATTCACCCGCAAACTGACCGTATCGCTGCTGACCAGCCCCGTAATGGTGCCATTCACCCGCACAGGCAAGAGGCGATAGGCCGGGTTCGTCGCAAAAGTGGGATAGGCAGACATCCAGGCACTTACATCTCCATTGTGGTTTTTTAAACCTGTCGCAATGGCAGTGGCATTGATCAGCTGAGGGGGCCAAGTATAGGTATAATCAGGGGCTGTACCCTGATAGCCAGAAATCGTATCCATAACTCCTTGCACAGCACTCCAGTTGATGCGGCCATACAGGGCAAGGTCAGCGGCGGTGGCATTCTCTAACAGGGTGTTGGCGATCCAGAATAACGGGCTGGTGCGATAAGAGACTTCAATCTGTTGGGTGGTTTCAAACAGATCAAAGGCTGTTCCCAGCCCGACGGCTTCATCTCCCCCCTCCCAGGCCAGCCACAGGCGGTGCCCTTTCCCATAGGGCACGCTGGGATAGGTGAGGGTGATTTCACCATTCCCGGCATAGGTAATCTGGCCTTGTGTATCGGCCTCTTGGGGGTAAATTTTGTCGGGGGATGAAGCCAGTTGAAGGAAAGACTTGGCATGCGTGAATTGAGCGGCATCGACTTTCTGGGTGGTAAAACGGGAGTTGGGTAAACGAAAGCGCAAAGTGAGGTTGACACGACCAGGATGTGAGGGGTCGGCTGAGACCTGAGACTGAAATTGAGGAGATTGAAAGGAGTTTGTCGGTGGAGCCGCAAAACGCGATGGCGTCTTCGCTGAGCCCACAAATTCTGCTTTTTGAAATGACTGGCCACAGGCCGCTAATAAGAGGGCAATAGCCACCAGATACAAAGAGGTGCGGCTCTTGATAGGTTTAGAGAACAACATTTTAAAACAGCCCTCCATGACCGCTTACGACTCCATTACCCCTGATTACTGCCACACTCAAATCTTGGTGTACCGTATGTAGGCCATCCGAAGCAGTGCAACGGATCCCGTAGGGCCCACCCAGACCTGTTGGCGCTGTCCAGTAAACGCCAGATTGATCGGAGGTAAACGTACCAAATAGCCCCCCGACCGTACTCCAGGTGATTGTCACGTCATCCTCGACATCAGTGGCTGTACACTGCAACTGGGTCGTGTAGGGAATCCCGGGAATCGGGTTGAGGGATGCGGTCAGCGAGGTAATCACCGGCGCTTGATTGACCCTCACACTTACACTGGGGCTGGTCAGCTCCTGATTCGCCACGTCAATCAGCTTGGCCGTTAAAGTATGGTTGCCACTGGATACTTGGGTTGTATCCCAAGTCAAAGCATAAGGCGCGACCGTGCTTTCGCCTAACTTTTGGGCACTGCTAAAGTATTCCACTTTTTGAAGGGGAGTAGGAACGTTCACATTAACTTGAAGCAACACAGAGCCGGTCAGAACAGCGTTTGCCGTCGGTGCCGTCAGGGTAATCGCAGCAGGCTCACTGACGCTTGAAGTTCCTCCTCCGCCTCCGCCCCCACCACCACCTGAAGAGGGAGAAGTGCCCCCGACCAGTTGGAACAGCGTTTCCGCGATCTTTCCTTCAGGGGTAAACACCTCAAGGCGTTTTTCACCATTGGAGGTATTGGGCAGCGTAAACAACAGCCGATTGGGATTGCGTTCAGTCACTACCAAACTGATACCTGCCAGCAAGACTTTATCTACCTGATTCAGGCCTGTGCCGGTAAGCTCAACGGTCATACCGGGCACCCCTTCGGTCCGTGAAAAAGCCAAGACCACCGTTGGAATAACAGACACCTCTTGAGGCGCGGGGTGAGCAGTCATCGGCAAGGGCAGCGGAGAAGGCTCAGAAGATGTCCCGCTGACTGGGGGAGACGGGGTTGGGATGGGAGTTGAAATGCTGGCAATAGCTGTCGGGAGAGGAGACGGGGTCGAGGATGGAGACGCAGACATTGCTGGAATAGGGCTTTGACAAGCGGTGAG
>DLGM01000369.1 GCA_002482705.1 Cyanobacteria bacterium UBA7694
TTTGACAATATAGTCATTGGCTCCCAGATCACGGCATTTTTGCACCGTTTCGGCATTGTCTTCGCCCGTGAGCATCATAATCGGAACATTGCGGGTAAAGCTCATATTGCGCAACTGTTTGAGCGCCTCAAAACCATCAATTTCTGGCATGCGAATGTCGAGGAAGATCACGTCGAAGCGCTGGGTCATCGCCATACGCAGGCCTTCATGGGTATCAGTGGTAGTGATGACCTCAAAAAGAGAATCTTCTAAAATCGCTTGCACCATACTGCCCATTGCCGCTTCGTCATCAATCATGAGAATACTTTTGGTTTTAATCGTGCTGGCTGAAGTGAGTGGTTCAGGGCTGATGGGATCGGGCAGCATGTCTGGTTCTGAAGCCAATTCAGGGAAGCTCTCACCAAAGTATTTGGCCAATTGGGTCAGGATATACTGGGGTTTAAAGGGTTTGACAATATATCCGACAACCCCTTGTTTGCGGGCTTTTTCAACGCTTTCGAGGTGGTCTTCCCCGGTGATCATCATGACCGGTAAATGTTGGGTGGCATTCATGTAACGCAGCTGTTGGAGGGTTTCAAAGCCATCAATTTCCGGCATGTGAATATCGAGCAATACCAGATCGACATGCTGGGTTAAAGCCAGACGGATGCCTTCTCGTGCATCCAGGGCTGTTAAGACCTGATAGTGGGCACTCTTCAAAATTTCGCTGATATAACGACACAGGTTTTCATCGTCATCCACGAGCAAAAGGGTGGGCCCATCATCGAGGGGGTCGGGCTGATCCGGGGGGGATACCGCTTGCATATCGCTGAAGGGTTGGAGGCTATTGGCGTAGGCTGGGAACAGATCGGTGTTAAAAATGAGGTTGAGCTTCTGGATCAACTGTTCGGCCTTAAAGGGTTTGAGCAGATAGGCGTTGGCGCCCAACTGCTGGGCCTGCTGCACAACTTGAATGCGATCTTCGGCGGAAACGACCATGATAGGGGTTTGACGGGTGCTGTTCATATTGCGCAATTGGCGCAGGGCATCGAGGCCATTGAGAGCGGGCATGCGCAAATCGAGTAAGATCAAATCGACTGGCTGCGTCATGGCCAAACGCAGCCCCTCGTGAACATCTGCGGTATACAGTAGCTGGCACAAGGACCCCGTCAAAATGTGATGCATAAGTTCGCCAAAGGAGGCGTCGTCATCAATCAGAAGCAGGGTTTTGGGGGCGAGGGAGGTATCCTCATTGGGCACATTGAAGTCGGGGGCATCTTCCATAAGGCTTTCGCTCGATCCTGACTCATGTTCTAAGGTTGGGGAACACGCTTTCCCGGTGGTATCATGGATGCAGCCGGAAACCCCTGCATCCCGTATCCGGCATGTACCCGTATTTTAATATGATTTGAATCCTGAATGAAATAGAGGTTGTAAAAAACCATTCATGACCACAGATATGCGCATTGAAAAAGACAGTCTCGGGGATGTGCCCGTCCCCGCTGACCGCTATTATGGAGCCCAGACACAGCGCTCGCTTGAAAACTTCCGTATTAGCACCGAGCGTATGCCGCGTGCACTGATCCGGGCTTTGGGCCTGGTTAAAAAGGCTTCCGCGACCGTCAATGTGGGCTTAGGCACCCTGCCCCAAGACGTCGCGGATCTGATCGTCAAAGCTGCTGACGAAGTGATCGCTGGCCAACTGGATGACCATTTCCCGCTCGTGATTTGGCAAACTGGCAGCGGTACCCAAACCAATATGAACACCAATGAAGTCATTTCCAACCGTGCCATTGAAATGGTCGGAGGCGTGTTGGGCAGCAAAGCGCCCGTACACCCCAATGATCACGTCAACCGCTCCCAATCTTCTAATGACGTGTTTCCCACCGCTATGCACGTGGCCGCCGCTGAAGAAGTACACCAACGCCTGATTCCCTCCATCAAGCTGCTGCGCAATACTCTCCACGCCAAATCAGAAGCCTTTATGAGCCTGGTTAAAATTGGCCGTACGCACCTGCAAGACGCCACACCCCTGACCTTGGGCCAAGAATTTTCCGGTTATGTGGCCCAACTGGATGCCTGTTTGGTGGCCGTTGAAAACAGTCTGCCCGGCGTCTACGAACTGGCCCTGGGTGGAACCGCTGTGGGCACAGGCCTCAATGCTCCCAAAGGTTATGCTGAGCAAGTGGCCGCTGAACTGGCCAAGCTGACCGGCGTTCCCTTTGTCACCGCCCCGAACAAGTTTGCCGCCCTGGCGGGCCACGATGCCCTGGCTACCCTGAGTGGGGCTTTAAAAACCACCGCCTGCGCAATGATGAAAATTGCCAACGACATTCGCTGGCTGGCCAGCGGTCCGCGCTGCGGCATTGGCGAGATTTCGATCCCTGAAAACGAGCCGGGCAGCTCGATCATGCCCGGTAAAGTCAACCCCACCCAATCCGAAGCGGTCACCATGCTCTGTGCCCAGGTAATTGGCAATGACACTGCTGTGGCGATTGGTGCCGCTTCCGGCAACTTTGAGCTGAACGTGTTTAAGCCGATGATCATTCACAATGTGCTGATGTCAATCCGCCTGCTGGCAGATGGTTGTGTGGCCTTTAACGACAAGTGTGCCGTTGGCATTGAGCCCAACCATGCCCGCATTCAGGAGCATCTGGAAAATTCCCTGATGTTGGTCACCGCTTTGAACCCCCTGATTGGGTATGACAAGGCCGCCAAAATCGCCCTTAAAG
>DLGM01000259.1:0-6535 GCA_002482705.1 Cyanobacteria bacterium UBA7694
GATACAAATACAGGCGGTGGCCTGCAAGGACCAAGGGGGTGTAGTGTCCCGGTGCTCCGATCACCGTAGGGGTTGCTTTTAGGGCCTCAAGCCAACCTTCCAGCAGTGGATAATAGACGGTAAGTGCCTCATCCTCGCTGTTGAGGACGGGTTGTCCTGCTTGTTGGCTCAAATCGGTACAGGCATTTTGGTTCTGAACAGCCATACAGGCAGCAACGGCTCCCAACCACAAATGGCTATCGTTACTGCCTGCCAGTTCTCGCATAAGATCGGCAAAAGCCACGGTTAAGGGGTCTAAAATTGTACGCAGATGATCAATGGCGCTCAGGCTATTGTCCATGGGCGGCCTCCGTAAAGAGGGCCGATAGCCGTTCGATCAAGGCCCGTTGGGGTTTATCGGTAAATACGCCACAGCCGGGTGCATCCGGGTGCATTCCCCGTAAAAACAGATAAGCGGCTCCGCCGACGTGGGTGTCGTAGTCATACTTGGGTAAACGCTGCTGTAAATAGCGGTGCAGGGCCACAATGTACAAATGGTATTGCAAGACATAGTGGCTTTCGCCCATGACGGATTCCAACTGGGCCGGGCCATAATCACTGCGCTGGGGGCCAAGGTAGTTCGACTTATAATCAATCACAAAATAACGCTCTTCGTGTTCCGCGACCAAGTCCATGTAGCCTTTCATCATCCCCTGGAAAGGCATAAATTGCAGGCGGGGCAAATGGGCCCACGGGCTGTCCTCAAAAGCGGTTTGGAGTGCTTCTGGGGATAAGGACTGCACGGGAAAGAAAAACTCCAGCTCATTCAGGCGTTGGTGCCAGCGCAGTGCGCCCAAATGCCAAAAGCCCGTGTCATGGGGAATGGGGGTGTCCCATACCTCTTGTAACATGGTGCATAAAGGGGGTGCCCATTCGGATGCATACCCCCAACGCTGGGTCAGGCGCGTCACCCGTTCCGTAAAGGTGGCGGTATCTTTGACCTGAAAGGGCAGCACTTCAAACAGGCGGTGTAAAAAGGTCCCGGCATCTTTGCCGCGCGGGAAGGTGAGAATATTCAGTCCTTCGGGGGCCTTTTCCTGTTGGGGAGTGATCAGCGTTTCTGTATCCAGTTCGTCCTGTTGTTCGGCCAGATGGCTGTCCAGTGCGCCACGGGCCGTCAGGGCGGTAAAACTGCTCAGTTGGGGAACAGGGCCGAGGGGATGCGGTTTTTTTGCGGTTTGTAAAGGGGTTGGATGGGCGCTCTGCTGCGGCTGCCAAGCGTTCATCGCGACGCTTTTGGGCAGTGGGGTAACCTGCCACAGTTGAGGCCATTGGCTGGCTGCGGAACTCAGTTTGCTCAACATTTCCGCGATATCTTTGCCCGGTAACAAGTGCATCAGGGCGGCATGTTTTTTTGCCATGCCTGTGCGGCCACAGACCACATAAGCCCTGTATTGGGCACGTGTCAGGGCAACATAGGCCAGACGCAGTTCTTCCTGCTGCTGTTCGGCCTGGGCTTTGGTTTTGCTTCGTTCCAAGGCACTGGCGTCCGGTTCGCTGTTGAGGTGAACTATCGGGTGCTTCTCCCCGGTATAACGGGGTGGAGAGCTAATTTGAAGGGCATCCCACAGATAGGGACAAAAAACAATCGGGTATTCGAGCCCTTTGCTTTTGTGAATGGTTAAAATTTGCACGGCGGCACGGTCGGTATCGAGCTGCAGTAGGCGGTTTTGGGCATCCTTTTGGGGGTTGTGGTGTTGCCCGGCCAACCAGTCGAGGAGTTGCTGGGGCCCTATACTGCTGCGCTGGCTTTCGGCCTGAAGAATGTCTGCCAATTGGCGCAGGTTGGTCACCCGCCGCTCCCCATCCGGGAGCGGTAATAACTGTTGGTAAAGGGTATGGGTTTGTTCTAAGGTCTGCCACAGGGCGGCAAAACCCTCACGTAGCCACACTTGGCGGTGGCGTTCAAAGTGTTCCGCATAACTCTCCCATTCCCGCTCATTGTGCTGCAACTGGTACAGGCTGGCGGCGGTATGGCCAAAGGTTGCGGTTGCCAAAGCGGCGCTCAGGTGGGCCATACGGTGCGGGTTGAGCACAGCGGTTAAAATCAGCACCAAGTCGGCGGCTTCAGCGGTGGCAAAAACATTTTCTTCCGTGTGCAAAATGCAGGGGACTTGCACGGCCATGAGGGCATCGCGAATGGCTTTGCCCTGGCTGTGTTTGCGCACCAAAACGGCAATGTCTCCAGCCGCCAGGGAGCGGTAACGGCCCTGTTCAGGCAATTGCAGGTCGCCGTTGTGCCCTTGGTGCAACAAGCTGACAATTTCTTGGGCGACCGCAGGCGGGATACGCCGCTGGGCGGTGCGGGCCTTGAGTTTCTGTTCCGGGTTGTCATTGAGCAGCCACAGTTGCAGCGGGGCTTGGGCCGTGTTACTTTGAAGGCCGCGCTTTCCCGGTACAGCGCTGACTGATACAAAGTCAATGTCGGGCACTGCAAAGGGCTGGCCTTCGGTGGCATGGGTAAACAGGGCTTCGACCGCCTGTAAATAGTCACCTTGGGAGCGGTAGTTGGTGGGCAGGGTATAGTGCCCAGAGGGCGGAATTGCCTGTTTGGCGCGCAGATAGGTGTTCAGGTCGGCGCCCCGGAAGCCATAAATCGACTGTTTCGGGTCGCCGATTAGGTACAGCGTACCTTGGGGCGTGTGGCGCAGGTGACCGGGATGATCGGCGGGGTAACCCCGGTATAGGGTGCTAAAAATGGCGTATTGCAGGGGGTCTGTATCCTGGAATTCATCAATTAGGGCTACAGGCAATTCCTGGTGAATGGCTTGGGCCAAACGCGGTCCGCTTTCCTGATCCGCTAACGCTTGGGCCAGATCCTTGAGCAGATCGTGCAGTGAGCGCTGGTTGCGGTGACGCTTGCCTTGCGCCAGACGGTGCTGTACTTCTTTTCCAAGTTGGTGTTGCCAGCGCAGCAGGAACTGTTGCTGGGTTTGCCGCAGGGTTTCGCTGGCCTGATACAGGCTTTCCACCTGGGCAAAAAACGGGTGGCTGTTGGCAATGCTGGGAACACAGTTTTTTTTGACGCTGTTATTCAGTTTAGAGCTGCGAAACTGGCGTAGGTAGGTGGTGTCTGTGGCGATTTTGGCGGTCCCGGACAAAAACTGGTCTACGTCATCATACCAGTCGGTTGCATTTTTAAAGCGGTAACTGTTGCCATTGAGTTCATGGGTACCGCGTTCAAGGCAGGCAATAATCGTGTCACGTTCTGCTTTCCACTGGCTTTGTACAGCTTGAAAGGTTTGGGTGACGGTGGCTTGAAGATGTCTGACTGTAACCAGTTCAGGTGAATGGTCTGGGACTGCTGGCAATACCTCCAGATCCGGGATATCCACCCAAGGGCGAATTGTGTTCATCAGGCACTCGGGGCTCCAGCCCTGTTCCAAAATCTGCTGTGCCCAAAGCGGGTCCGCAGGATACAGGGAATTGCGCCAATAGTCTTCAATTGCCTGGAGCAGATAATGGCTTTGGTCTTCGAGCAATTCGACCTGAAAGGGTGATTGGCTGCGCAAGGCATGGCGGGCCAGGGTTTGCTGGCAAAAGGCATGGATGGTGGAAATACGCGCCAAGTCGATATCGCGCAGGGCACGGTGCAGGGCGTGAATACTCAGGTCTTGGGGCAGACGCTGGCGGAGAGCAGTCAGTAAGGCATCGGCTGGGCTATCGGGCTCACTAAAGGCCTTGAGCGCCTGTTTGAGGTTTTTCCGCAGACGATCTCCCAGTTCTTGGGTGGCCGCTTCGGTAAAGGTGACCATCAGGATTTCCTCGATGTAATAGGGGCGTTCACGCCCTGGCGGGGTTTCGAGCAACAGCCGCAGGCATACATTGACCAGGGTATAGGTTTTTCCGGTTCCAGCACTGGCTTCAATCAGGGCATAACCTTCAAGGGGCAGGGTATTGAGATCAAGGGGTTGCATGGGTTTGCTCCTGAATCATATGTTTCAGGGGATGTTCATTGAGCTGATCCCACATCGGGCCATAAATGGCCTGTGCCAAATCCATCGCACTTTCCTGTTCCCACCAGTCTTCGGGCAGGCAACGCTGGAAAGCCGGATCGTGCCCTTCTGACGCTTTCCACGTTTGTGCAGCCGTATCCCAAGCCTCTTCCGGGCTGGTTTCAGCGCGCAGGGCCTTTGCCAATTCATACGATGTATGGGGTGCAAAGGGCAGGGGCTGGGTCAGGCCTTGGGTCAGCAGCTCCATCAGGCTTGCCAAGCTGGGTAACGCCCCGGCGTAACTGACAGCTACCGGGTACCTGCCTTTTTCATCAAGGCCAATTTGGTAATAGGGATCGGGTTGTTCTAAATGGTGCAATAACAGCGTTTGCAGCCAAGCATGTAAATAATCTTTAGGGGTCAGTTTGGCCGGGCGCAGGCCCATAAAACCGGGGTGATACTGATCCGGCAAGCTGCCGTGTAGATGCCAGCCCCCGCACTGGGTTTCAAAGGCGACCGTGGGTCGTTTTGCTTGTAGCCAAGGGGCCAAGGGTTCGGCCAAAAGCATGACCGACTGGGAAACCTGTTGCAGCAACAGGCGCCCGGCTTCCCCTACCGGGAGGCGGCCTGCCGCCTGCAAGCGCTGTTGCAGCGCTTCCGGGCGGGAGCGGGTGTGGGGGCTTAAGTGCCAAGCCAGCCACTCCTGCTTGAGCTGGTAATATTCCAGTCCATCAAGGTCAAAACGTTCACTGGTGGGGATTTCTCCCGGATGCTCCGGGTAACGCAGCCCCAAGCGCCGTTGCAGGAAACTGCGGGCGGGGTGCCTGAAAAACTGGAGCACTTCGGCCCAGCTCAGTAATCGGGGGCCATCGTCTGTGGGCAGGCTTTCTGCAGCAAAAGCCGGAGCTACTGTCGGTTGCTGCAAAGCCTGTGCCAGCGCTGCATGGGCCTGTGAATAACTGTGTACCGTGCCTTGGAAATAGCTGCTGGCAAAGGGATGGAGCGGGTGTTCTTGTACCTGAAACTGGCCATTACACAACACCGTCAGGGTATCTACCAATTCGGCAATCAAGACCGATGGGGGCAGCGGGTGGTTGTCGCGAATGCGGCGACCGATATAACTGAGATGGAGATGATCTTTAGCAGCCAATAGGGTTTCCAGGAACAGGGCGCGGTCATTCTGGCGTAGGTTATTGTCACTGGGGCGGGGGGGATCGTGCTGCAATAAATTGAGGTCACTGAGGTTGTCGCTGCGGGGCAGGGCCCCGGCATTGAGCCCCAAAAATCCGATCCAGCGGAAAGGCAAACCCCGCAAGGCTGCCGGGGGGGCAAAGGTGATGCGGCCAGTGCCCAAGCCCTGGGGGCTGGCCTTTTGCCACTGCTGCTCAAGCCAAGGGCGCACAATGCTCAGGGGGATGGGGTCTGGGTACAGTTTGGCATAAGATTGTAAGTCGCGGATACTTTCGGTCAAGGTTTCCAGATCGGCAGCCTGATCCCGGTGGGGGCTGAGCAGGGCTTCGCTCAGGTTCAGCAAAATTTCCTGCCAGCGATCAAGGGTGTGTGTGCCTTCTAAGTGCCCCAACTGGGTTTCAAGAGCGTGCACTACTTTCAGCAGCTTGCCCAAGGTGGTACCCAAACTGCCCTCAATATGGGTATAGGGCAAAATTCCTGCAAAGGGCAGCTGTCCCTGATCGGGCAAGGCATAACCTAAGACCAGGCGTTTGAGGCCATCGGCCCAGCTATTGGTATTAAAAGCGGGTAAATCCAGTTGTTGGCGGTGCTCTGCATCTCGTCCCCAGCGAATTTCAGCCGCCTCCAACCAATCCTGAATCAAAGGCAATTCTTGGTTTTCAATGGCAAAACGCTGGCGGATAGGGGCCTGATCCAAAAGCCCCAATACGTCTTTGCGGGTAAAGCGTCCGTTGACCAGCCCTAAAATTTGTTGGAAGGCGCGCAGCAGGCTATTGTCCTGAATCGGGGAGCGGGCTGCCACGCGGTAAGGCAGGTGATGCCGGGGTGATTCCGGGTGCCCAAACAGGGCTTCAATCAGCGGGGCATAGGTGTCAATATCGGGCACGAGAATGGCGACATCGCCCGGTGTCAGGGTGGTATCTTGGGCAAAAGCGGCCCACAAACAGTTGCGCAACACCTCCAGTTCGCGGGTTGGACTGTGACAACTGTGGATTTCCACCGTGTTTTCCACAGGTTTATCCCCAGGTGCTGCAATTGGGGTTAAAGGCGTATTGTGTTGCAAGTGGTGCCGTAACTGTCCCAGCAGATCGTGCTGCATTGCTTCACGCGGCAGTATGTGCCAACTGCAGCCCGTGGCTGCGAGTTGGGCCGCAAAGGCTTGGTTCTGGGTTCCGTTGCTGAGCAGCAGCGGAGGTGTACCTGATTCCTCAAGGGGGTGCCAGGGAGTCGTTTGGGGGCTGGGCAGGTACCAAGTGATGGGAATGTGGGCTGCCAAGGCGGCAATAATATCGAGATAAAAGGGCGGCAGGGTAGTGACACCCAAAATGTTGAGACGTTGGGGCAGGCGTAAAGGCTCGGTGGGGTGCTCT
>DLGM01000259.1:6569-7297 GCA_002482705.1 Cyanobacteria bacterium UBA7694
TTGGGCCAAGTCGCGCCAGAGGGTGTGTTGCCAATGTTGGCCTTCCCCGCGTTCCCAGGCCAAAATCCACTCCGGGCGATAAATGGTGTACAGATCATATTGTTTGGCCAATTCCAGCGCCAGTTGCCAAGTGCGGGTTTGGTTGTGATCGTCTTTTAAGTAGGCATTGACTTCGGCAAATTGGCCCAGCCCGGCATAACCGGGCAATAACTTAAAAATCCGCCAGGCCAGCTCTTCTGGTTCAAGCGGGGGGAAATAAGGCAACTCGCGAAACAGCCGCCGGGCAATCTTCCACAGGGCTTGGCGCGGAAACAATAACTCACCATTGGCCCAAATGCCCAGCCGTTGGGCCAACAAATGATTCAGCCAGGGTTTTATGCCCGAATGGGGCACCAGAATCCATTCCTGCTCCAAAGGGGGCAAGGGGTGGTGCTGGAGGTGAGTGGCCAAATGGGTGGCCAAAACGTCTAGCTGGGGATGGGTGAAAACCTGAATCACCTGTGATGTCAATTGCGCCAAGCAGCTTACTGAGTCCTACGGTGTGAATACTACGTATTATAGGCCGGGGGATGGGCCTTTGGCGAGGGTGCCCTGCCGGTGGCCGTCCCGAAGCTTTTTATGACAAGGGGGCATTGGTTGCTTTTCTGCCCATCACAGTGTAGTTTGGGGGATCTCACGCAGCGCCAACCTGCATGAACTCGTCCAGGTCAATATTTTTTTGCAGGAGT
>DLGM01000259.1:7315-8256 GCA_002482705.1 Cyanobacteria bacterium UBA7694
ATTGCTGGGATAGAGCCCTCTGCATATGAAGAAGGGATGTAGGTTTGTGCAGTTATAGATCTGACTGTATCTGATATGTATTTCAAATTAATTAAAAAAATATGATGTTTTCAGGCTCATGTTTTTTAAATTTAGGCATTATTTTTGATCAATTAGTCCAATCGAAACCAGTGTGGCGAAGGTGTTGATGTAGATATAAACGAGGCTTGAACGCTGCTGTATAAGTCCCTATAATTGGAAAAGTTCCGGCAAAGACCCGTTGAAATAGATTGGATCATGGCATATGCGTTCAGGAATGAGCAGGTTGGTGATTTTGCTGCTGCTGGGAGCTTGTGCTCCCCAGAATATCAATCAGCAGGTTCAGGTGGGTATTTCCCCCGAATTGGTAGACCGCTTGGCGAACAAAAGCCCACAACCGGTAGCCAGCCCGGTGGCCAGCCCATCTCCGACCCCTGCTCCGGTATTGGAAGCAGAAGTCAGCAATAATTTGGGCATGACCTTTAAACGAGTGCCCGCCGGAGCCTTTGTAATGGGTTCAGAACCCAGCGAGGTCGGGCACGATACCGACGAAACGACGCACGCTGTCACACTCACTGCGGCTTATTACCTGCAAACCACGGAGGTCACCCAAGCTCAGTGGGAGGCTGTGATGAAAACAAACCCGTCCCGTTATCGTGGTGCCAACCTGCCGGTGGAATCGGTGAGCTGGCTGGAAGTGCAGGACTTTATCAGTGCTCTGAATCAACGGGGGCAAGGTATGTACCGTCTACCTACAGAGGCCGAGTGGGAATATGCGGCCCGTGCCGGGACCACCACCCCTTATGCCTGCGGTTTTAGTGAAGCCTGTCTGCAAAACAGTGCCTGGTATGCTGCCAATGCCGAAGGGCAACCGCATCCTGTGGGGCAGAAGCCGGCCAATGCCTGGGGCTTCCATGACATGC
>DLGM01000259.1:8273-18383 GCA_002482705.1 Cyanobacteria bacterium UBA7694
GGGTCAGTGATTGGTATGGCCCCTATCCTGATGGGGCGACTGTTGATCCGCAAGGGCCCAGTACGGGTACCTATCGCGTGAACCGGGGCAGCAGTTGGGATGGCCCGGCCGCCAATGCCCGTATTGCCAATCGTGGTTTCAGTCGGCCCGATGCCAAAGGGGTGGGGCTGGGTTTTCGCCTGGTGCGCCTTTAGGGCACGTGCTGAATATAGGCGGTTCCTTTGCCCCAGGAAAAGGGCAGGGTGAGGGTTTCTTGCAGGGCGAGCCCCTGGAGGGGATAAGAAATGCTGATCACCCGTGTGCCGCTGGGAAGCTGCTGGAGTTTGCTTTCAGCGGCTGTGCGGTGTTCGTCGCTGTAGCAGGTGCCGACCAGCAAAAAGACGGTGCCGTTTAAGGGGTGAGTCAGCCAGTTGTCCGGGTAAATGTCCAGTTGGCTTTCGAGGTGCAGGGCTTGGCGCAGCCAGCGCAGCTTGTGGACAAAGCGCGGGATCAGTTCGTAGCCGCTGACCCGGCAGTGGTAATAACGAGCGACAAAGAGCAGGGTGCGCCCGGTGCCACAGCCGAGATCAACAAAGTGGTCATCTGCCTGTAAGTTGACTGCTTGGCAGAGGCGCTCCAGGGTGGTCCAGGGGGTTTCGCCGTAGACGGTTAGGTCTTCGGGGAGTTGCTCGGTACGGGTGGCTTTGCTACTCAGGGTAAAGGGGTTGCTCAGGGCATATTCGAGCATCCATAAGCAGTCGGCCCACAACAGCGGGGGGTAGCGGTAATAGCGCTGGACCTCGCCCAGATACAGCCAAAAATTGTAAAAATTATTGGCAATGGCGACCAGCATCCACCACGGGATCATGAAGGGGCTCAAGATTTTGAGCCCCTTATTCAGGCGATCAAAGGGATTCAAAATTTTGAATCCCTTCGTGGTGTTAAATGAACCTCATCAGGTAATATTGGGGACACCGGTAAAGATCAGCCCTTGGCTGGGATCAATGGTGATTTGTCCACCTTCGCGGATAATTTCAAAGGCATCATGTACGCCGAGCAGGACGGGGATTCCCAGTGACATGCCTACAATTGCGGCATGGGAGGTCAGTCCACCTTCGGTGGTGACCAGGGCGCGGATGCGGTCAAAGACGGACATATAGTCGCGGGTGCTCATGGTGGTAATCAGGATGTCGCCGTCCATGACCTTGGCCAGGGCTTCTTCGGCGGTGTGAGCCAGGACGGCCCGGCCACTGGCAATTTTATTGCCAATGCCCATGCCGTGGGTGAGCACCTTGGTGACGGTTTCGACCTTGATCATATTGGTGGTGCCGGGGCGTCCGGCGGGGATACCAGCGGTCATTACCACCGTGTCGCCTTTGGCCACCAGATCCTCTTTGAGCGCCTGATCCATAATTGTGCGCATCAAGGTGTCTGTGTCTTCGGAGGGGGTGATCAGCAGTGGGCGTACACCCCAGACCAGGTTGAGCTGACGCCAGCTCTTTTTACTGGGGGTGGCGGCAATAATCACCCGTGATGGGCGATGACGGGCTACCTGCCGGGTAATCGACCCCCCCATAGTGGCCGTAATAATGGCGCTGGCATGTAAAAAGTGGGCCATCTGGCAGGCGGCGGTGGCCACTGACTGAACAATATTTTGGGCTCCGGTGGGCATGGGGAATTCTTGGCGTTTGTGTTGCTCAGCCATTTCGCCCTCAATGGTCAAGGCAATATTGTGCATGGTTTCAACGGCCAGCAGGGGGAAGCGTCCGGTTGCGGTTTCATTGGACAGCATGACTGCGTCGGTACCATCGAGAATGGCGTTGGCGACGTCGGAGGCTTCGGCCCGGGTGGGGCGGGGGCTGTGAATCATGGAGTCGAGCATTTGGGTGGCGGTAATGACGGGTTTGCCCCGTTCGTTACACATGCGAATCATTTTTTTCTGAGCCAGGGGAACCTGTTCGGTGGGGATTTCGACGCCCAAGTCGCCACGGGCGACCATGACACCGTCAGCAACATCAATGATGCTGGCCAGATTATTGATCGCTTCTTGACGCTCAATTTTGGCGATTAGGGGTACAAAGGCCCCACGAGTGCTCATAAAGTCTTTGGTTTCCATCACGTCGGAAGGGCGCTGGACAAAGGACAACGCGACAAAGTCGACATTGTGTTCAATGCCAAATAACAGATCCTGTTTGTCTTTGTCGCTCAGGGCGGCAATTTGCAGGGCTGCATCGGGAAAGTTGACGCCTTTTTTGGGGCGCAAGGGGCCGCCATACACCACTTCGCAGACCAGCGTTTTTTCTTCTTTGCCGGTGACGCGAATCATCATGTGGCCGTCATCAATCAGGATCCGACTGCCAATTTCAATGTCTTCGGTCAGGTAGGGATACGACACAGATGCACGTTCAGCGGTTGCCACACAGGGTTCTGAGCTGAGGCGGAAGGTGCTGCCTTCTACCAGTGTCACCTCGCCATTTTCAACTTCCCCAATCCGGATTTTGGGGCCTTGCAAGTCTTGTAGGATTGCGATGTTATACCCTTTTTCCTCGCGGATGCGTTGGATATGACCAATGGTCACGGCATGATCGGCATGGCTGCCGTGGGAAAAATTGAGGCGAAAGACGTTCACGCCCTGCTGAATCAGGGCTTCGATCATTTCCGGGGAGCTGGTAACTGGGCCCAAGGTGGCCACAATTTTAGTTTTACGAAAAAGGGGGGTACTCATAACGATTTCTCCAAGGGGGTTCTTGCAAGGACGGAAGCGCCAATCAGGCCAGCTTCCGGCCCCAGGGCGGCGGGGACCAGCTCAGCAGCCTGAGCGGGGAGTTCAAAGGCGCGTAAACGGATTGCCTCACGGATGGGGGCAAATAGCAGTTCACCTGCTTGGGCAATGCCACCGCCAATAATAATGCGTTCCGGGTTGAGTAAATTGACCACACCTGCCAAGCCAGTGCCAATCCAGGTGCCCACTTCATGCCAGACGGCAATGGCGCCGGTATCCCCTGCCGTGGCGGCTTGGGAGATCAGGGCCGGGGTTAATTTGCCCTTTTCAGTGACCATCTGGGCCAGTTGGGGCGCAAGACCCCGCGCTATATAACGCTGGGCCAAGGCCAAAATGCCCTGGGTACCGGCTACGCTTTCGAGGCAGCCGTGGCTGCCGCAGCCGCAGTGAGGCCCGCCATCGCGGATCACGGGGATATGCCCCAATTCACCGGCACTGAGGCTGGCACCGCGGTGTAACTGACCATCGAGAATCAGGGCACTGCCAATGCCTGTACCCACAGTGAGGCAGATCAAGTGTTGGCGGCCTTGTCCTGCCCCATAGGCCAGTTCCCCCATGGCGGCAACGCGCACATCGTTGTCAATGCGCACGGGTAACTGAAAGTGTGCGGCAATGGGGGGGCCAACGGCGAGATTTTTCCACTGGGGCAAATTGGGGGCGGTATGTACCCAGCCAGTATAGGTGTCGACCAATCCGGCGATCCCGATCCCTATGCCCACCACTTCTTGGGATTGGGCATGGGCGGTGGCAATCAGGGGGGCAATCAGGTCAATCATGCGCGCCAAGGTCACTTGGGCCTCATGTTCTGGATGGGTATCAACCTCTGCGATTTGGTGAATATGGCCTGATGCATNNCGAGCCTGATGCATCCACGAGCGCTGCGCTCATGGTGGTGCCTCCTAAATCAAATCCAATCGAGAATTGCATGTTTCTGCCTTTCTGTGGGAGTAAGATGTATGGGCCATTCGCATTTCTCAGGATACCCGATTTCTGGGGCCTGATTTTTAAAACTTTTCAGGAATTTCTTTAAAATCGATGCCCAAGGGGTTCACGACCAGGGAGCGCCGCTGTTCAAAGAGGGGTTTAAAATTGAACAATTGGCTGCGCCGCTGTTGCAACTCCTCGTCGATGGTGCCGGCTTGCAGGGCATGGACCACGTTGGGGTCTTCAATGATCTTTTGGGTGAAGTCGTCCAACAGGGCATCCCGCAGTTTGACGGCTTCGTCTAACTGTTTGTTCAAGTAGAGTAACTCGTACATCATGGGGAGATTGGTGAGCACCACCAAGGTTTTTAGCAAGAGCTCTTTATGGGCCCAAAAATCGACGACGTCGTCTTCTTCCCGGACCTGTTTGTTTAAGCTGGGAACCTGTTCCCACGCTTGGCAGACCAGTTGGTAAATTTCGGTGGGGCTGAGAATAAACTCGTAAGAGACCATGCTCTCGGGGGTCATTTTGTCGAAATATTTATACACAAAACCGTAGAGCGGTTGGCAATGCTGCCGAAAAGCATCAAGGGGACTAGCCATGCATTTCACTCCTTACTTTTTTTAACAGCTCCATGCGGCGCTGGCGAATACCCTGAAGGGTTTNNCGAGGGCTTCTTGGGCCTGTGGATCAGGGGGTGGGGGTGCCTCGGTCGCGGAGATTGGGCGTTGCGCAGGAACTGGGGCAAGGGGGGGCTGGGGTGGGGTCACGGGGGTATGGGCAATATAGTTGTAGACGTGACTGTCTTCTTGGCCCATGGCCCCTTGGCGATAACGGGTGAGGTCAATTAATAAGCGCCCGGATTGGGGGCTAAAGTGTAAGCCTTCGGGCAAGAGCTGATTGAGTTGTTGGAGTTCAGCGGCTGCGGTTGGGTGCAGCAGTGCGAATTGGACAATGTGCTCACAGGCTTGGACCAGGAGGCTTTCGCCCCCCTGTGTTGCCTGTGCCAGGGTATTGAGTTTGGCTTTTAGGCGGCGGCGGATTTCGGTGGGGGGTTCGCGGTCAGCGTCGGGTTCAAGGAGTACCAAGGCCAGTTCAGGAGCGTCTTGGTCGCTCACCAACTGGTTGATTAAAAAAGCCCGGATGGCAGGGGTTAAATGCAGAAGGGGAATTAAGAACTCACTCACAGACAAGGGCCTCGATCGCGATCACTGACTGTTTTTAGTATAGCGCCAGTTAGGGACACCGGGGAGACAGCTACAGGAAAGTCGCGCTTTCTTTTGCTTGTCTTGGAACCCCGCTCTGGATGTGTAGGGGCGTGTGGTATACAATAGAAATTAAAACCTCCATAAGGAGATGCCTATGTCCCTCGGCGGAGTAAACAGAGTAGCGCCCCAGACACCCCAGGTTCAGGCTCCTCAGCAGGCCCCTGCACCTCAAACGGCTGCGCCTGTCAAACAGGCCCCCCAAGTTGACGCCAAGCAGTTTAACCAAATTCAGCAGCAGGTCAAGTTACCTTCTACGGCAGTGAACGCGCTTACCCAGTTGCCAACCCAGGATCAGCAGGCGATCATGCGTTTGGCCCAGGACAATACCATGGGCAAATTTGTCCAAAATCTCCAAAATGCCCACAAACAAATTCAGAATGATGTCCCCCCCCGCTCGCTGTTGGGGGCAGGCCAAACGATTCCGCCGGCGGCGATGCGAGCAATGGCAGCCGCTATGGGCAAAGTATTCTCGGGCCGCGATTTTGAAATTGACGTAGGCCGCGACAGTGCCCAGATGTCTTTCCGTGTGGGCGGTAAATCCTTCAATGTAACGATCAAAACGCCGTTGAAGAAAGGGGCCAAGTATAACCCCGAGGAAGAAGACGAAGAAGAAGATATCGAAGAATCCCTGTAAGTGCAGAGGCACTTACAGTTGGCCCTTTTGTGCTGTGGAACAAGGCCCTTATTGAGGAAAGGATAGGCGATGCAGAACCCCAATCTTCCCCCTGGTGCACAACCGGTTGCGCCTGGTGGACAACCGCCCCAAAAGCTAACCCGTGAACAGAAACGCGCCCTGGCAGAACAAAAGAAGCGCATAGAGCAAGAGAAAATGCGCGCCATGGAGCTCAGCAAGCTGGTCTCCAACTTCCACTCCGAGCTGGAACACTCCGTCATTGACCCGCCGATGATGTACAAGTTGGCGGCCAATCGCATGAAGCTGATGCTGAAAGCGGATCATGTTGCTGTTGCCATGTTCGAGGAACACCCACAAATGGGGCCGATCTGTATTGTACGCCAGCAGAGTAACCTCCCTCCCAAGCCCGTTGAGGCTAAGCCAGAGGTTAAGGTCAAGCGGGTTATGGTCAATGGCGAAGTCATGGAGATCAAAGAAAAGGTTGAAAAAGAGGATGACCAGCCAAAACTCTTGTTTCACAAGCCTTTTCCCAAAGAACCTCCGAAAGGTGGGCAGTTGCCCGATCTTGAAGAGGTGTTCCTGCATGCCCAACCCCCGGCTCCTCAGCCGCCTTTGACGCCGCCTCCGCCCCTCTTTGATGCCATTGAGCAGGTGCGCAATACGCGTCAACCGCTCATGATCCCGGATGTTACCAAATATACGGATCAGGCGTTTATTGCTTTTTGTAATGGTTACGGAATTAAATCCGCCCTGTTAGCGCCTTCGATTGTGAATGAGGTTGTTGAGGCCGTTATCTGCCTGTTTACGGTCAACAATCCCCAAGGGTATCCCCCGGTCGATTTGCATCACATGCAAAAGACCCTCGAAATTTTGGCCCGTTCGATCGAATCTGCTCCCCCTGTCTTACCGGAAAAAATCAAAGAGCGCGTGATTGCTCCAATGACCAAAGGGGATAATGTTCCCAAACAGATCGAGTACTACAGCGAGTTTTTTGACGACATTTTCGCCTTTATGGTGGGCGAACTCGACGAAGAAGAAGCTGCTGAAATCAGACAGTTACAAGCGGAGCAGGAAAAAACTCCCAACCGTTTGCGCAAGGTCTGGTATCAAATTGGCAAGGCCCTTGATTTTAAAGAGCGTCCCCGTTTTGCCTATTTGTTTAATGTGGGTATGAATGAGCTGGTTGAGCAGGCTGACGAATACGCGACCTCTAAAAAGCTCAATAAACCACGTGGGCTTAAATCTTTTCAGGAAATTATGAATAAGACCGTCAAAAAGCCTGATATGAAGGCGATTTTTAAAGAGGGAACCGACTCCGACGGCAATGAAAAAGAGCAGCAGTATGTGATGGTCGGTTCTGAAGTGATGTCATTGGCGACAGAAACCGGGCAAATGAACGAATTGGTAGACGAGATGCTCGATGCCATTGATAAAGAAATCTCAAAAGCCGTGCGAGGCATGTTGCTGTTCAGTGAAGAGAAACGTGCCACGCTGATCAATGATATTGAACAGTCCGAAATGCTGATCAACTTTGTGGCTGTGACTGCTGCTAACGATTTTAAACAGCATATTAAGTCAAACCTGCCAGAAATGCATGAAGATATCGACCAGACGGCACTTTTAGCCGAGTTGGCACATCAGGGAATGCGTGAAATTTCCCATGTGGTGGCGCAAAATCTTGCGGAAAAATATCTCTATGAAATCGAAGAGTTCCTGGAGCAGTCGGAAGAGTGGCAAAAGGACAAAATCGAAAAGATCGAGAAATATATTCACTATCGCATTATGGCGAATTTAGTACCGACCTTGCGGGCCGAAGAGCCCACCCTCTGGAGTCATCTCATCCAGGATAAGATCAAAAAGCGAGCCCAGAAAGCGGCCAAACAACGGGCTGTGCTGGTAGGGCGTATGGTGCGTGCCGCGACTGCCGAAGCGGATGATGACTGGGATGAAGAAGAAGAGGATGAGGACGAATAAACGCGCATGTTATACCACCAAATGATCGATATTGGGGCCTACATCCTTTCTTTGGATGAAAAGCCTATTGAACCCAAAGCTGCCAAAATTATTCTCACGGGTACCGAGGATCGCTTGGTGGGGGTGGGGGTTTCTCTGGAGTTTCGTCTCCGGGATTTAATGCCCCACCTCAGCAGTATGCTCAAGCGCACCACTGAAGTTTCAGAAGAAATGGTCGAGTGGTTTATTCAGAAGCTGCCCCTCAACCGGGTCGTTGAGGTTTCGCTCAACCTCAAAAAAGAGATTATGTCCCAGATCGAAGATACTTATTACGGCTGTGATACCATTGACCAGTTCTTAAAAATTAAGCTCAATCCTCGGGATATGTACCCTACCCTGCTCAACCTCGACTTTTATGAGCTTTCGGGGATGAATGTGGCGGGTGAGCAGGTTGTTGACGAAGATGCAGAGCGCGATTCCGTCTTCTCAACGGAAGGGGAAACACCGGATGGTTATATCTCCTGGCCCAATTATCTTGGTGTGCTTTCCCGCCTGTTATTTGTCCAGTTTGGCTCGGTGATTAAAAAGTCGGTACTGGATCTCTTCAGCGCTAAAAAATAATGGCCACAGCCCTTTTTATCCCGCTGGATGATCGTCCCTGTACGGCCCGCTTCCCCCAATCGTTGGCGGCGATAGCGGGTACCACCTTGCAAGTGCCGCCGCTGGAGTGGTTGGGCAACCCCACCCGTGCGGCGCGCTTGCGCGATCTGCATACTTGGGTCGAAAGCCGGGTTAGCGCATCACCGCTCTTGCTGCTCAGCTTGGATACCTGGATCTACGGCGGCCTGATTCCCTCACGCCAGAGCCGGGCTCCCCAAAGTCAGCTCGCACACCACTGGGAACGCTTGTGTGCTCTAAAAGCGAGCCATCCCGAGCTGGTGATTCACGGTTTTGCCACCCTCCAGCGCATTTCGGACAGCCATGATGCCACGGAAGAGCAATCCTACTGGGCTCAGTATGGCCGAGAGATTCACCACCTTTCTGCCTGTGAACATCAGCAACAGGTAGAGCCCAGCCCCGCAGGAGCCCAAGCCTTGCTGGCTGCTCAGCAAGCGGTTCCGGTCGACATTGTTGCTGACTACCGCGCCCTGCGGGCGCGCAATTATGCCCTCTTAGAGCAAATGGTGCAGGGGGTAGCCGACGGCCTGTTGGCCAGCCTGACCTTGGGCTGTGACGACGGCACTACCTATGGATGGAATGTTCAGGAGCGTCAGGCATTGGCGGCCCACATTCAGCAGTTGGGCCTAGAAGAGAGGGTGTGGATGTACCCTGGGGCCGATGAACTGGCTCACACTTTGGTGGCTCGGGTCTTGGCTCCGACCCCCTTGCGGGTGCAAATTCACTGGACGCACCCTGAACAGGCTGATGCCGTGACCCGTTATGAAGGTATTCCCCTGAGTGCTACGTTGGCAGCCCAGGCGCGGGCCGCTGGTGTGGTGTTGGTAACCGATGAGCCGGATGCCCGGCTCTGGATTCACAATCCCACTGAGATGCCGCAGCGCGATCAGTACCTAGAGCGCGAAGTGCCGCCGCTGACTTATGCCCCCGAACAGGTGGCTCAAGCCCTGGAGCGTTTGTTGACAGCGGGGCTGCCCGTTGCCTTGGCCGATGTCCGTTTTGCCAATGGGGGTGATTTGCCCCTGCTGCAAGCGCTGGAAGAGCAGCAGTTGTTATTTCGGCTCAGGGGTTATAGTGCCTGGAATACAGCCGGTAATACCCTCGGCACCGCTCTGGCTTGGCTCAAGCTGGCTCACTCATTTTCAGACTCCGAAGCCCATCTGCGCTTTTTGATTGAGCGTTATGCGGACGATGGCTGGTACCAGGGCCATCTGCGCCAGCAATTATGTGCTCACTACAGCGAACCGGTCACCCTCAATGCCTGTGTCAAAGCGATTGCCTTTTTAAATGACCAGTTCCGCAACTGGCAGCCCCAATGGGTTCATTGGGGGATAGAAACACTGGAGATCGCCCGGTTTGCTTTTCCGTGGAAGCGGTTTTTTGAGGTTGATCTGCGCGCTTGCCTTAAAATGCGAGGCGGTGTACCAGCATCAGGCCCGCAGTGCCTGGAGCACTCGCCTGTACCACCCAGCGCCGTGACTGGTTATGAAACAGGGCACTGACTAGGCCTTCGGTGAGTACGCCACTCAGAAACCCGGCCGGGGCCAGCAGATAAAAGGTCTCAGAAACATTGCCCTGGTTAAAAGCCAAAACCAGGGGAATAAGCAGCAGGGTATGTAACACGACCCCTGCACTGCTCCCCAACAGGGTTTGCCAAAAGTCGGTTTCAATGCCCTCTGGGGTTGGGGCGGCAAAATGTAACATCAGTGTCGTGGATGCAATCGGGACGAGAATCAGGAAGGCCAGCCAAGGGGCGGCACTGTTGACCCAGTCGCCTGACTGACCGAGGAGACCAGGGGCTAAGTCGAGGCCAATAACGGTTAAGAGAATCGCGCCATTGCCGATGGCACTGCCCGCCATGCCATAGGTCACGTCCAGCCAATAGTCGGCTT